>NZ_JBAJGT010000009.1:0-221948 GCF_036706555.1 Pseudomonas sp. JDS28PS106 | reverse complement strand
GGATTACATCCACTACTACAACCATGAACGTATCAGCCTCAAGCTCAACGGCCTGAGTCCGGTACAATTTCGAACACAGGCGATGAATTTTTAACGTTTCTCGTCCAACTTTTGGGGGTCAGTCCAGGCTTTGGTTACTTTCCCCGAAAGGAAAGTGACCCGGCCGTAAGGGCCGGAACCAGAAGGTCCAGCACACGCGGTAATGGATATGCACCCAGACCTACGTCTCGCCACCTTAACGGTATCTGCATTACCGCCATTGCGGGTAAATGCGATCCCCATGTTTGCTGCGACAGCGCGGCGCCAGGGCGGCGGGCGGTCTCCTACGGAACGCATGTCCATGCAGAAGTCAAAGGACGTAGGAGCCAGCGGGCGGCGATCCGTCTTGCTGGCGATTAGCATTCCTGATTGCTGGCGAAGAATCAATCGCCAGCGAGCTGGCTCCTACGGATTGGGGAGCGCGGTTCGCTGGCTCCTAGCGCTGACCTTCCAGCGCATTGACCAGGTCATGGAAGGCTTCACGGTTGGAATCGTTCAGGCCCATGAGGATCTTGTGCGCTTCGAGGACCTTGGCCTTGACCACGTCTTCGCCCTGATCCTGCGACGGCAGGTCGGTCAGGCATTCAGGACAAGGAACCGGGTGATCGACGATATTGAAAACCTGGTCGAACCCCATCGACTGCAACAGGCGCGTGATGTCTTCGTGGGTAGTGACCACGGTTGGCAGCAATCCCACTTTCTGCCGGGACAGGATCGACAGCTTGGCCAGCAGCCCGAGCGTGGTGCTGTCGATGCTGCGAGTCTCGGTCAGATCGATCACCACGGCCGAGAAATTCAGAGCGGTGAAGATCCGCTCGATCGTCGCATCCAAGGCCGAACACAGCGTCAAGCGTACCTCGCCCACGAATTTGAGGACGAAGGTGCCTTCCTGTTCGGCGAACTGGATTCTACCGGTACTCATTCAAGATTCCTGCTTAACACTAACAAGGCGATATCATCCGGCATCTCCCCTAGCGTTGCCAATTCAAAAACCCGCTGCAAGCCATCCAGGCTGCCGCCGGCCGTCTTCACCAGTTCAGGGAGCACGGCCTCTTTCTCCTTGAGTGTATCACCGGGCAAAAGGTCCAGTATGCCGTCGGACAACAGGGTCAGACTGAACGACGCCGGCAATTCCAGCTCATGGTCCTGATAAGTCGCTTCGTTGAACAGACCCACCGGCAGACCGCGCCCCTGCAGGTACGTGGCCTGGCCGCCGCTGAACAACACCGGCAGGGGTAGATGCCCGCCTACCGCATAGGTCAGCTTGCCGGTCCCCTCGTCGATCACGCCCCCTACCATCGTGACATGCTTGCCCAGCTTGCAACTGATCAGGCCACGGTTGATGTGCCCCAGCACATCCGACGGCTTGAATTCGGGCAGTGTCCCGCCACGCTTCGACTCGAACAGCAGGCGCGTGGTCATGAACTTGAGCAGCACCGTGATGAACGCCGATGAAGCCCCATGGCCCGAAACATCCGCCAGGTAGAACGCCACTCGCCGCTCATCGACCCGGAAATAATCCACGAAATCGCCCGACAGGTACAACGACGGGATGATCTGGTGAGCGAACTGGAATTCGTCTATGGCCCAGGGGGTGATCGGCAGCATGTTCATCTGCACCTGACGCCCCGCGTCCTGGTCCTCCTGCAACAAGTGCAGGCTCGCTTCCAGTTCGCGATTGGCCGTTTCCAGCTTCTCGCGGTAAATCTGATTTTCCTTGAGCAGACGCGAGCGGTCCAGCGCACGGCGTACCGAGTGCTCCAGCACGGCCAGATCCTGCAACGGCTTGATGAGGTAATCGGCCGCGCCGAAGCGCAGGGCTTCGACCGCATCGCTCATCACACCGGCCCCTGACACCACGATCACCGGCGTCTGCGCGGAGATGCCCGTGACCTGACGAATCAGCTCCAGCCCGCCCATCTGCGGCATTCTCAAATCGCTGATGACCAGATCGGGGTGTTGCTGCTCGAATATTTCCAGACCCTGCAAGCCATTGCTCGCTTGCAGGACAGTGAATCCACTGTCTTCCAGATAGGCGGCGAGACTCGCGCGCACCACTTCGTCATCATCGATTATCAGCAGCGTAGCACTGGATTTTGGCATGGGGGCAAACGGCGCCAGATCAGGTTGGCGTAAACGGTCCGACTGCTGCGGGCCTGCTTACTGGATTCGCTTCTAGCCTCTCTGCAATGACCGTACGGGGCAAATGCCGGCCGCCGGTTCATCTCTCAGAGGTGCCCTTCAAGGCGCAGACGGTACTCCCATCCGCCGGGCGTTTCAAGCACAGGTCCGCGCGCCGTTTGCGTCTTTACATCACAAATCACCGGGAGTTATAAGAACCCTTGACTCCGCAATCAAAAGTGAAGGACAGCCTGTGAGCCGAACCGATCGAGACTACGAAGAAAAGCGGGATTTCATTCGCATGCGCGTCGATGCCGATGTCAGCCTGATTCACGCCGGACAGGTCGTGGCCGCGACATGCATCGACCTTTCAAGCTCAGGCATGCAGGTGCAGGCGCCCCGCTCTTTCAAGGTGGGCGACCGCATCAGTGTGCGGATCGACTCCGATCACCCGGCTCTCGCCGGCCTTGCGGCCGACACTGAAGTCGTGTGGGCCGAGGATCAGGACGGCGGCGGCCAGCGTCTGGGGCTGTCCATCGTCGCGATGCATTGAGCCACAACGGAACGGCTTCACATTTTCAGCAAAAAGGCGACCGAAGTCGCCTTGTTCACAATCAGGACCACAGGTCGATCAGAAATCGTCTTCGACCTGGCCGTCCTTGACCTTGAATTCGCGGTTCTGCAGATACGCATTGCGAATGAAGGTGTACTTGTCGCCGGTGATCATCTTCTCGGCCTGCAACAGGCTGGCACGGGTGTCGATCAGATTGACCGCCAGCGCCGAGTTGCGGGTCGGGACGTGATCGATATAGGGGTAAGGCGTGGTGTAGCTGTCCGGAACCCGGGAAAAGGTATCCCGGACAGTGCTCGGCCCCAGCAGCGGCAGCATCACGAAAGGACCGCTCGGTACGCCCCAGTAGCCCAGGGTCTGGCCGAAGTCTTCTTCGTTGCGCTGAAGCCCCATGTGGGTACCGACATCGATGAAGCCCAGCAGGCCGAACGTGGTGTTCACGATCAGGCGAGCGGTGTCGACGCCGGCGGCTTCGGGCTTGGCCTGCAACACGTTGTTGGCCAGGTTGCCCACATCGCCGATGTTGTTGAAGAAGTTGTGCACGCCATCTTCGACGAACTGCGGCGCGATGTACTGGTAGCCCTGGGCGATTGGCTTGAGGGTGTAAGTATCCAGAACATCGTTGAAGCGGAAGATCGCACGGTTCACGCCTTCCCAGGGATCGTCCTCGGCAGCCTGCACGGCAACCGGAGCCAGCACGAGGCCGGCGCACAGGGAAAGCTTGGCGAGACGTTTGACAAAGCCTGCACCAGTCACGGGCATAGCTGACACTCCTTATCGATATAGTGACGCGGGCGCTGCGCCCCCACTTCGCGAAGACGGCAGTATAAAGCGTTCCGCCTGAAATAAGGCAGTTCCGAAGGCACTTGTGTGCACGCCGCCGGTTCGATAAACACAATGTCCATTAGTTCATCGCACTGTCATACAACGCCGGTAGCGTGCGTTGATATTTCAGAGATATTTCCATGCTCGCGCCGGCTGCCGTCCCCTTGCCCGTTTTTCCTGCCCTGCTGTTCGGCCTAAGCGGCTGCCTGGTGGACTTCGGCGCCCAGGCGTCCCGGCCCGGCACGCACTCGGAGCCGTCGGAGCTGTGGTCCAAGGTCACGCCCGGCGCCGCCGGTATCCTACAGGCGCTCGAAGAACAGGGCGTGCCATGCGCCTGGATCGATGAATTGCCCGAGAGCGTCAGCCAGCCGTTGGCCGGATCGCTCAACGGCTGGATTTCCCCGGCTCCTCGTTGCGCCGCGCCCTGGCCTGCCCCGGATGCCTGCTGGCTGGCGCTGATGGCGCTGAAAGTCACGCGGCTCGATGGCTGCGTGCTGATCAGCGGTGACCCGCGCCTTCTGCAGTCAGGGCTCAACGCCGGCCTGTGGACCATTGGCCTGGCCTCCTGCGGACCACTATGCGGACTTTCCCCGACCAAATGGCAGGCGTTGGACGCCGCCGAGCGCGAGCGCCTGCGTGCCAATGCCACACTCAAGCTCTATGCGCTGGGCGTGCATTCGGTCATCGACCATCTGGGTGAACTGCCTTCATGCCTGAACGACATTGCGCTGCGCCGCGGCAAGGGCGAGAAGCCCTGAGGCGGTTTTCCCGCCAGTGGATTAGTCTTGAGACATCGGGACCTTTCGCCGGATGGCGGAGTCCATGGTTCAGACTTATCAGAGAAGGAGCACGCGATGCCTGCCCGCGAATTGCAAGAACAACTCAATACCCTGCGCGATCAGCTGGAGCAGAACCCGCCGCTTTCCGAACCCGAACGCGACAACCTGCGCGAGCTGATGCAACAAATTGAAACCAAAATCCAGCTGGAAAACGCGGCCCACGAACAGGATGCGAGCCTGGCCGATGGCGTGAACCTGGCGGTGGAGCGGTTCGAGCTGGAACATCCGGCCATTGCCGGTACGTTGCGCAATATCGTGCAGACGCTGGGGAATATCGGGATCTGATCGCCAGCAAGCTGGCTCCTACGGACACGTGGACGTAGGAGCCAGCTTGCTGGCGATACTTCCTACTGCCGAGCCAGCCGGCCGTTGTCCACCTTCAGCATTTCGGTGCTGCGATACGGATTGATATCCAGCCCGCCGCGTCTTACGTAACGCGCGTACACCGTCAGCCGCTCGGGCTTGAGGAGGCGCTGCAGGTCCATGAAGATGCGCTCGACGCACTGCTCATGAAAGTCGGAGTGCTGGCGGAAGCTGACGATGTACTCCAGCAGACTGGCATGATCCAACGCCGCGCCGCAGTACTCCACCGCCACGCTGCCCCAGTCCGGCTGGCTGGTGACCGGGCAATTGGACTTGAGCAGGTGGCTGTGCACGCTCTCCTCCACAATCCGCGAGTCGTCACACCGCAGAAGCTCGGGCTGCGGGTGGTCGTAGCTGCTGATCTGCACGTCCAGCTCGTCGATGCAGGTGCCCGGCAATACCGCCACGCCGTCATTTCCGACTTCCGCAAGACTCTGAATGCGCACGCTCACCGGCTTGCCGGCGGCCGCCGACAGATCCTGCTCCAGCGTCGCCTGCAATTGGGCACGGTCGGCGAACGCGGTCTGGTTCAACGAGTTGAGGTACAGCTTGAAGGATTTGGATTCGATGATGTTTGGCGAGTCCGCCGGAATCGCGAACTCACCGATCGCTACCACCGGCTTACCCGAAGGCAACAGCCAGGACATTTCATAGCAGTTCCAGAAATCCACACCTTGATAAGGCAGTGTCTCGGCCGTCAGTCCAAGCTCCGCCCATTTTGCCGCCCGTGGAATGGGAAACAGCAACGAGGGCGTATAGGTAGAGATGTACTCACTGGACTTGCCCAATGGCGAATGTTCGGCGGCGGGATGCATGGCGATACCTGAAGCTTGCGAAATAACCCGGCGAGTCTATAGGGTTTGGCCGGGGCTTTCAGCGAGAAATTGCGCCGCCCTGAACAGGGCGACGCAATACATCGTGCTTCACTCGTAGCGCAGCGCGTGCGCCGGCTCGACCTTGGCCGCGCGCCATGCCGGGTAGATGGTCGCCAGGAAGCTGAGGATGAATCCGGCGCTGCATATCAGCAGCACGTCGAAGCCTTGCAGCTCGGACGGCAGGTTACTGATGAAGTACACATCCGAGCTGAATACATGCTGGCCGCTGACTCGCTCGATCCAGACCACCAGACTGCTGACATTGAGCGCAGCGATGACGCCCAGCACGCCGCCGATCAATGTCCCTACCACTCCTATCACGGTGCCCTGGACCACGAAGATCCCCATGATCTGTCGAGGCGTGGCGCCGATGGTGCGCAGGATAGCGATGTCCGCGCCCTTGTCATTGACCACCATGATCAGCGTGGCGATGATGTTGAACGCCGCGACCGCCACGATCATCAACAGCAACAGCCCGATCATGGTCTTTTCCATCTTCATGGCGCTGAACAGGCTGCCCTGGGTGTGGGTCCAGTCATCGGCGCGATAGCCCTGCCCCAGCCCGGCGGCGATCGCCGACGACACTTGCGGCGCCTGATACAGGTCCTTGAGCGCCAGACGCACGCCCTGCACCTGACCCGGCTGCCAGCGCTGCATCTGCGCGGCGTCGGCGATGTTGATCAGCGCCATCGAGCCGTCCAGCTCGGCCCCGACCTTGAAGACTCCGACCACTGTCAGACGTTGCAGACGCGGCGTGATGCCGCCCGGCGCGCTGCTGACTTCCGGCACGATCAGGGTCAGCTTGTCACCCACGCTCAGGCGAAAACGACGCGCAGTAAGGTCGCCCAGGACCACGCCGAACTCGCCGGGCTTGAGGTCTTCGAGCTTTCCGCGAGTGATGTGCCGGGTCACGATGGAGACCTGGTGCTCCAGCGCGGGATCGACGCCGCTGATCTGGATCGGCTGCATCGACCCTTTGTAGGACAGCATGCCTTCCATCTCGGTAAGCGGCGCCGCAGCCGTGACCTGCGGATTTTTCAGCGCGGCTTCGGCTGTCGGCTTCCAGTCATCCAGCGGTGCGGTGCCGGCGATCATGGCATGGGGCACCATGCCCAGGATGCGCGAGCTCATTTCGCGCTGGAAGCCGTTCATGACCGACAGCACCACGATCATGGCCAGCACGCCCAGCGCGAGGCCGATCATCGAAGTCATGGAGATGAACGAGATAAAGTTCTTGCGGCGTTTGGCGCGGGTGTAGCGCAAGCCGATGAACGCGGGTAACGGTCTGAACATTCGCAAGCACCGTGTGAGAAATGGAAACCCGGCGCGCTCGATTGCGCCGGGTCGCGGGATCAGGCTTCGATGAGACGGCCGTCTTCCAGACGCAGGACGCGGTCCATCTGCCGGGCCAGACTCATGTCGTGGGTTACCACCAGAAAGGCGGTGCGCGACGACGTGCTCAGTTCCCGCATCAGGTCCTGGATGCCCTGCGCCGTATGGTGATCCAGGTTGCCGGTGGGCTCGTCGAGCATCACCAGCCCTGGCTGATTCACCAGCGCCCGGGCAATCGCTACGCGCTGCCGCTCACCACCGGACAGTTCAGCGGGCTTGTGTGCCAGACGATGCGACAGCCCTACCCGTTCCAGCAACGCAGTGGCGCGCTGACGAGCTTCGGGAATCGCGACCCGGCCGATCAGCAGCGGCATGCAGACGTTTTCCAGCGCGGTGAACTCGGGCAGCAGGTGGTGGAACTGGTAGACGAACCCCAGCGCCCGGTTGCGCAGCTGACCACGCGCCTTCTCGTTGAGCGCCGACAGTTCTTCGCCCGCCAGCCAGACACTGCCTTCGGACGGCGTGTCCAGGCCGCCCAGGAGATTGAGCAAGGTGCTCTTGCCCGAACCGGAACTGCCGACGATGGCGACCCGCTCACCGGCATGCAGCTCCAGCTGCAGGCCGGACAGCACGACCACCGACTCGGGGCCTTCTTCATAGGATTTGCCCAGGTTGCGGCAACTCAATACAGCTTTATCCAACATGCCCGACTCACTCATAACGTAACGCCTCTGCCGGCTGGGTGCGCGCGGCACGCCAGGCGGGATACAGGGTGGCGAGGAAACTCAGGACCAACGCAGCGCCGCAGACCTGGAGCACGTCCTGGGCCATCAGCTGCGAAGGCAGATAATCGATGAAGTACACGTCGGCATTCAGAAACTTGTGGCCGATCAGTTTTTCCAGCGCCGCGATCGCCGCGCTGACGTTAAGCGCGGCCAGGATGCCCAGCCCGGCGCCGATCAGGGTGCCTACAACGCCGATCACCGTGCCCTGGACCATGAAGATCGCCATGATTTGCCTGGGCGTGGAACCCAGCGTGCGCAGGATCGCAATGTCGCTTTTCTTGTCGTTCACCACCATGACCAGCGTGGAGATGATATTGAATGCCGCCACCGCGACGATCAGCAGCAGCAACAGACCGATCATGGCTTTTTCCATACGGATGGCCTGATACAGATTGCCGTGGGTCCGGGTCCAGTCGCGGGAATAGAAGCGGTTTTCGCCCAGTTTCTGGGCAATGTCCCAGGAGGTGCGCGGCGCGTCGAACAGGTCGGTGAATTTCAGGCGCAGACCCTGGACCTGATCGGGCTTCCAGCGGTGCAACCGGCCGAGGTCGTCCAGGTTGGTCAGGCCCAGAAAGCCGTCGATTTCACCGGCGCCGACGTGAAAGATGCCCGTCACTTCGAAGCGCTTCATGCGTGGAAACATGCCCGCCGGGGTGATGGTCACTTCAGGCGCCACGAAGGTCAGCTTGTCGCCGACGCCCACGCCCAGTTTGGCGGCGGCCTTGTCACCGATCATGATGCCGAAGCTGCCCGGCGCCAGACTGTCCAGCCGGCCCTCGCGCACGAAACTGTCGATGATCGACACGTTGCGCTCCTGGGCCGGATCGATGCCGTTGAGCAGGACTTTCTGGACCTTGCCGTCATGGGTCAGCAGGCCCTGCATCTGGGTGAAGGGCGCGACGGCCTCCACCTGCGGATTGCCACGAACCTGCTCGGCCAGCCCGCGCCAGTCGCTGATCGGATCGCCGGACTCGATGGTCGCATGGGGCACCATGCCCAATACACGGGTACGCATTTCGTGGTCGAAGCCGTTCATGACCGACAGCACGACGATCATCACCACGACACCCAGTGCCAGGCCGATCATCGATGTCAGGGAAATGAAGGAAACGAAATGATTGCGTCGTTTGGCACGGGTGTAGCGCGTGCCGATGAAAACAAAGAGAGGTCTGAACATTAGGGAATTTGTTCGCAGGAATGGGGCGTCCGTATGGCGGGGCTCGACGTGCGGCTTTACACTCGAAGCACTCGAACATCTCCGACCACCGCCGCTACCATGGGTTCGCCATGTCGACATTAGATGAAGAAGAACGCCGCGAATACTACCGTATCGAAGACAGGGTCGCACTGGAAATTCACCCGCTGTCAGCATCCGCGGAGGCCGACGAGCAGGCCGCTCCAGACACTTCTGCGCTATTCGATCTGCTGAGCGAGTTGCATATCAGCGAGTTCGAATCCCAGCACCTGCTGCGTCAGCTCGATGAGCGGGACCGGGTGCTCAACGGCTTTCTCAAGGCGCTCAGCAAGCGCATCGACCTGCTCAGTCGGGTTATCGCGCACACCGCGATGGGCGAGATCGGCGAGCCGCAACCGGTGAAACTGTCCGAAGGCGGCGTGGAATTCGAATCGTTGCAGGATTTTGCGCCCGGCCAGTTGCTGTCGGTCAAGATGGTGCTGATGCCCCAGGCCTCCGGCCTGCTGTTGCGCGCCCGTGTCACCCACTGCGACACCATCGCCGCCGACCGCCATCTGATCGGTACCGAATTCGTCGATCTGCCGGACGCTCAGCGCCAACTGCTGGCGCGACATGTTCTGCAACGCCAGGCGCAACAGCGGCGTCAGGCACTCGAACAGAGCGCCGCGCCCGGCGCCTGACGGCCTGCTTTTCCCCAGACCTACTACGTAATCGGCGCCTTTCAGGCCAGGAGTAATCGTGACCCTCATTTACGGCCACCGCGGCGCCAAGGGCGAAGCACCGGAAAACACCCTCAACAGCTTCAAGCAATGCCTGAGTCACGGCGTTCGCCGCTGCGAGCTGGACCTGCATCTTTCCAGGGACGGCGAGCTGATGGTCATCCATGACCCGACGCTCAAGCGCACCACCGAGCGGCGTGGCAGAGTCAGCGAGCATGACGCTGCTGACCTGGTGAAATACGATGCGCGCAAGGGCGGGCCGGGCTGGGTATCGCCCTGCCCGATCCCGCGCCTGGAAGAACTGTTCGAGCAGTGCGACTTCGAACACTGGCAGCTCGAAGTCAAAAGCGCATCACGCACGCGTGCCGCCAACACGGTGCTGGCGATTCGCGAACTGGCCCAGCGTCACGACCTGCTGGAGCGCATCACCATCACTTCAAGCTCGCGCGAGGTGCTGCGCGCGGCAACGGAGCTGACGCCGGACATTTCCCGAGGACTGGTCGCGGAATACGCCTGGCTCGATCCGCTGAAGGTCGCGCAGAACTATGGATGCGAGATTCTGGCGCTGAACTGGACGCTGTGCACGCCCGAGCGCCTGGCGAAGGCCCAGCGGCAGGGGTTGCATGTGTCGGTATGGACCGTCAACGAGCCCGCGCTGATGCGCAGGCTCGCCGACTTCGGCGCTGACAGCCTGATTACAGACTTTCCCGGTTTGGCCACTGCCACGCTCGGGAATCGCTGAAATCGGTCTCTCCGGCCGGCTCAGGCCACCGGCCGGAGCCGCTCAAAAAAGCCGGTTCAGGCCGTCGTAGGCCGCTACCCGATAGGCTTCGGCCATGGTCGGATAGTTGAAGGTGGTGTTGACGAAATACTTGATGCTGTTGGCCGGGCCTTCCTGACTCATGATCGCCTGACCGATGTGGAGAATCTCGGAAGCCTGGTCGCCGAAGCAGTGCACGCCCAGCACTTCCAGGGTCTCGCGATGAAACAGGATCTTGAGCATGCCGACCCGCTCGCCGGAAATCTGCGCCCGCGCCATGCCCTTGAAGAACGCCTTGCCCACTTCGTACGGCACCTTGGCTTGAGTGAGTTCGTGTTCGTTCTTGCCGATCGAGCTGATCTCCGGGATGGTGTAGATGCCGGTCGGCACGTCATTGACGTAACGCCAGCTGCCATTGTCGACGACGCTGCCAGCGGCCGAGCGGCCCTGGTCATAGGCCGCGCTCGCCAGACTCGGCCAGCCGATCACGTCGCCCGCGCCGTACACGTTGGAAACGCTGGTACGGTAATACTCGTCGACCTCGATCTGACCACGGCTATTGGCTTTGAGACCGATGTTCTCCAGCCCCAGCCGGTCGGTATTGCCGGTACGGCCGTTGCACCACAGCAGCGCGTCGGCCTTGATCTTCTTGCCCGACTTGAGGTGCAGGATCACGCCGTTTTCCAGGCCCTCGACCCGCTCGTACTCTTCGTTATGGCGAACCATCACGTTGTTGTTGCTGAAGTGATAGCTCAGTGCCTGGGAAATTTCCGTGTCCAGGAAGCTCAGCAACTGGTCGCGGTTGTCCACCAGCTCGACCAGCACACCCAGGCCGCTGAAGATGGACGCGTATTCGCAACCGATGACCCCGGCGCCGTAAACGATCAGCTTGCGCGGCGTATGGCCCAGGCTGAGGATGGTGTCGCTGTCGTAGATGCGCTTGTGGCTGAAGTCGATGTCCGCCGGACGATACGGACGCGAACCGGTGGCGATGATGATCTGGTTGGCAACCAGCTTTTCCACTACGCCGTTGGTGCAGACCACATTGATGCTGGTTTCATCGGCGAAGCTGCCGGTTCCGAAAAACACATCGACGCGATTGCGGGCGTAGTAACTGGTGCGCGAAGCAACCTGCTTGGAGATGACCCGCTCGGCGTTCTTGAGGACATCGGGAAACGAGAACCAGCGCGGCTCGCCAATGGCCCGGAACATGGGGTTGGTATTGAACTGGATGATCTGCTTGACCGCGTGACGCAACGCCTTCGACGGGATGGTGCCCAAGTGCGTGCAGTTACCGCCTACCTGCCGGCGACTGTCGACCATCGCGACCTTGCGCCCCGCCTTCGCAGCGTTCATCGCCGCGCCTTCTCCCGCGGGGCCGGAACCCAGCACCACCACGTCGTAGTTATAGACAGCCATGCGTACTCCTTCAGAACGGACCGAGGCGCCACTCCGGCATCTTCGGCTTAATCACGCGGCGCAGTCTAGCGCTGCTTCGACGCTGCGAACATTAACCCTTGGTCGCGTCGAAGGCCAATTTTTGTGGCCGCACAGCGAGGCCTTCGAGCATCGCACGCCGCGCATCCCCTCGACAGCGACGCAGGATTCCTGCGGGCCTCGCAGGGCACACCCGGTTGCAGTGACGCGCTCAAAAGACGCCATATACGCCTTGTCAAGGCACAAAATGCCGCACAGAGGCGCTGAAACGGTTGTTCCAAGGATGTTTTACACATACTGTTACAAATGCAGCAGATGCCGAAAAGGTTTCGCAGCAACGACGGGACCACAACGATAACTGCTACCCGATAAGCCTGAGCGAGTGAATTCAATGGCCTCCACCACCAGTAAAGGCAAGGCGATCTTTCGCGTTGTCAGCGGTAACTTTCTAGAGATGTTTGACTTCATGGTCTATGGCTTCTACGCCACAGCCATCGCCAAGACCTTTTTCCCCTCCGACAGTGCGTTCGCCTCGCTGATGCTGTCGCTGGCGACCTTCGGCGCGGGATTTTTGATGCGCCCACTGGGCGCGATCTTTCTCGGCGCCTACATCGACCGTCACGGTCGACGCCAGGGTCTGATCATTACTCTCGCGCTGATGGCGATGGGCACTCTGCTGATCGCCTGCGTGCCGGGCTACGCCACCATCGGCGTGGCAGCGCCTCTGCTGGTACTGCTCGGCCGTCTGCTGCAAGGCTTCTCAGCCGGCGTGGAACTGGGCGGGGTGTCGGTGTATCTGGCCGAAATCTCCACGCCCGGCCGCAAGGGTTTCTTCGTCAGCTGGCAATCGGCAAGCCAGCAGGCAGCCGTGGTCTTCGCAGGCCTGCTGGGTGTCGCGCTCAATCACTGGCTTGATCCCGCGCAGATGGGTGAATGGGGCTGGCGCGTACCTTTCCTGGTCGGCTGCCTGATCGTGCCGGCGATTTTCGTGATCCGCCGCTCGCTGGAAGAATCCCCTGAGTTTACGGCTCGCAAACATCGCCCCACGCTGGGCGAAGTGGTGCGCTCCATCGGCCAGAACTTCGGCCTGGTGCTGGGCGGCATGGCGCTGGTAGTCATGACCACCGTGAGCTTTTACCTGATCACGGCCTATACCCCGACTTTCGGCAAAAACGAACTGCACCTGTCCGACCTGGACAGCTTGCTGGTGACGGTATGTGTCGGTGTTTCCAACTTCATCTGGCTGCCGGTCATGGGCGCTTTTTCCGATCGCGTCGGCCGCAAGCCGCTGCTGATCGGCGCGACCGTGCTGGCGATCGCCACCGCCTACCCTGCCCTGTCCTGGCTGGTGGCCCATCCCAGCTTTGGCAATCTGCTGATGGTCGAGCTGTGGCTCTCGTTCCTGTACGGTTCGTACAATGGCGCGATGGTCGTGGCGCTGACCGAAATCATGCCGGTGGACGTGCGCACTACCGGGTTCTCGCTCGCTTACAGCCTCGCGACCGCGACCTTTGGCGGTTTCACGCCCGCAGCCTGCACCTACCTCATTCATGAGCTGGGCAACAAGGCGGCGCCAGGGATCTGGCTGACCGGCGCTGCGGTGCTAGGGCTGATCGCGACCCTGGTGTTGTTCCGCCGCGGCGGCCAACAGCTGGAGGCACCGGTCGCCGCCTGATCCAGCAATAGCGGAAACAAAAATGCCCCGAACCAGTCGGGGCATTTTTTATTCGAAAGTTACAGCTTCAGTCAGCCGTTACTTCGGGAAAGCCGGTGGGTTGACGCCCGCCATGTCTTCCATCACGCGAACCACCTGGCAGCTATAACCGAACTCGTTGTCGTACCAGACGTACAGCACAGCGCGGTTGTCGTTGACGATGGTCGCTTCGGCATCCACGACACCGGCGTGACGCGAACCCACGAAGTCGGTGGAAACCACTTCCTGCGAGTTGACGAAGTCGATCTGGCGATGCAGTTCGGAATCCAGCGCCATGTGACGCAGGTACTCGTTCATTTCTTCGCGAGTGGTCTGCTTGTCGAGGTTCAGGTTCAGGATCGCCATCGACACGTTCGGCGTCGGTACGCGGATCGCGTTGCCGGTCAGCTTGCCGGCCAGCTCAGGCAGGGCCTTGGCTGCGGCGGTGGCGGCACCGGTCTCGGTGATGACCATGTTCAGCGCGGCGCTGCGGCCACGGCGATCGCCCTTGTGGAAGTTGTCGATCAGGTTCTGGTCGTTGGTGTACGAGTGAACGGTTTCGACGTGGCCGTTGACGATGCCGAACTTGTCGTTGACCGCCTTGAGCACCGGCACGATGGCGTTGGTGGTGCAGGACGCCGCCGACACGATCTTGTCATCGGCGGTGATTTCGCCGTGATTGATGCCGTGCACGATGTTCTTCAGCTTGCCCTTGCCCGGCGCGGTCAGGACCACGCGGTCGATACCTGGGCAGGCCAGGTGCTGACCCAGACCGTCGGCATCGCGCCATACACCGGTGTTGTCCACCAGCAGGGCGTTCTGGATGCCGTACTGGGTGTAGTCCACCTCGGTGGGGTTCTTGGCGTAGATGACCTGGATCAGGTTGCCGTTCGCGGTGATGGTGTTGTTGGCTTCATCGACCGTGATGGTGCCGTCGAACGGACCGTGAACCGAGTCACGACGCAGCAGGCTGGCGCGCTTGATCAGGTCGTTGTCGGAACCCTTGCGCACGACGATGGCACGCAGACGCAGGCCTTCGCCGCCACCGGTCTTCTCGATCAGGATGCGGGCCAGCAGGCGACCGATCCGGCCGAAACCATACAGCACCACGTCAGTGCCCTTGCGAGGACTGGCGCTCTGCTGACCCACGACACTGGCCAGTTCTTCACGCACGAACTGCTCGGCGCTGCGGCCGTTGCCTTCGGTCTTGTACTTGACGGCCAGCTTGCCCAGATCCACGGAAGCGGCGCCCAGCTTGAGCTCGCTCATCGCCTTGAGCAGCGGGAAAGTCTCGTGTACGGACAGCTCGCAGGCGTCGGCCTGGCGGTGACGGGCGAAGCGATGGGCTTTGAGAATCGCGATCACCGATCGATTGATCAGGGTACGTCCATAGATCGAGCTCACCACGTTGTTATTGCGGTAGAGCTGACCGATAAGCGGGATCATCGCCTCGGCGAGGGCTTCACGATCGATCCATTCACCAAGACACTGGTCGGGCTTCTGAGTCACGGGAACCTTCCACATGTAGGGGCTGAAAAAAGGGGCTACATTATGACTTCGCCCATGTTTATAGGCAATGAGCGACTGTCAGATCTTTGCCTGCTACATAAGTTCAGGGTGACAAATTCGCGCAAATGTATTCGAAACCTGACAGCCGACACCTTCGCCCGCTACAATCGCGGCCCCTGTCGCAATGCCTGGAGCCCGACCTTCCGTGCCAGTTCTGCGTCTACCGCATCTTCCGGCCACCGCCGGCAAACACTACTGGGGCAATCTCCCCGGTGCCGCCCTGAGCCTGGCCATCGCCGAGGCCGCCAGCGCCGCCCGGCGCTTTACCTTGCTGCTCACCGCCGACAGCCAGAGCGCGGAGCGTCTGGAACAGGAGCTGAAGTTCTTCGCCCCTGACCTGCCGGTCCTGCATTTCCCCGACTGGGAAACCCTGCCCTATGACCTGTTCTCGCCGCATCAGGACATCATTTCGCAGCGAATCGCCAGCCTTTACCGGCTTCCCGAACTGGACCATGGCGTTTTGGTAGTACCTGTCACCACGGCCCTACATAGACTGGCACCGACCAAATTCCTGCTGGGCAGCAGCCTGGTCCTGGACGTCGGTCAGAAGCTTGACGTAGAGGCCATGCGCGCACGTCTGGAGGCCAGCGGCTACCGGTACGTCGACACGGTCTACGAGCATGGCGAGTTCACCGTGCGCGGAGCCCTGATCGACCTGTTCCCCATGGGCAGCAAGGTGCCTTACCGCATTGATCTGTTCGACGACGAGATCGAGACGCTGCGCACCTTCGATCCCGAGACCCAGCGCTCCATCGACAAGGTCGACTCGGTGCGACTGCTGCCGGCCCGCGAGTTTCCCCTGCAGAAAGACCAGGTCACCCGCTTCAAGGCGCGCTACCGCGAGCGCTTCGACGTCGACTTCCGCCGCAGCCCACTGCTCCAGGACCTGAGCAGTGGCATCACGCCGGCGGGTATCGAGTACTACATTCCGCTGTTCTTCGAAGAAACTTCGACCCTGTTCGATTACCTGCCCCAGGACACCCAGGTGTTCTCCCTGCCGGGCATCGAACAGGCTGCCGAGAATTTCTGGAACGACGTGCGCAACCGCTACGAAGACCGTCGCGTCGACCCCATGCGCCCGCTGCTGCCGCCGGTCGAGCTGTTCCTGCCGGTGGAAGACTGCTTTGCGCGCCTGAAAAGCTGGCCGCGTGTGGTTGCCAGCGAACAGGACGTCGAATCGGGCACAGGCCGTGAACGCTTCGACGCCCGCGAGCTGCCGGACCTGGCCATCGAAGCCAAGGCCAGCCAGCCGCTGGCGGCCTTGTCCGGTTTTCTGGACCAGTTCCCGGGCCGGGTGCTGTTCACCGCCGAGTCGGCCGGCCGCCGGGAGGTGCTGCTCGAACTGCTCGAACGCCTCAAGCTGCGCCCCAAAACCGTCGACAGCTGGGGGGAGTTCGCGACCGGCAAGGAGCGCCTGGCGATCACCATCGCGCCGCTGGACAAGGGTCTGGTCCTGGAAGATCCGGCCATCGCCCTGATCGCCGAAAGCCCGCTGTTCGGCCAGCGAGTGATGCAACGCCGCCGCCGTGAAAAACGCACCGACGGTGGCAACAACGACGCGGTGATCAAGAACCTCACCGAGCTGCGCGAGGGAGCGCCGGTGGTGCATATCGACCACGGCGTCGGGCGCTACCTGGGGCTGGCGACGCTGGAAGTCGAAAACCAGGTCGCGGAATTCCTGATGCTGGCCTACGCCGACGACGCCAAGCTGTACGTCCCGGTCGCGAACCTGCATCTGATCGCCCGCTACACCGGCAGCGACGACGAAATGGCGCCGCTGCATCGTCTGGGTTCCGAAGCCTGGCAGAAAGCCAAGCGCAAGGCCGCCGAGCAGGTGCGCGATGTGGCCGCGGAGCTGCTCGACATCTACGCACGCCGCGCCGCGCGCGAAGGCTATGCGTTCGACGACCCCAAGGCCGACTACGCGACTTTCGCGGCAGGTTTCCCGTTCGAGGAAACGCCCGACCAGCAGAGCACCATCGAGGCGGTTCGCGCCGACATGCTCGCGCCACGCCCCATGGACCGGCTGGTGTGCGGCGACGTGGGTTTCGGCAAGACCGAAGTGGCGATGCGTGCGGCGTTCATCGCGGTCCATGGAGGGCGTCAGGTGGCACTGCTGGTGCCCACCACCCTGCTGGCCCAGCAGCACTACAACAGTTTCCGCGACCGTTTCGCCGACTGGCCGGTGCGGGTCGAGGTGATGAGTCGCTTCAAGTCCGCCAAGGAGGTCAACGCGGCCGTCGCCGATCTGGCCGAGGGCAAGATCGACATCGTGATCGGCACCCACAAGCTGCTGCAGGACGATGTGAAGATCAAGAACCTGGGGCTGGTGATCATCGACGAGGAACACCGTTTCGGCGTGCGCCAGAAGGAACAGCTCAAGGCGCTGCGCAGCGAAGTCGACATCCTGACCCTGACCGCCACGCCGATTCCGCGCACGCTGAACATGGCCGTGTCGGGCATGCGCGACCTGTCGATCATCGCCACGCCGCCGGCGCGGCGTCTGTCGGTGCGCACCTTCGTGATGGAGCAGAACAAGCCCACCGTGAAGGAAGCCCTGCTGCGCGAGCTGTTGCGCGGTGGCCAGGTCTATTACCTGCACAACGACGTCAAGACCATCGAGAAATGCGCGGCCGACCTGGCCGAGCTGGTTCCCGAGGCGCGCATCGGCATCGGTCACGGCCAGATGCGCGAGCGTGAACTCGAACAGGTGATGAGCGATTTCTACCACAAGCGCTTCAACGTGCTGATCGCCTCGACCATCATCGAAACCGGCATCGACGTGCCGAGCGCCAACACCATCATCATCGAGCGGGCCGACAAGTTCGGCCTGGCGCAGCTGCACCAGCTGCGCGGTCGCGTCGGGCGCAGTCACCACCAGGCCTATGCGTACCTGCTGACACCGCCCCGCAAGCAGATCACGCCGGATGCCGAGAAGCGCCTGGAAGCCATCGCCAACACCCAGGACCTGGGCGCCGGCTTCGTGCTGGCGACCAACGACCTGGAAATTCGCGGCGCCGGCGAACTGCTCGGCGAAGGCCAGAGCGGGCAGATCCAGGCGGTGGGCTTCACGCTGTATATGGAAATGCTCGAACGCGCGGTCAAGTCGATCCGCAAGGGCGAACAGCCGAATCTGGAGCAGCCACTAGGTGGCGGGCCGGAGATCAACCTGCGGGTGCCCGCGCTGATTCCCGAAGCCTACCTGCCGGACGTTCATACCCGCCTGATCCTCTACAAGCGCATCGCCAATGCCGCCGACGAAGACGGCCTCAAGGATCTCCAGGTGGAGATGATCGACCGTTTCGGCCTGCTGCCCGAAGCCGCCAAGAGCCTGGTGCGCATTACCAGCCTCAAGCTGAAGGCCGAGCAGCTGGGTATCAAGAAGATCGACGCCGGCCCGCAGGGTGGCCGTATCGAATTCGCCGCCGACACGCCGGTCGACCCGCTGACCCTGATCAAGCTGATCCAGAGCCAGCCCAACCGCTACAAGTTCGAAGGCGCGACGCTGTTCAAGTTCTCGGTCCCCATGGAGCGCCCGGACGAGCGCTTCAATACGATCGAGGCACTGCTCGAGCGCCTGACCCCGAAAACCGCCAAGGATTGATTCATGCGTCTGTTTCGTTCATTGATGTTGTTGTTGACGCTTGTCGCACCCGCCGCCTTCGCAGACGGCTCGTATCAGGTCGAGATGATCCTGTTCCGCCAGAACGGCGAGCCACCGGCCACCCGGCAGTTCGCTCCCGAGGACTGGGATGCCGGCGCCCCCAGGGTAGGCCCCGAAAACGAACGCAGCCCTACCATGAATGACGTTGCGTCCCGCCTGCAGGACAGCGGCGACTATCAGGTGCTGTTGCAGCGCGCCTGGCGCCAGACGCTGGGGGAGCAGCCCTCTGCCATGGCGGTCACCGGTGGCGAGGAACGTTTGGGACACTTCCCTATCGAAGGCACCATCAGCATTGCGCTGGCGCGCTTCACTGACATTGCCGCAGACTTCTGGGTCAATCAGCTCGACGCCCATGGCGTTCTGGCCGGCAGCGAACGGATGAAACAGACCGTACGGGTCAGGAACGGTGAACTGACGTACCTGGACAACGGCAGCCTGGCGCTGCTGGTCCGGATTTCTCCTCTGTAGGTTTCCAGGAGCGCCATGGCGCTCCCTTTCTTTTGAGCATCGCTACGGCGTAGGGCTTTCCAACACTGTGTCGTCCATTCTCGAAAAAGTCCTGGCCGCGGCCTGGACAGAGCTGTTCACATCCAAGACGCTTGAACGCGGGTATGACTATGCGCGGCAAAAGCGCATCGTGCTCGAAGATTCCAGCCCGCAGATCATTCGTACCGCGTGCCGCGGCTCTGGACTGGAAATCTATACCCAGACCCTGATGTTCAAGGACCCGGACCGCTATCGCAATTTCCTGGTATGCAAATGCACCTGTCCGGTCCGCAACGAATGCAAGCATTGCGCGGCGGCGATGTTCTTCCTGCAGGCCCCGGAAAACCGATCGCAGCTGCAGGCCGCGCTGGGTGAAGAACGCGAGCCCGAAGCGCCGGCCATACCGCGCCTGCCGGAACGTCTGGTCGACACCATCAAGCCGGTGCCGCGGCTGATCCTGGCCAGCATCGAGTACACCGCCTACGAACCGCGCAATGGCCGCATGCAGCGGCACACCCAGCACCGCGCGGCGCTGGCCTTCGCCTATGGCAAGCACTACGCGACAGGCACGACCAACGTCAGTATTCTGGTCAGCTCGCTGGGCAGCGACCTGGTGAATCAGAAGAGCGACATCATCGAGCACACCGAAACCGAGACCCTGCGTATCCGCCGCCAGGGCGAGCAGGAACGCCTGCTGCGCCAGCAGTTGAGCGACCTGGGTTTCAAGGTCGCCACGCGCCAGAGCAAGGCCCTGCCCGACAGCGCCGGCGATATGTACGAGCTGCCCAATGACAAGGCCTGGCTGCATTTCGTGCTCAATGATCTGCCGACCTTGCGCGAGCAGGGCTGGGAAATCGAGATACACGACGACTTCGGCTTCGACGTCACCCCCGTGCAGGACTGGTACGCGGTCATCGAGGACGAGAATGAGCGCGACTGGTTCGACCTGGAACTGGGCATCATCGTCAACGGCGAGCGCCTGAGCCTGCTGCCGATCCTCATCAACCTGATCCGCAGCCATCCGGAATTGATGAGCCCCGCGGCCGTCGCCCGGCGCGGCGACGACGAACAACTGCTGGTGCAACTCAACCACTTCACCCAGAGCGGCGGCGGTCCGGTGCAGATCGCCCTGCCCTACGGCCGGCTCAAGCCGGTGCTGGCGACCCTGGGCGACTTCTACTGGCGCGAGGAAGGCCGCAACTCATTGCGCATGAGCACCGCCGACGCGGCGCGCCTGACCGAACTCGACGATCTGCCGCTGGTATGGCAAGGCGGCGACCGCCTGCGGGACTTTGCCGAACGTCTGGTGCATATCAAGGACGCCCCGGTCAGCCTGCCCGAAGGCCTCAACGCGACTTTGCGCGGTTACCAGCTGGAGGGCCTGAGCTGGATGCAGGCACTGCGAGAGCTGGAAGTCGGCGGCGTATTGGCTGATGACATGGGACTGGGCAAGACACTGCAGGCCCTTGCCCATCTGCTGATGGAGAAACAGGCCGGACGCCTGGACCGGCCCGCGCTGGCGGTGATGCCCACCAGCCTGATTCCCAACTGGATGGACGAAACCGAGCACTTCACCCCGCAACTCAAGGTGCTGGCCCTGTATGGAGCCAACCGACGTCAGGATGCCGCCGATCTTCAGGATTACGACCTGATCCTGACCACCTACGCGCTGCTACCCCGGGATCTCGAACTGCTGGAAAAGCAGCCGTTCCACGTGCTGATTCTCGATGAGGCGCAGTACATCAAGAACCCGAAAAGCAAAGCGGCCCAGGCCGCGCGCCAGCTCAAGGCCCGGCAACGTCTGTGCTTGAGCGGCACGCCGCTAGAGAACCACCTGGGCGAACTCTGGTCGCTGTTCCATTTCCTGATGCCCGGCTGGCTGGGCAGCAGCAAGGAGTTCAACAGCAATTACCGCACCGCCATCGAAAAGCATGGCAACCGGGATCGCCTGCAACACCTCAATGCGCGCATCAAGCCTTTTCTGCTGCGGCGCACCAAAGAACAGGTCGCCACCGAATTGCCGCCCAAGACCGAAATCGTCCATTGGGTGGACCTCAACGACGCCCAGCGCGACGTGTACGAAACCGTGCGACTGGCGATGGACAAGAAGGTCCGCGACGAAATCAGCCGCAAGGGCGTGGCGCGCAGTCAGATCATCATTCTCGAAGCCCTGCTCAAGCTGCGCCAGGTGTGCTGCGACCTGCGCCTGGTCAATCAGGACATCCCGGTCAACAGCAAGCATGGCAGCTCGGCCAAGCTGATCAGCCTGATGGAAATGATTGAAGAACTGGTGTCCGAAGGTCGCAGGATTCTGCTGTTT
The DNA here is from genome assembly GCF_036706555.1 of Pseudomonas sp. JDS28PS106. Classification (NCBI taxonomy): domain Bacteria; kingdom Pseudomonadati; phylum Pseudomonadota; class Gammaproteobacteria; order Pseudomonadales; family Pseudomonadaceae; genus Pseudomonas; species Pseudomonas sp. JDS28PS106. The sequence goes on along the minus strand of NZ_JBAJGT010000009.1, from coordinate 200,355 downwards.
TCCCAGTTCACCTCGATGCTGGGCCTGATCGAACAGGAGCTCAAGCAACGCGGCATGGGCTATGCCCTGCTCACCGGCGCCACACGCGACCGGCGCACGCCCATTCATGATTTCCAGAGCGGCAAGCTGCCGATCTTCCTGATCAGTCTCAAGGCCGGCGGCACCGGGCTTAACCTGACGGCCGCCGACACCGTGATCCACTACGACCCCTGGTGGAATCCGGCGGCGGAAAATCAGGCCACCGACCGCGCCTACCGTATCGGTCAGGACAAGCCGGTGTTCGTGTACAAAATGATTGCCCGGGGCACGGTGGAAGAAAAGATCCAGCGCCTGCAACTGGAGAAGTCGGAACTGGCCGCGGGCGTGCTGGACGGCCGGACCAGCGGTGACTGGAAACTTCGTGAAGAAGACCTGCAGGCGCTGTTCGCGCCTTTGCCGCCCATCCCGAAGAAGGCTCGCAAATAGACGAGCCTGTTTCAGGCTTCCAGAATCTGCGCGGTCGAGACTACGGTGGCGTACTCGCCGTGCAGATTGCCCAGTGACATGGCGTGAACGTCCTCGGCGGAGCGCGGTGTTCCGAAAAAGTCCGGCTGATCGAAGGTGAAACAGGCGTCGTGCGCCACCCGCACGTCAAAACCCAGATTGCCGCCGGTTCGCGCTGTCGACTCCACCGAATTGTGGGTGACTACACCCACGATCAACACCTGCCGAATGCCATCGTTACGCAACCAGCCTTCCAGACTGGAGCCGCAGAAGGCATCGGGCACCTGTTTGCGCAGCTCCCGCTCGCCGGGCTGTGGCAGGAACGCAGGCTGATACTCGACCCCGGACTGCTCCGGCCAGAACACCGATTCCGGCGAGGTGGAAAAATGGCGCACGTGAATGACCGGCCGCCCGGCTTCGCGCCAGGCCTGTAGCAACGAAATCATCTGCTGCTCTGCCTGGGGATTGTTGCGCCGTCCCAGCCGGGGATGATTGATCCCCTGCTGCATGTCGATGATGATCAGGGCGCAGTTGCTGTCGATGTCCATCCAGAGCCACCTGTGAGTCCTTGCACAATCCATAACCTTATTTACAACCTCTCTCTGCGTCCAGCCTGATTTGGCCGAGTCGCACAGCATTGTCACTGACCTGCGTTTTTCCCGGCGGCTGCTACTGTGATTACTCCTGTCCAACCGGCTCTGGAGAACATCATGAACGCTCACGCACACCTCATCGGCAAAGTGGCTCTGGTACAAGGCGGCTCCCGTGGCATAGGCGCGGCCATCGTCACGCGACTCGCCCAGGAAGGCGCCGCGGTCGGTTTCACCTACGTCAGCTCCGAAGGCAAGGCGCTCGAACTGCAGGACAGCATCGTCGCCAGCGGCGGACGGGCTCTGGCGATCCGCGCCGACAGCGCTGATGAACAGGCGGTCCGCCAGGCCGTGCAAAGCACAGTTGATGCTTTCGGAGGGCTGGATATTCTGGTCAACAACGCGGGCGTGCTGGCGATCGCGGCGCTGGATAAATTCGCCATCGAAGACCTGGATCGCACCCTGGCGGTCAATGTGCGCAGCGTGTTCATCGCCAGCCAGGAAGCCGCCCGCCACATGAAGGAAGACGGTCGCATCATCAACATCGGCAGCACCAATGCCGACCGCATGCCTTTCGGCGGCGGCAGCGTGTATGCGATGAGCAAATCGGCGCTGGTCGGCCTGACCAAAGGCCTGGCCCGTGATCTCGGGCCTCAGGGCATCACCGTCAACAACGTGCAGCCTGGGCCGGTGGACACCGACATGAATCCGGACGAAGGCGAGTTCGCGCAGCTCATCAAGACTTTCATGGCCCTGCCCCGCTACGGCCGTGGCGAAGAGATCGCCGGTTTCGTCGCCTACCTCGCCGGTCCCGAAGCGGCCTACATCACAGGCGCCAGTCTGACCATCGATGGCGGATTCGGCGCCTGAAACCCGAGCAACGGGGCGACCCCACGCCCCGCTGCCGCCGGAAAACCGGCCTGACAGCATAAGCGCATGAAATTTCTGAAAAAAAGTTTTGCTTTCGACAAAGCTTTCGACTACATTAGCGCGCCTCGACAGACACAACGTGTCGCGAGTTACGGTGAGGTGTCCGAGTGGCTTAAGGAGCACGCCTGGAAAGTGTGTATACAAGAAATTGTATCGAGGGTTCGAATCCCTCCTTCACCGCCATATTCGATGTAAGCGAAAGCCCCGGCTTCCCATGGAACCGGGGCTTTTTCGTTTCCGTAGCAAAGCGGACTGACCTGCGTCGTGCCTCCCTGCCCAGCACTGGGTTAATATCCCGCGCTTCATATCCGCAGAGGCTGCCGTCACGGCTCACCGATGAGAAAAGCTGCACTTTCCCTTCTGATTCTGTTGACCTGCACCCAGGTCAAGGCCGGCGATCCTGACGCCGGCAAGGCCGTTTTCACCCGCCTGTGTTCCGGCTGCCACAAGATCGGTCCGGCGGCACGCAACGCCTTCGGCCCGCCGCTGACCGGCATCGTTGGCAAGCATGCGGGGCAACACGCCGATTACGTCTACACGTCTGGAATGAAGGATTCGGGAATCATCTGGACGCGGGAAAAGATTGCCGCATTCGTCGAAGACCCGAGCGAGATCGTGCCTGGCACTCGCATGAAATTGTGGTGGATGGGCAGTGACCAACGCATGGAGGATTTGCTGGACTATCTGGAAGCCAGCCAGGCCGACGCGGACTGAGCCGACCCTTGGGATACGCCCCGGCCGCAGCCGGAGCGAAGCATGATCACTTGTCGTCGTAAGGTGGGTATTGATCATCGCTGTCGTTTTCCCGCCCCGGCGTTTTAGCCGGTTCGGTCGGGTCGACTTGCGGATCATCGGCATCCGGCGATTCAGGGTCGAAATCCAGATCGTTGTCGTTTTCGCTGTTCGGTTTGCCGGTCATGAAGCCTCCAACTGTGCAGGAAATAAGTCATACGTGAATGTCAGAGACCTGTCAGACCCGAGAGTGCAGTGAAACTGACGAGCGGGTCCGGGCGTTCGGTCGGACACTTCAGCAGCTGCCTGGCACCCAGCCTCAGTCACGCCCGGCCCGGACTTCGCTGACCTGCACCTGCGGCAACAAATCGGTGTAGTTGATGACGTCGGCATTCAGACGTTCTGCATGCGCGCCCATAGCGATCTGGAAGGTCTCGAGCGACTCGAAAAACAGATGACACATGGCGATGTAGGGCGGCGGCGTATCCAGGGTAGCGCCGGCCAGCCCTCGGTCGACGGTATAGCCTTTACAATGCTCGCCCAACAGCTCCTGACACAGCGGCATGTGGCGGTCGCGGTAGTAGTCGTGATCGAACCGGACGCCTTCCTGATAGGGGTAAAGGATGCTGACCTTGATCATCGTGTGCTCCAGACAGTGAAGTTAAGCGTCACTCTAACGCGATACGCTGGCGATATCACACTGGAAGGTCGGCGATGCTTGCCCCACAATCGCCGCTTTTGCCGAGCGCGCATCCGCAGCCCGGCACCACAATTAAGGAGAACGCCATGGATACCCAGGACTGGAACCAGGCCGCAGTTGCGAAATACCTCGCCAGCCATCCGGACTTGCAGGATGAGATCAAACATCTGAGCCCGGCCGAGCAACAGCAGCAGGCGCAGTGGGCGTTCGAAGACGAAGCCGAAAGCCAGGGCATTGAGCCTTGGGAGCTGGCGCTGGAGCTGATTGCCGAAACACCCGAGCAGCTGAAAAGCATGCGACTGGAAGCGCACGCTCAGGTGGCCGAGGCGCTGGGCATGGAGTGGGAAGAATACTGCGCGCTCAATGAGATTGAGCTGTAAGCGGCAAGCGGCAAGCGGCAAGCGGCAAGCGGCAAGCTTGAGGCTTGAGGCTTGAGGCTTGAGGCTTGAAGCTTGAAGCTTGAAGCTTGAAGCTAAAAGCGAAGCGCAGCCCCGTGACCGAGCAGTCAGTGCTTTACCGTTTTCCCAAGGCTGGGTAACGTCTGGACACTTCAATAACAAGGAATGCTGCCATGAGTGACTTGGTCTCCTACAGCCTGGAAGAAGGCATCGCGACCCTGACGTTGAACAACGGCAAGGTGAACGCCATCTCTCCGGATCTGATCGTGGCGTTCAACGCCGCGCTGGATCGGGCGGAGCAGGATCGCGCCGTCGTGATCCTGACCGGACAGCCCGGCGTACTGTCGGCCGGTTACGATCTCAAGGTCATGACCTCCAGCCCCCAGGCGGCGATCGAACTGGTCGCTCAAGGTTCGGCGCTCGCCAGACGCCTGCTGGCACACCCCTTCCCCATCGTTGCGGCCTGCCCTGGGCATGCGGTCGCCAAGGGGGCGTTTCTGCTGCTGTCGTCCGATTACCGTATCGGTGTCGAGGGCCCGTTCAGCATTGGCCTGAACGAAGTGCAGATCGGCATGACCATGCACCACGCGGGCATCGAACTGGCGCGCGACCGGTTGCGCAAGTCGGCGTTTCAGCGCGCGGTCATCAACGCCGAGATGTTCGATCCGGCGGGCGCACTGGCAGCAGGCTTCCTGGACACGGTCGTCACCACCGAGCAGTTGCAGGAAACCGCCAGGGTCGTCGCCCGCCAATTGCAGAAGCTGAACATGCGCGCTCATCGCGATACCAAGCTCAAGGTTCGCCGCGGACTGCTGGAAGCGCTCGACAAAGCCATCGAACTGGACCGCCAGCACACCTTGTGAATCATTACCGGTCCGGCCAGGCCGGATCTGGCCCTAGAACTCCCGAAGCCAGGATTGTTCTGATGAGCTGAGGCGTGATCATTCGGCACGCCGCCCTCACTGAAGAAGCGAGACACCATGGGTCGAGTCGTTGCCGCCGCGGCATACAGCAAAGGCAGAAAAGTCAGGGACATTTCACTCGAAGAAGGCGCCGAGTGGGCGGCCCGGCCGGGGCATTTCGTATGGATCGGGCTGGAGCAGCCCGATGCCCAGGAGCTGGCCAGCCTCAAGGAGCAGTTCAATCTGCATGAACTGGCGCTGGAAGACGCCATGGAAGTGCACAGCAGGCCCAAGCTCGAAACCTTCGGCGATGCGCTCTTCATCGTGACCTACGCGCCGGTCCGGGAGAACGGCAAACTGCTGTTCATCGAGACCCACATCTTTGCCGGCAAGGGCTATATCATCACGTCGCGCAATGGCCACTCCAAATCCTACGGCCTGGTGCGCAAGCGCTGCGAAGCCCGACCGCTGTTGCTGGAGCATGGCGAGGATTTCGTGCTCTATGCCCTGCTGGATTTCGTCACCGAAAACTATCAGCCGGTCACCGAGGCGATTCACGCCGAACTGGAAGTGCTGGAACAGAACGTGCTCGGCGGTGCTCTTGAGGAAAGGGACATCCAGCATATCCACAGTCTGCGACGGGATCTGCTACGGATGCGCCGCTACGTAGCGCCTATGGTCGAGGTGGGCGAAGAACTCCAGAAACTGAGGTTCCCTTTCATCGACAAGAACATGCGCCCCTATTTCCGCGACGTGGAAATCCACGTCAAACGGCAGATGGAGGACCTTGGCAATCTGTGTGATATCGCCAGCCAGACCATCGAAATCGGCCTGCTGCTGGAATCTTCCCGACAGAGCGTCGTGCAACGCAAGTTCGCGGCGTGGGCGGCAATCCTGGCCTTCCCCACGGCCATCGCTGGCATCTACGGCATGAACTTCGAGAACATGCCGGAGCTGACCTGGCATTACGGCTACTTCATTGTCCTGGGCGTGATCGTGGGCGGCTGTACGGCGTTGTTCGCCAGCTTCAAGCGGTCGGGGTGGCTGTAACCGAACCCCGACGCTATACGGACCTCAGGCCACCTTGACGTCGGTGCCGTTGGCAACGAAGCGCATCATCCATTCGGCGACCGTCGTGCCGTGGTGGTCATGCTCCAGGCTGGCGATGCCGTTTTCGTACAGTTGCGGCCCGAGCGTGGATTGCAGGATATCCAGCAGCGCGCGCGAATAGTCGTGAATGAATTCGGGGTGCCCCTGGAAACACAGCACCTGATCGCCAATGTGGTAGGCGGCGAACGGACAGAATTCGCTGGAGGCGATCACTTCGGCTCCGGGGGGCAGGCTGGTCACCTGATCCTGATGGCTGATCAACAGGGTCAGACGGTCCACCGCCGGTTTCATCCAGGGCGTGGCCGGAGCCAGCTGATAGTGGTGAATGCCCGCACCCCAGCCCTGGCTGGCGCGCTCGGTCTTGCCGCCCAGCGCCAACGCCAGGATCTGATGGCCGAAACAGATACCAAGTAGCTTTTCACCACGCCGGTACAGGCCAAGCAGGTACTCCTTGAGGGTCAGGATCCAGGGATCGGTGCCAAAGGAATCGGCCTTGCTGCCCGTCACCAGATAAGCGTCGAAACGCTCGCCTTCCGGCGGGTAGACGCCCTCCATCACGTTGTAGATTTCGAAACGGGCAGCAATTGGCTGGCGGGAAAACAGGGCTTCGAACATGCGGCCGTAGCTTTTGTACTGCTCGGCCAGCGCGGGACGCAGGATATCGGTTTCCAGGATGCAAATGCGTAGCGACATAAAGGGACCTGAGGCAAGTAAGGAACGGTAGAGCGGTGTCCCAAGCCTGCCGCGAGCTGTTCGGCAAATCAAGAGATGCGAGGTATTACGCGCATTCCCAAGTGTGGAAGCGGTGTAAGACCTTTCTGACCCGGACGAACGGTAGACAGCTAACGAATGCTCCGCAAGACGTCTAATCAGCACATATGCGGCAGCCAGTCCTTGTGCTTATAACTGGTTTATATTTCCAGCCTTCCGAAAAGTCTCAAGCGTTCTAAATCAGATGCAACGCCGGCTCTAAGGTGAAATCTGTAACTGGGAGGCGCAATAAAAACACCTTCAGCGCCTGGCAGCCGCTCATTGCGGCGCCACCTGTTCATTTTCGCGATGCCTCAGCCAGCCCGCCGATTCCGGATGCCGTGTTCGTCAGGCTTCAGTCGCTCAGGAATAACAACAAAAGGCAGTCAGCCATGTTCAAAGGTTCAAAAGTACGTCAGGCAGGACTCATCGTTTTCGCAACCACACTTTTGCTGATCCTGCCGAACCTCAACCGATTGTTCGGCTAGCGATTTCAAGCTTTCAGGGGATGCACAACTGTGCCAACCTCACCTTTTGATCGAAGGGAGCTGGCCCATGCGTGTGTGGATAGCGATTGGCATCATGACCTGCAGTGCCCTGAGCGTCGCCGGGGAAGTCGACCAGGCCGCGGCCGTGAGCGCGTTGAAGGAAGGCCGGCTGGCGGTGGACGTGCGCAGTCAGAGCGAATACGACGCCGGCACCGTGCTCAACGCAGTGCGGGTGGAAGAACTGCGCCTGGTCAACCAGATGAAACAGGTCATGGTGGATCGCAACGCGTCTTTCGTGATTTTCAGCAGCACCAATGAAAAAGCCAGTCGAGCCCAGGACAAGCTGCGCCAGGCCGGTTACTTCAGCGTGATCAACGGGGGCAATTACGAAGAGCTGCATAACGCGCTCTATGACATTACGGACGATCCCGCCGAATGAATGGAGCCGGCGGCCTATCCTCCTCTACGCCGAAATCTATCATGGGCATAGCGACAGTCGATTTCCCGCGTGTCTGCTCCCCGTCCATACTTACGGCCATGCAAGACACAGCGGGTCGAGACGCCGATCTGCGATTGCTCCGCTCTTCGATGAATTCCCTTTACGCCACTCCATTGAGTGGCATTTTTTTGCCCGCATTTCCATGCAAAACCGGCCGACCCCGATGAAGCGAGCCGGCCGGACTGTTGTTGACCTGATTCTGGGCGTTGGCAATCAAGCGTGAAGTTTGCGGATTTCCTGGGTCACGCCCCAGCCCTCGACTTCCCCGTCCAGAGGCGAAATGAGCGTTTGAAAATCCTGCTCGAAATCACCGATGCCGTCGTAGGTGGCGTACATCACCTTGCTCAACTGCAAGTGCCAGGCGCCATCATCTCGAATGTTGACCTGGGTATTGAGCGACTCGCCGCGAAACTGTCGAGCGGCTTGCCGGGCCCGGGCCTCGTCCGGAAATACGGCATAGAACTCGATGGGGTGGATTCGCGCAAAGTCGAAGCCGCCTTCCTTCATGCGGCGCAGTACGGTGGTGCTGATGTCTTCTTGATAGGCTGTGCTCATGAAACGTCCTCCTATGCAACGATAGATAGAGTTTCAACTCTTCCGGTGCAGGCTTGCGGAGCCCGCTGCACGACGGTCAAACCGGCGTGGGAATCAAGCATGTAGCGCACCGGGCCCAGCCTGGCTGGATGGGCCGGTGTAGACAGGACCGAGGCCGGACAGAGACCTCGTTTTGCAGCGTAGTCCTATCGCAGGCTCGCTGCCAGAGGGCCGGCAGCGCCGACCCGCGGCGAAGTCTGTTCAGACTTCTGTGATGGAAATGATCTGGACACTGTTCTGATCCTTCAACGTCTTGACCGTCGGTTCGGCGGTTCGACCTTCCAGGTCATTGAGGTTCAGCTCATCTGTGACCGGAAACAAGTCCTTGCGCAGCAGACGCGCCACCTCCTCCTCGCTGGGGCGGTCCTGGAAATCAATATCGACGCGTTGTTGTACACCGTCCTTATCGAGATACGAAATGGCCCACTGTTTCATCAATGTCTCCGGATGGCAGCCAGTGATTCTGGCTCACACGATTCGGACATTTGGCGGCGGATATTCGTTCAAAGGGATTGCCTTCGAGGCACAGTCCCCGGCGGCCACGCCGGGGACTGTCAGGAGAGTCGAAACCTCAGTTGCGGTTCTTGCTGGCCTCGACACCTGCGGTATTGTCCAGCAGGCTCTTGGTCGCGGTCTGCAGGAAACTGTCCAGCTTGCGCTTGAGGCTTTCGGCGTCCGGCGCATCCTCCACCAGTTCGGCGCCTGGCGTGGCGCCCAGGGTGTAATCCAGCACCTTGGCGGGCATGTCGACAGGCTCGATCAGAATGCGATTGCCCTCGATGATTGCCACGACCTGCTCGCCTCCAGAAGGTTTGATGACGGCAAAGCCCTTGTCGCCCTCGGGCAGGTTAAGCAGATCGCGCCCCCAGCACTGATGGCGAGTCTGACCACCCAACCGGCCCATGATCGTGGGCACGACGTCCATCTGGGTTCCGACGATGCTGCTGCGCTTGCCGAATTTTTCCTGGATGCCCGGACCGATCAGAAGCAGCGGCACGTTGAAGCGTCCCAGGTCCATTTCGGTCAACTGGCGATTATTGCCAAAACCATGGTCGCCGACGATCACGAACAGGGTCTCGTTGTAGTACGGCTCCTTGCGAACCTTCTCGAAGAACTGCCCCAGCGCCCAATCCGAATAGCGCATGGCCGTCAGGTGCTCGTCGAGGGTACCGTGCCCGGTAACGCGTTCCACGGGAAGATTTTCCGGCAGCGCGTAAGGCGTATGGTTGGAGAGGCTTTGCAACAGCGCATAGAACGGCTTGCCGCCCGCGCGGGATTTGAGCTCCTGGGCACCCCGGTCGAACATGTCCTGGTCCGAGACTCCCCAGGTCGGATCGGAAAACACCGGATCGACGAAATCTTCTCGCCCGACGAAGTTGGTCATGCCCTGGTTGCTGAAGAAACCGGACTGATTGTCCCAAGCGAAGTTGCCGTTATAGACGTAGACATCATTGAAGTTGCGGCCGGTGCTCAGCAACTGCGGCAGGCCGGACAGCTTGTGACTGCCTTCAGGGGTGCGCATCAGGTACTCGAAGCCGGGCAGGTTCGGGAAGCAGGCCATGGTGGCGAACATGCCCTGGTGAGTATGGGTCCCGGCGGAGAAGAAGTGATCGAACAGCAGGCCCTGCTTGGTCAGCTCGTCGAAATAGGGCGTGATCTTCGCATCGCTGCCCAGCGCTCCCACCGAATGCCCGGCGAAGCTTTCCATAAGGATGACCACCACGTTGCGGATCGGCAGGGTGTTATCGGCGGGCGGGTTGAATTCGCGACGCACGGCGGCGATGTCACCATCGACCAGGGTGTCGTGGGACGTGAGCAGCATGTCACGCACGGTCTGCCGGGCTTCGTCGTCGGGCAGTGTCGCTTTCCAGACGTTGTCGCGGTGGGCGGACAGGCGCGCCTTGCCGGCGCGGATCAGCGTCAGAGTGCCGTTGAGCCCCAGCTGGTTGGCGAAGTTGGAATCGGTCGTATAGGCGTCGCCCCAGCGCAGTGGCGGGCCTTGACGCAAGGTGCCGCGAGCGGCGATCACGGCGACGACCAGAACCAGCAGGAACACCCCGGCGCGTACCGGCCATCCAGCTATCGGACGTGGCGCACCCTGTTCCCGCTCTGCATCGACACGCGGACGCGTCAGCCGGTCGACACCTTTGAACACCAGACTCAGCAGCCAGGTCACGACGGCCCAGGCCAGCAGATAGCGTGCCACGGGAAAGCCGTACCAGAGCATGCTCAGCACGGTGCCCAGGTCTTCTTCGACGTACTGGAAAACCAGGCCGTTGAGGCGCTGGTGGAACTCGCGATAGAAGTCCATTTCCATGAGGCCGAAGAACAGCGTGATGCTGCCCACCAGTGTCAGCCAGAAGCGGAAGAAGCCGCGCGCCGCCATGGCACGTGCGCTGAACAGCGCCAGCATCAGCGGGATCAGCAGATAAACAGTCAGGCGCAGGTCAAAGCGCAGACCGTTGAAGAAGGCTTCGAGGAAAGTCAGTGCAGGCGTGTCACCGATCATTTCCCGGTTGTAGGCCAGCAGTCCGGCGCGCAGCAGGCTGTACATCACCATCAGCGCCAGACCGCTGAGCAGCATGTACGCCAGATGTGATTTCACGTCAATCAGGTGCGGTCGGGACACAGCGTGCCGTTGTGTCCGGGCGTCCGTTATAGCCATTATTGTGATCCGATCGATTCAGAAGTTGAGAGTCAGGCAGGCGCGGACCGTATCGATCACATGGGTTACGAGGAACCTCACGGATAACAGGGAGCTGCGCGTGGCGCGCAATTCTGAACAGACAGGTGTGAAAAATTTGTCGCCGGAACCGGCAGCTTCAAGCCCGCCGCGGACGCGTGCGGGCCTCGATCGCGCGGCTCAGATCCGCACGTTGCCACGCGGGCCGGCAATCGCCCAGATGATCAGACCCAGCACCGGCAGCAGAGCGATGAGCAACACCCAGAGAACCTTGATCCCGGTTTCGGCGCCACTCTTCAACACGTGGATGATCGCCCAGATATCCAGTGCCAGAATGATCAGACCGACAAGGCTGTTGAAAGTGGACCCCATGATAGTAACCCCGAACGATGATTGTGCTCGTATGATCGCCGTGTGCCATGAGGGGTTCCGTTGAACCAACCGGCTGCTTTAATGTTCGGAAATTGAGTCGACATCTTCATTCATCAGCCTTCGCCATTCGAGACAGGTGACACCTCTCATGCAAACACCCGCCCAACCCCGAACGTTATTGGCGACATGGTATGCCCAGGCTCAGAACAGCCCGCTGGTGAGTCTCGGATTCGCCGTCGTGATGCTGACCCTGCTGGGCCTGGGCGTCGCCAGTCTGTACAACGCATTCTTCGGCGTGAACAAGGTCAACCTGGAACACGCCATACTGGGCGGGCTGGGCGGCTTCGGTGCGACAGCGCTGGGCGCGATCATGGCCATCGCCTTTCGGGATATCGCGCAGCGCACCCAGGACATTATGCTGGGCTTTGCGGCCGGCATGATGCTGGCGGCCAGTTCGTTCTCGCTGATTCTGCCCGGCCTGGCCGCTGCCCGCGAAATCACCGGCACCGGCCCGCTCGCGGCGGCTACCGTGGTGACCGGGCTGGGTCTGGGCGTGCTGTTGATGTTGGGCCTGGACAGGTTCATTCCCCACGAACACGAAAGCGTCGGTCGTCAGGGTCCCCATTCGGAGCGCATAAACCGGGTCTGGCTGTTCGTTCTGGCGATCACCTTGCACAACCTTCCCGAGGGCATGGCGATCGGCGTCAGTTTCGCCAGTGGCGACATGAACGTGGGGTTGCCACTGACCACCGCCATTGCCATTCAGGACATTCCCGAAGGTCTGGCGATCGCCCTGGCACTGCGCGCTACCGGCCTGTCACCACTCAAGGCCATGCTGGTCGCCGTGGGTTCAGGCCTGATGGAGCCACTGGGTTCGATGATCGGGCTGGGTATTTCCAGCGGCTTCGCGATCGCCTATCCGCTCAGCCTGGGCCTGGCGGCCGGCGCGATGCTGTTCGTGGTGTCCCATGAAGTGATACCCGAGACGCATCGCAACGGCCACCAGACCTCCGCCACCCTGGGTGTCATGGGCGGCTTCGCGGTAATGATGTTTCTTGATACTGCGCTGGGCTAGTCGGCCGCGCGCAGACTCGCCAGCGCGGGGGCGGCATGAATGCCAACCTCGCCGGCCAGCTCCAGCACCCGCGCCTCGTCGTTGCCGTAGACGAGCACCGCTTGCAGCTCGTCGTCCAGCGGCTGGCTGAAGTTCATCAGCACATAGCCGCCCATTTCCTTGTTCATACTGCTCAGCTGGATCTGAATCCGGTTGAGCGCCACCCGCGGTTCGACCTTGGCCAGTTGCCGGGGCTTGATATTGAAGGGCACGTCCTTGCCGAAGGACTGCACGATCTGCTCGAACAATTCCATATAGGTGTCGGCCTGGAACAGCACGGTTTCGGGCAGGCTGCCCACTACTACCCACTCGCCAAGCGGAATCGGGAAAGTGTCGTCGTAATTGATGTCGGGGTTGGCGCTCAGAAAAACCGCGGGGTCGGCGTAGGCCTGCGCGGCCTCGTCAGCGATTCGCCTGATCTCCTCGTCGCCCATGCAACCCGAACTGATTTTGCTGATTAATTCAATGAGGTTGTCGATCATGAGGCGTTCCTGAGAGGGTGTTTACAAAATCGGCGAGCGAAGGCAAGACAAGGCGAAATCGGTCGAAAAAGCGGAGTTTACATGGAGTAAATGAGCATTTTGAGACCGATTTCAACGCCGTATTGCCGAGTGCAGCCATTTTGTAAACACCCTCTGAGCGGGGTAACAAAAAAGAGGCGCGAAGGATAACGTAAAAACCTTCGCGCCTCTATCAGTGCCGTCTCGGTGGTTTGCGGCAGTCGTCAGCCGGCCAGCCTGGCCAACTGCTCCATCGTTTCGACCGCGCCCATCGTCTGGGCGGCGCCCAACGCATTGAGGCCACGCGCATCGCGCGCCTGCGGATCGGCACCCTGTTCGAGCAGGTAATCGACGATAGCCGTGCGATTGAACATGGCAGCCATCATCAATGCCGTCCGGCCATCGGCGGACGCGCCATCGACCGGCGCCCCGCCTTCGATCAAGAGCCTGACCATGGCCAGATCGCCCTTGAACGCAGCCCCGGCAATCGGCATCTGGCCGTTGTCGTTGGCGATCTGCGGATCGGCGCCGTGCCTGAGCAACACCCGCACCGCGTCCTGATGACCGTGATAGCTGGCAAGCATCAGGAGCGTGTCGCCCTTGTGATTGCGCAGGTTGGCCGGCAGGCCTTTTTCCAGCAGACGATCCAGCATCCCGGCATCGCCTTGGCGCGCGACGTTCATCACCTGCTCGGCAAACTCTATGGCCTCGTCGTCCGTCATGGCGGCCGGTCCGTTGTTCGGGGTGTCGCTCATGTGTCACTCCTTGGGGCGTTCATCCTGAATCAGGAACAGCCTGTCGCGTTATCGATGACTGCCAGTCTTCCTGCCCGCCCGGCACGGGTCAAGCTATCCGCTCGATAGATTCCTGCCTAAGCGATTCGCACAGCTTCGACGCTCATACGACAACCGGCAAAATGCAGTGCACGCCACAGGGCTTCATGCAAATTGCACGACACTCCATTTTGACTGAATTTTTAAATCATTGATTTGTAAGGATTTTATTAGCAGCCGAAATTGGCACAGTCACTGCAATAGTCTCTGCACGCTTTTATCCCATTGAGCTATGGAGCCTTTGAGACATGACTTTCATCCAAGAAAAATTCGCTTCCGTCTTTTCCGACTACGAAGTCACCACCCAGGCCCGTCCGGACGGCGGCGTGCTGCTGTGCCTGCGTAACGATGAAGGCAAGCAGATCCGCCGCTCTGTCTCCTACGCTCAACTGCACACTCCGGTTCAGCTCGAATGGGTTATCAGCGCCATTCGCCGAGACCTCGCAGCCCAGGCCTGTGAACTGCCAGCCATTTCCATGCTGCAAAGCCAGCACCGCTTCGATCTGCCGACTTACCACACTCGTTAATGACCCCGGCCTGCCGCCAGTGTCGACCGTACCGCCCCGTAACCGGGGCGGTAGATGGATCTCCCCCGCTCTCTCCCTGCTAACCGCGATCGCTCTGTCGATTCGCGGTTCTTTTTTTCACCGAATCAGCCCTCGGCACAAGGCTTCTCCCACCGCTTGAGCACGATTGGCCACACCCAGTTTTCCGTAGATAGTCTTGAAGTGATACTTGATCGTCGACTCCGATACCTGTCGAATCAGAGCGATTTCCCAGGCGGTCTTGCCCTCCCGAGCCCACTGCAGAATCTCCAGCTCCCTGGCAGTCAGACTCCGGGAACGCAAAGGAGTGCCCCGGCCCACCAGATGCAATACCGGCATCAGACTGGTGATCAGATACCGATCCTGCGTCGTCAGCGTCCGTTGCAGCGCGTTGAGGGTACACACTGACGTCACGTCATGACTGCCGCGGCTCTGGCTGGTATAGCCATACGACAAGGCGGGCAACAGTCCACAGGACTCGACCATCGTTTCGTAGCCACAGGGAGGCGCGTATTGACGAAGCGCTTCACGCCAGTCGACGAATCCCATGTTGTTACGGTAGTAGCGAATGACAGGATCTTCCGACACCAGACGTTCGCGCTCGAAGTGCTCCTCCCAGCAATCGTCGACCCCGACTGTGACAAGGGTCAGCAATATCGAACCCCTGAACTGGTAGAACATGGCGCGCTGACTGTCGCATTCTCTCATCAGCCAGCGCAGGGCGTTTTCGATGGACACCCTGCCATCGACTTCCGTAAGACTGCTCACCATTTGCTGTATCAGTAAATCCATCGTTGCATTGAATGTTCTGGCACTGCACATCTGCCGCTCCTTCGCGACCCCGAACCGCTGTTGATCCGATGAGGGGGGGGGTCGACGGCGCAGAACTTACACGAATAATTTCGTTTAAATACATGCAATGAAACAAACAGGATTTACACACGAATAAACAGGCTGTTTCGCACTGAAGTCCGGGAAACTCCTTACAAATACAGGGCAACCGGAGGCAGAAATGTTTCGACCAGGGTCAGGCCAGGTCGTCCAGCCGCGCAAACCTCGATGCGAACCCGTCACTCGCCGACGCCAGTGACTGCGTTTGTAAGCCGCTGTACATCCGCAACGCACATAGCCGGGGACGTTCGCCACTGTCGAACCAGTGGCCCACTCCGCCGGGCACGGATACCAGGTCATGGCGTTCGCACAGGATGGCATATACGTAGTCGCCGACATGCAGACTCAACAGTCCCTGCCCGTCGACCATCCACAGGGTCTGCGGCACCGCGAGCGCCTGTTCCTGAAGGGGCGTGTCCGGCCCGGCCGCCCCGCTGCCGCCATCGGCGCTGATCACATCGAGCGCGTCATGGCCCGGCTCGGCCATCAGACGATCGATGTCACCGCGCAGTGTCTCGACCACGTCCTGCTCCGAAGCACCCGGCCTGACGGGCGCCGTGACCTGCAGACGGCTGACCCTGACGCCGTGATCGGCCAGGGTAGAAGCGATGTCCTCCCGGTTCGTGAGGATCTTGTCGGGTACTTGCGGGCTGGAAACGTGGTACACAAACAGGGTGCTCATGGCAGCCCTCCTCGACTGGGTTATTTGAGGATCGGATCGGCCTGCGCCGGCGTACGCGCGCCTGACAGGACCATGATGCAGGCAGCGGCCAGCGCCGCGATGCTGGCGATGGCAAAGGTCCAGCTAGCACCCAGCGCACTCCAGCTGTAGCCGGAATACAGCGCGCCCAGCGCGCCGCCGATACCGGACAGCGCGGCATACAGCGCCTGCCCCTGTCCCTGCTGCCTGGCGCCGAAACTGCGCTGCACGTAGTGAACGGCAGCCGCGTGGAAACTGCCGAAGGTCGCAGCGTGCATGGCCTGCACCAGCAACAGCACCGACAGTTGATCGGCGAACGCGCCCAGCAGTCCCCAGCGCAGGACCGCGAGCAGAAAGCTGGCGACCAGCACCTGACGCACGGAAAAGCGCTGCAAGACCTGGCTCATGACCATGAACATCAACACTTCGGCCACCACGCCCACCGCCCACAGCAGGCCAATCACGCCGCGACTGTAGCCCAGCGTTTCCAGGTACAGGGTCAGGAAGGTATAGAACGGCCCGTGGCTGAGGACCATGAGCGCCACGCTCAGGTAGAACGCCATCACACCTGGCCGGCGCAGCTGCGCGATGAACCCGCCCTGCCCGGGCACCGGCTCGGTGACCGGCGGTTGCGCGCTCGGTACCCAGCCACTGCTCAGGGTGATGCCAGCCATGATCGCGAGTACGACATAGGGAAAGAGGCTCAGGCCATACCGTTCGAACAGACTGCCCAGGGCGACCACCGCGAGGATGAAGCCGATCGATCCCCAGAGCCGGATCTGGCTGTAGCGGGAGGTCTGCTCCTTGAGATGCGCCAGGGTGATGACCTCGAACTGCGGCAGAATGGCGTGCCAGAAAAACGCATAGAGCGCCATGACCATCGCCAGCCAGCCATAGCTCTTGTCGACCAGAATCAGCGAGAACGCCAGCAAGGTGCAGACCGCGCCCAGTCTCACGATTGCCAGACGCCGACCGGTGTGATCACCCAGCCATCCCCACAGATTGGGGGCGACGCAACGCATCAGCATGGGAATCGCTACCAGCTCGCCGATACGCGCACTGGAAAATCCCAGGTAATGGAAGTACAGCGCCAGGTAAGGCGCCGATGCGCCCAACAGCGAGAAGTAGCACAGGTAAAAGCCGGACAGCCGCCAGTAAGGAAGCGGCCCGCTAGCGGAGCGCGCCACCCTCAGACACCAGCGTCAGCGGCGGCGCATGCTGACATCAGAGCTGGCCCAGCACGGGCGTCGCGACACGCACGTCGGCGTTCTGGCCACGGTGGCGCAGCAGGTGATCGAGCAATACGATCGCCATCATGGCTTCGGCGATTGGCGTGGCCCGAATGCCGACGCAAGGGTCATGACGGCCTTTGGTAATGACTTCGACGGGCTGCCCGTGAATGTCGATGGAACGACCCGGCGTGGTGATGCTGGAGGTCGGCTTGAGCGCCAGATGGGCAATGATCGGCTGGCCGGACGAGATGCCGCCCAGGATGCCGCCCGCCTGATTGGACAGGAAGCCCTCGGGGGTCAGTTCGTCACGGTGTTCGGTGCCACGCTGGGCCACGCAGTCGAAACCGGCGCCGATTTCCACGCCCTTGACCGCATTGATGCTCATCAGCGCATGGGCCAGCTCGGCGTCCAGCCGGTCGAAGATCGGCTCGCCGAGGCCTGGCATCACGCCTTCGGCGACCACGGTGATCTTCGCGCCAACCGAGTCCTGATCACGACGCAACTGGTCCATGTAGGCTTCCAGCTCTGGCACCTTGTCGGGGTCGGGGCAGAAAAAGGCATTCTGCTCGACGCAGTCCCAAGTCTTGAACGGGATCTGGATCGGCCCGAGCTGGCTCATGTAGCCGCGCACCACGATGCCCTGACTCGCCAGGTACTTCTTGGCGATGGCGCCGGCCGCCACGCGCATGGCCGTTTCCCGCGCCGAACTGCGACCGCCGCCGCGATAGTCGCGAATGCCGTATTTGTGGTGATAGGTGTAGTCGGCATGGGCCGGGCGGAACAGGTCCTGAATCGCCGAGTAATCCTTGGATTTCTGATCAGTATTGCGAATCAGCAGGCCGATGGGCGCGCCTGTGGTCTTGCCCTCGAACACGCCGGAGAGGATTTCGACTTCATCGGCCTCCTGACGCTGGGTGGTGTGCCGGCTGGTGCCCGGCTTGCGGCGATCCAGATCGCGCTGCAGGTCTTCGAGGGACAGTTCGACGCCCGGCGGGCAGCCATCGACGATAGCGACCAGCGCCGGGCCATGGCTTTCGCCGGCGGTGGTGACAGTGAACAGCTTGCCGAAAGTGTTGCCGGACATGCGGGCGCTCCGAAAAATCAGCTAAAGGACCAGATCGATCAAATCAGGCGCGCCAGTATACGCAGCCTCGCCGTGCAGTTCATCCTCGAACCTTCCCTGCGCGGCCGCGTCAAAGGCTCACCCGAACCAATGATGGCCTTGCGATGTTATCCGCTGCTTCCCCGCTCCGCTCTTTCAATGTGCTGCCCGCCTTGCTCCTGGCCTTCGGCCTGCTGGCCGGCACCGCCCGCGCCGATGCGCCCGGCGCCGTGCAGCGCCCGATCACCCTCGACACTGGCGAGGGACAATTGCACGGCACGCTGCTGCTCCCCAAATCCAGCCAGCCGGTCCCGGTAGTACTGCTGATCGCCGGCTCCGGCCCGACCGACCGCGACGGCAACAACCCCGAGGGTGGCCGCAACGATAACCTCAAGCGTCTGGCGGTGATTCTCGCCGAGCATAACATTGCGAGCGTGCGCTACGACAAACGCGGCGTCGCGGCGAGCAAGGCGGCCACCCCGGACGAGCGCGATCTCAGCGTCGAGCGTTATGTGGCCGACGCCGAGGCCTGGGCGCGCAAGCTGCGGGCCAACTCGCGCTTGAGCCAGCTGATCCTGCTCGGTCACAGCGAAGGCGCGCTGATCGCTTCGCTGGCGGCCGACAAGGCCAGGGCCGCCGCGGTGATTTCCGTCGCCGGCAGCGGACGCCCGGTGGATGCGGTGCTGCGCGAGCAGTTCCAGGAGCGTCTGCCGCCCGAATTGCTGCAGCGTGCCGACCACCTGCTCGACAGCCTGAAAGCCGGACGCACCGAGGCCGATGTACCGGAGCAACTGCAGGTGGTCTTCCGACCCAGCGTGCAGCCCTACCTGATCTCGCTGTTCCGCCAGGACCCGGCGGCGGCATTCGGACGCCTGAAGATGCCCGCCCTGATCCTTCAGGGCCGCAACGACATTCAGGTCGGTGTCGACGATGCCCTGCTGCTGCACAAAGCCCGGCCGGATGCGGAGCTGGCGTTGATCGAGGGCATGAATCATGTATTTCGCATCGTGCCCGTCGATCTCGAACAACAGATGCTTTCCTACCGCAACCCGACTGCGCCACTGGCCGATGAACTCAGCGACAGGATCGTGAAATTCATTAATGGGTTGCGTGATAGCTGATTGACGTCAAACAGGGTGAATTCCCTTAAGACTTGGCAGGTGCGGCCGATATGTCGGGTGCTGGCTCTGTGTCTGCTGCGCAGAGCCAAGGACAGGATCACCGCTAATGACCGACACCGCTACCATGACCGATACCGCCCAGGAAAGCGCCCAGGCTGAAGCCGCGATGCCGCTGCTGCCTTGGGAAGACGTACAGCCCGAGCATTTCCAGATGCTGCGCCTGGCGCCGCTGGCCACCGACCGCGCCACCGGAGGCCGGCCGCTGCGTTTCGTACAGTTCGGCCGCGCCGAACGCCACAGCAAGTCACTGAGCCTGCTGCGCATCAACATCCAGTTGCCCGGCCAGCGGGTTCGCAAGGAACAGAACACCCTGGACATCTGGGTCGATCACGACAAGCGCACCGTACGCTTCGGCCCCGAGTCGGGCCTGCAGATCGAACCCTGGAACCGGGGCATCGGCCGCTTCCTCATTGCCCACGCCGTGCACTGGGCGCAGAAGAAATGGTCTTCCTACAAGATCGAAAGCGTCCCGCTGGCCAGCAAGGACGGACTCAACGAAGACACCCGGCTGCGTCGTGACCACTTCCTGCGCACCTTGGGCTTCGAGGTGGCGTACGCCGATGCCCAGCACATGAAAGGCAGCATCAAGGATGTGCACGTCGGCAATCTGCACAGCACCTGGAACAACGACAAGGTGCAGATCGTGGAGATCCTCGAAGCCTCGCACATGCTGGAAAAGGCCGAGCAGAATCTGATCGAGCAGGAAGTGACGATTCGCAAGCATGAAGACCGGGTCAACAAGTACAAGCGTGAAGACAGCGGGCTGCGCTTCACGATCGCCTGTCTGGTGACCTTCGCGGTGTTTCAGGCGGGTCTGCTGATCTGGATCGCGACCCACCGCTGAGGATTCATGGCAACGGGGCCATCAATTGCCCCGCATCCACGACGGCGTATCAGACCCGCGAGGCGAACAGCGCCTGGTGTTCACGGCACTGTTCGGCCGTCAGCATGAACACGCCGTGGCCGCCGCGCTGGAAGTCCAGCCAGGCGAAATCGACCTCGGGGTACAGTGCCTGGACATGCACCTGGCTATTGCCGACTTCGACGATCAGCAGGCCTTTCTCGGTCAGGTGATCCGCTGCTTCACTCAACATGCGACGCACCAGATTCAGCCCGTCGCTGCCGCAGGCCAGTGCCAGTTCCGGCTCGTGCTGGTACTCGTCCGGCATGTCGGCGAAATCTTCGGCGTCCACGTAGGGCGGGTTGGAAACGATCAGGTCGAAGCGCTGACCCGGAAGGCCGTCGAAGCCATCGCCCTGCACGGTGTAGACGCGCTCTTCAAGACCGTGACGCTCGATATTCTGATTGGCGACTTCCAGCGCGTCGTAGGACAGGTCGGCCAGGACCACTTCGGCTTCGCGGAATTCGTCGGCGCAGGCGATGCCGATGCAGCCCGAACCGGTGCACAGATCCAGGATGCGGGCCGGATCGGCGCCCAGCCAGGGTGCGAAACGGTCCTGGATCAGTTCGGCGATCGGCGAGCGCGGAATCAGTACCCGGTCATCGACGATGAACGACAGACCGCAGAACCACGCCTCGCCCAGCAGGTAAGGCGTCGGCACCCGCTCATCGATACGGCGCTTGATCAGGCGCTGCAACTCGGCGATTTCGTCGACTTCCAGGCGGCAGTCGAGATAGCTATCGGCGATTTCCCAGGGCAGATGCAGCGCGCCCAACACCAGTTGCCGGGCGTCGTCCCAGGCGTTGTCGGTGCCATGTCCGAAAAACACGTCCTCCTCGTGAAACCGGCTGACGGCCCAACGAATGTGGTCGCGCACGGTGCGCAGGCGGGAAGTGATCATGGGAAACAGACTCCTTGGGAAACGGCCGGTTGGCGTGGAAGTGTCCAACATTCGTGTCCCGTCATCAAGGCAAACCGCCAGCAGCCAGGACCTGCGCCTGCCCTACAGGCCACGAAAATCGCGGCCTGCGATTCTTGCCATTCACAGATTGGCTCAGCCAGAGGACAATGGCGCAAAAGCCCCATCCCGAGGAGCACCCGGATGTCCCCCATCAAGACCATGTTTCAACTCAGCGGCCGCGTCCACGCGCCGGCCAGTCTGAGCAATGCCACGTTGATCATCATCGACGCCCAGAAAGAATACCTCAGCGGCCCGCTGGCGCTGACCGGCATCGATGAAGCGCTGGCCAACATCGGTCTTCTGGTCGCCAGGGCACGCGCCGTCAAATGCCCGATCGTGCACGTGCGTCATCTGGGGACCGTGGGCGGACTGTTCGACCCTCAGGGCGAACGCGGCCAGCTGGTACCGGAGCTGGTTCCCCAAGGCGACGAGCATCTGGTGGAAAAGCGCCTGCCCAACGCCTTCAATGGCACCGGACTGCATGAACTGCTGCAGAGCCTGGGGCATCTGGACCTGATCGTGTGCGGTTTCATGAGCCATTCGAGCATCAGCACCACGGTCCGCGCCACCAAGGACTACGGCTACCGCTGCACGCTGGTCGACGACGCCTGCGCCACCCGCGACCTGCCCAGCCCTCAGGGCGTGGTCAGCGCACAGGTCGTGCACCGCACCGAAATGGCAATCATGGCCGACAACTTCGCTACCCTGGCGCTGACCCAGGACCTGATCTGACACTGTCCCGGCCGGAATGCGCCGGGATCACGCGACCGCGCCCTCGCCGCCCATCCACTGCACCGGCGGCGAGCCGGCTGGCCGGGAACCACCTCTGCCGCTTCTGGTCAGACCGCCGATATGCTGTCAATTTCTGTCTGACGATGCCTGAAGGAGATAGCTGGATGAAAATATCCGACGGTTTCGACGCTCGCCGCCTGCGGCCCAAGGGTAGGCGCAATTGGGGCATGCGGATCATGATCCTCCTTGCCGCCTTGCTGGCGGTATTTGGCGTGCTGCTGATGCTGGCCGGCATTTCCGGGCTCATCGGTCATCCCCAGGCGCTCGGCGACCTGGATGCCAGCCCGGGCGGCGCGGCGGCGATCGCCGTCGCCGGTCTGTTCGTGCTCTATCTGGGTATCGCGTTGTGGCGTCGCTGCCGCCGGCGCCGTCGTCAGGCCCACGGCTTGAGCATGTCGGCCCACCTGATGAAAAAACACGACTGAACCGCCCTCGTCTGCGGTTAAACTGACCTCCTTCGCGGAGGCCCCATGCAAGACGACGATTTTTCCCTGTTCAGAAACGAGACGCGTGGCATCAAGCCGCTCAAGCACGAGCATGCCGATGTCGGCAAACCGAAGGCCGACCGCAAGCTGCTTGCCAGACTGCGTCAGTCGGCCACGGTACGCACCGATTCGGTGACGGTGGACGGGCTGTCGGATCAATTCGTGATCGACGTAGGTCCGGAAGATGTCCTGCAATGGAGCCGTGACGGTGTGCAGGAAGGCCAGATGCGCAAGCTCAAGCTCGGCCAGATCGCTTTCGAGGGCAGCCTTGACCTGCACGGCATGACTGTCGAGCTGGCGCGGGAAACACTCTGGGAATTTCTCGCCGAAGCCACCCGACTGGAGGTCCGCTGCGTGCGGGTGACCCACGGCAAGGCGGTGCGTCTTGACGGCAAGCGGCCGATGATCAAAAGCCACGTCAACACCTGGCTGCGCCAGCACCCGCAGGTATTGGGTTTCTGCTCATGCCAGGCCCGGCACGGCGGCGCCGGCGCGCTTTACGTGTTGCTCAGGCGCAACATGATGGAAGGCCGCGACGAGTAGCTGCGGCCGCCGATCTCAACGAGGTCCGCCGCCTCCCGGGCCAAAACCGCCAGGACCGCCGCCTTCATGATGGCCGCCACCGCCGCCATGTCCGCCTCCGTGGCCGCCCGGCCCCGGTCCCCAGAACGGCCAGCAGCCCGACATGGCGGACAGTACCGCAGCCAACAGTGCAATTTTGCAAACTCGATTCAACATCCGGGTAAACGCTCCAACGTACAGTAGATAACCGCCGCATCTGACCTTGACCGGAGTCGAAAGTGGGTATCGGACTGGTCGTTCGTTGGTAAGCAGCTCGATACAAAGCATTTGCAACGAGGATTTGCTCGTCCGCCATACACCTCGGGCCATGCCTGGGCTACTATGTGCGCCTCGGCGAGGGCCTGGCCTTCGCGTTCATCGAAACCCACACGGAAACACAGCCCTGTGACACTGGAACAGAATTACACCGCGATATTGGGTCAACTGGGCGAAGACGTTTCGCGCGAAGGTCTGCGCGACACTCCCAAGCGTGCCGCCAAGGCCATGCAGTACCTGTGTCGCGGCTACGAGCAGACCCTCGAAGAAGTGACCAATGGCGCGCTGTTCAGCTCCGATGCGAGCGAAATGGTGATGGTCAAGAACATCGAGCTGTATTCGCTGTGCGAGCACCATTTGCTGCCGTTCATTGGCAAGGCGCACGTCGCCTATATTCCCAACGGCAAAGTGCTGGGTCTGTCCAAGGTCGCCCGTATCGTGGACATGTATGCCCGTCGCCTGCAGATCCAGGAAAACCTCAGCCGCCAGATCGCCGAAGCCATTCAGCAGGTCACCGGCGCGCTGGGCGTTGCGGTCGTCATCGAGGCGCAGCATATGTGCATGATGATGCGCGGCGTCGAGAAGCAGAATTCGGCCATGATCACTTCGGTCATGCTGGGCGAGTTCCGCGCCAACGCTGCCACACGCAGCGAATTTCTCAGCCTCATCAAGTGATCCCAGAAACCGCGCGGCCCTGACGATCAGGGCGCGCGGGCCTCGATAGCCCCGGAGTCGTCACTGTGCTCATGAAAGCGCTCAGGGTTGGTCTCGGCCAGCTCATCATCGCGGGTGATTTCGTCACCCGTCCCGGCAAGAAGCAGCGTACTCCCCAGGCTCAGGCCGCGGTCGACCAGTCGGCCAGGGCCCTGACGCTCTACCAGTTCCACGCCTGCCCGTTCTGCGTCAAGACGCGTCGCAGCCTTCGTCGCCTCAATGTTCCGGTGGCGCTGCGGGACGCGAAGAACAACGAAGCCGATCGTCAGGCTCTGCTGGCAGGCGGAGGCCGCATCAAGGTGCCGTGCCTGCGCATCGAGGAAGACGGCAAGACGACCTGGATGTACGAGTCCAAAGCCATCATTGCCTACCTCGATCAGCGCTTCGGCGCCCTCTGAATGTCGCTTGGTCTGCCTCAGCGAGGACAGCCCTCCTCGCGGCAGACCACATAGTTCTCAAGCTGCTCGACGCGAACCCGCGTGTGCTTGATCAGGCAGTTCGACTGCACCAGCGGCCACATCGAGCCGCCATCGCCGGCGTTGCCCGCTTCGTAGCCACAGTCGGCATCACGGAACGCGATCCACTTCACCTGCGCATCCTTCAACGCCTGCTTTTTCGCAGGACTCTGCAACCAGGCCATCTGCGTCTTGTACTGCTGGTTGAGCCTGGCATCGAGACTGGCCAGTTCCTTTGCCGCACATTGATTCATGCTGGCCTGACTGGCGTCACAGTCCTGCGCCTGAGCGGAGCAGCCCACGCCCAACGCCATCAGGGCCGCCAGGATCGTCATGGTCATTCGCATCGATATCTCCTTAAAGGTTGGCAATCAAGCTGCCTCGATCAATTGAGCATTGCGTACTACTGCGGCCAGTCTACCCAGTCCTTCATCCAGGCGCGCAGGATCGATGTGGCTGAAGTTCAAGCGCAGATGGCCCGGGTTGACGTCCGGGTCGGCGAAAAACGGTTCGCCGGGCATGAACGCGACGTCCTGCGCCAGCGCGGCATCGAGCAGCGTCCGGGTATCCAGCGGTTGCTTGAGCGTCAGCCAGAAAAACAGGCCGCCCTGCGGTGTATTCCAGTCCGCGAGATCGCCGAAGTGGCGCTGCAGCGCGGCATCGAACGCATCGCGCCGCTCACGGTAAAATGCCCGCAGCTCCAGCAGGTGACGCTGATAGCGCTCGCTGCCGATCCATTGCAGCGCCTGCCACTGGCCGATGCGGTTGGTGTGCAGGTCCGCTGACTGCTTGAGGCGCAGCAAATGCGGGAACAAGTCCGGGCTGGCAATCAGATAGCCGACCCGCAGGCCGGGCAGCAGAGTCTTGGAAACCGTCCCGGTATAGATCCAGCTGGCGCGGGCGAGGCGACTGACGACGGGCCGCGCGCTCGCGCCGTCGAAGGTCAGCTCCCGGTAGGGCTCGTCTTCGATCAGGGTGACGGCAAATTCGTCCAGCAACGCCGCGACCGCGTCCCGCGCCTGCTCGCTGTAACGCACCGCCGACGGGTTCTGAAAGGTCGGAATCAGGTAGGCGAACGCCGGACGGTGACGCTCCAGACGCTCGCGCAGGGCCGCCAGGTCCGGCCCGTCCGCTTGCAGCGGTACGGTCAGACAATTAGCGCCGAACAGCTGAAAAATCTGCAGTGCCGCCAGATAGGTCGGCGCTTCCATGACGATCTCGGTGTCCTTGTCGATGTACAGCTTGGCGGCCAGATCGAGCGTCTGCTGTGAGCCGCTGACGATCAGCACCTGGCTTGCCTGGCAGGGCACGCCCAGTGCCCGCGCCTCCGCTGCCAGCGCCTCGCGCAACGCCGGTTCGCCTTCGCTCATCCCATACTGGCCGAGAGTGACCGGCATCTGCGCCCACTCCACTTTGGGCAACATGGCTTCGGCGGGCAACCCGCCGGCGAACGACATGACCTGCGGACGTTGCGCCGCTGCCAGGATTTCGCGGATCAAGGAACTCTTGAGACGGGCAACGCGTTCGGAGAAAGCCATGCGGACACCTCTGGCGGTACTGAAGGGAAATGAGTCAAACTGGTTGACTCAAATTACGACAGCCTTGCCGGAAACGTCAACATGCTTGACCTTAAAAATCCCGCCAATCAACAAATTGCTATGGAAGCGTTTTTCTTCGGCTACCAGGCTTTCACGGCCAAGGCCGATGAAATGCTTGAGCGTCGCGGCTTCAGTAGAGTCCACCAGCGCATCGTGTTTTTCATCGCGCGCTATCCGGGGCTGAGCGTGAAAGAACTGCTCACCGTGCTGGGCGTCAGCAAGCAGGCGCTCAATGCACCATTGCGGCAGCTCATCGCCATGAACCTGGTGCGCAGCACTACTCCGGAAACCGACAAGCGCAAACGCCTGCTAGGGCTGAGCGACGAAGGGGTAAAGTTCGAGCAGGCCTTGCGCCGCGAGCAGGTGAAACTTCTGCAACGGGTATTCGCCGAAGCCGGCCAGGAGGCGGTGGACGGCTGGCTGACAGTTAATCAGGCGCTGGGCCAGACCCAGCAGACTCCCAAGCCCGAGTGATGAAAGCGTACCGGTACACACTCCACGAATGGGAGGGCCTGGAGCAACTGTGCTGGTCATTCAAGGGATCGCTGTATCGTAGCGCCCGCAACGCTTGCGATTAGGCTTGATGCAGTTTCGATCCGCAGACACAAGGAAGCATCCATGACCGTGATTCTCAGAGCGCCGTTGCGCCCATTGGCCGACAGCTCGCCCTCGGCCGTGGTGGCCGGATTCATCGCCATGATGACGGGTTGCACCAGTTCGCTGGTGCTGATGTTCCAGGCGGGCCAGGCGGCGGGCCTGACCGGAGGGCAGATCTCGTCATGGCTGTGGTCACTGTTTCTCGGCATGGCAATCTGCAGCATCGGCTTGTCCCTGCGCTATCGCACCCCGATCACTGTGGCATGGTCGACGCCGGGTGCCGCGCTGCTGATCACCAGTCTGGGCGGGGTCAGTTATCCGGAAGCGATTGGTGCCTTCATCACCAGCGGGCTGCTGGTAACGATCTGCGGCCTGACCGGCAGTTTCGAGCGCCTGGTACGCCGCCTGCCCGCATCGCTTGCCGCCGCCTTGCTGGCCGGTATCCTGTTCAAGATCGGCAGTGAAATCTTCATTGCCGCGCAACATCGAACGTCCCTGGTGCTGGGCATGTTCTTCACCTACCTGATTATCAAACGGGTATCGCCGCGCTACGCCGTGCTTGCCGCGCTGCTGGTAGGCATTGCCGTGTCAGGCATGCTCGGCTTGCTGAATTTCAGTGGCTTTGCTCTGGAACTGGCAGCGCCGGTCTGGACTACGCCTAGCTTTTCTCTGGCGGCGACCATCAGTATCGGCATTCCGCTGTTCGTGGTCGCGATGGCTTCCCAGAATATGCCCGGCGTCGCGGTGCTGCGCGCCGATGGCTACGACACCCCTACATCGCCCTTGATCACCGTGACCGGCATCGCCTCGCTACTGACCGCGCCTTTCGGTTCGCACGGGATCAATCTGGCCGCCATCAGCGCCGCGATCTGCACAGGCCCCCATGCCCACGAAGACAAGAGCAAGCGCTATACGGCAGCTATCTGGTGCGGCATCTTCTACGGCATCGCCGGGCTGTACGGCGCCACCCTGGCCGCATTGTTCGCCGCGTTTCCCAAGGAATTGGTGCTGTCCATCGCCGCGCTGGCGTTGTTCGGGTCGATCATCAACGGGCTGACGGTCGCCATGAGCGAGCCGAGCGAAAGGGAGGCGGCGCTGATCACCTTCATGGTCACCGCCTCCGGCCTGACCCTGTTCTCGGTCGGCTCGGCGTTCTGGGGCATCGTGGCCGGCGTGCTGACGCTGCTGATCCTCAATGCCCGCAAGGGTTGAAGCTCAAGAGTTTTGCGGTGTGCAGGATAGGTTCAGTGTTCTAGAGACATATATCGCCAGCAAGCTGGCTCCTACGCGGGTTCGTGTGACGCGGTTGCAGGGGCGGCGTGATCTGGGTAGGAGCCAGCTTGCTGGCGATGAAGACAACGCGGAGTGTCTGATTTTCCGCGGCGCCCCTATCGCCAGCAAGCTGGCTCCTACGCAGGATGGTGCAACGCGGATCACTCGGTCATCAACACCCCACGCTTGATCTGATCACGTTCGATGGATTCGAACAGGGCTTTGAAATTGCCTTCGCCGAATCCGTCGTCGCCCTTGCGCTGGATGAACTCGAAGAACACCGGCCCTAGCAGCGTTTCGGAAAAGATCTGCAGCAACAGCCGTCGCTCGCCGCCTTCCAGTGATCCATCGAGCAGGATGCCGCGCGTCTTGAGCTCCTCCTCCGGTTCACCATGGCCAGGCAATCGACCTTCCAGCATCTCGTAATACGTATCCGGCGGCGCGGTCATGAAGCGCATGCCGGTGGCTTTCAGCGCATCCCAGGTCTTGATCAAGTCATCGGTGAAGAAGGCAACGTGCTGGATGCCTTCACCATTGAACTGCATCAGAAACTCTTCGATCTGCCCTGCTCCCTTGGACGACTCCTCGTTCAGGGGAATACGGATCAGGCCGTCCGGGGCGGTCATGGCCTTGGAGGTCAGACCGGTGTATTCACCCTTGATGTCGAAGTAACGCAGCTCGCGGAAGTTGAACAGCTTTTCATAGAAGCCGGCCCAGTACGCCATGCGACCCCGGTAGACGTTATGGGTCAGATGGTCGATGACCTTGAGCCCCGCGCCCTCCGGATGACGGTCCACGCCTTCGATGAAATTGAAGTCGATGTCATAGATCGACGTACCCTCGCCGAAGCGATCGATCAGGTACAGCGGCGCGCCGCCGATGCCCTTGATTGCCGGCAGACGCAATTCCATCGGCCCGGTGGCGATATCCAGCGGCTGCGCCCCCAAGTCCAGCGCGCGCTGGTAGGCCTTGTGGGAGTCCTGCACCCTGAACGCCATGCCACAAACCGAAGGGCCGTGCTCGGCGGCGAAATATGAAGCCAGGCTATGAGGCTCGTTGTTGAGGATCAGATTGATCTCGCCCTGGCGATACAGGACCACGTCCTTGGAGCGGTGAATCGCTACTTTGGTGAAGCCCATCATGTCGAAGACGGGTTCGAGAATACCGGGGGTCGGCGACGCGAATTCGATGAACTCGAAGCCCATCAGCCCCATCGGGTTTTCATAGAGATCAGCCATGGTCTGGCTCCTTGCGAAAAATGTGCGATGCGAAAGTCAGAAACGCGAAAACGTATCTACGGCCATCGGCGGCGCACAGGAGATCCCTCGCACACTGCGGGCAAGAAAGTCTCCAAAGATCATTTGCAAGGCGAGGATTTTCATGACTTGAGCCTAGTCCGGCTTGTCGGGTTGTGCATCGGGGTGCGCTGCCTGGAACGCCGACTGTGCCAGCGCATGCGCTTCGACCCGCGTCAGGCGCGGGACTGCAGCCAGATCGACGTTGAAACGCCGCGCCGCGTAGAGTTGGGGCAACAGGTAGACATCCGCCACGC
The DNA here is from genome assembly GCF_036706555.1 of Pseudomonas sp. JDS28PS106. Classification (NCBI taxonomy): domain Bacteria; kingdom Pseudomonadati; phylum Pseudomonadota; class Gammaproteobacteria; order Pseudomonadales; family Pseudomonadaceae; genus Pseudomonas; species Pseudomonas sp. JDS28PS106. The sequence continues at coordinate 170,862 of NZ_JBAJGT010000009.1, read as the reverse complement.
TCGGCCTATCGCCGAAACAGAACGCCTGCCCGTCGACCATCTGCTCGACCGCCGCCAGCCCTTCGCCAATCCACGATCTGATCCATTCGGCGATCTCGATTTCAGCGTGCCCCATCGCGCGCAGGCGATTGAGCACCGAGACGTTGTGCAATGGATGGATGTCGCAGCCGATCAGCGCCGCAACGGCTCGCTGGCGGGCACGCAATTCGGGGGACTCGGCCAGCAGGGGCGGATGGGGGAAGCGCTCGTCGAGGTATTCGATGATGGCCGACGACTGCGTGACAAGGTCGCCGTTGTCGAGCCGCAGCACCGGAACCCGGCCTTGCGGATTGGTCTCGCGAAACGCCGCAGAGGCTTGTTCGCCGTGCAGCAGGTCGACCGGCACCGTGGTGAACGCCAACCCCTTGAGCGCCAGGGCTATGCGTACCCGGTAGCTGGAAGTCGAGCGGTAATAAGTGAAAAGGTCCACACAGACAGCCTGTTGTTATTATCGTAAGGCGGTTACGGTATTCGTAATCTGGTGCAGCGCGGCCACCTTGTCAAGCGGAGTGACGTACGCCGCGGGTGGACAAGATCGCTTCCAGCGCCAATGATGAAGACAACCGCCAGCCCGACAAAAACAACACTGGGTCGCACATGAACATTCTTTATGACGAGCGCGTCGACGGCGTCCTGCCTGCCGTCGACAAACAGCAGTTGCTGACCGAGCTGCAACGTCGGCTGCCGGATCTGGACATCCTGTATCGGCCCGAGGAGCTGCGACCGTACGAATGCGACGGGTTGTCCGCCTACCGCACCACGCCGATGCTGGTCGCCCTGCCGAACCGGATCGAGCAGGTGCAGACCTTGTTGCAGATCTGCCACGAGCACGGCGTTCCGGTCGTGGCGCGCGGCGCGGGCACCGGCCTTTCCGGTGGCGCGCTGCCGCTGGAAAAGGGCTTGTTGCTGGTCATGGCGCGTTTCAACCGGATTCTCGACATCGATCCCGCCGCTCGCCTCGCCCGCGTTCAGCCCGGCGTCCGCAACCTGGCGATCTCCCAGGCTGCCGCGCCGTACGGGCTCTACTATGCCCCTGACCCTTCCTCGCAGATCGCCTGCTCCATCGGCGGCAACGTCGCCGAAAACGCCGGTGGCGTGCACTGCCTCAAGTACGGTCTGACCGTACACAACCTGCTCAAGGTGGACATTCTCACCGTCGAAGGCGAACGCCTGACCCTAGGCAGCGAAGCACTGGACTCGCCGGGGTTCGACCTGTTGGCGCTGTTCACCGGTTCCGAAGGCATGCTGGGCGTCATCACCGAAATCACCGTCAAGTTGTTACCCCGGCCGCAGGTGGCGAAAGTGTTGCTGGCGGCTTTCGATTCCGTGGAGAAGGCCGGCCGCGCCGTCGCCGACATCATCGCCGAGGGGATCATTCCCGGCGGGCTGGAAATGATGGATAACCTGGCGATCCGCGCCGCCGAAGATTTCATTCATGCCGGCTATCCGGTGGACGCCGAAGCCATCCTGCTGTGCGAGCTCGACGGCGTGGAAGCCGACGTGCAGGCCGACTGCGACCGGGTGCGCGAAGTGCTCACTCGCGCCGGCGCCACCGAACTGCGTCAGGCCCGCGACGAAACGGAGCGGGCACTGTTCTGGGCCGGACGCAAGAACGCGTTTCCGGCAGTGGGCCGGATGTCGCCCGATTATTACTGCATGGACGGCACTATTCCCCGGCGCGAGCTGCCGGGTGTGCTTCGCGGCATTGCCGATCTGTCCGAAGAATACGGATTGCAGGTCGCCAACGTGTTCCATGCCGGCGACGGCAACATGCATCCGCTGATCCTGTTCGATGCCAACGATCCCGGCGCGCTGGAGCGGGCCGAAACGCTGGGCGGCAGGATTCTCGAACTGTGCGTGAAAGTCGGCGGCAGCATCACCGGCGAGCACGGGGTTGGCCGGGAGAAAATCAATCAGATGTGCGCGCAGTTCAACAGCGATGAGCTGCAACTGTTTCATGCCATCAAGGCAGCATTCGATGCCAGCGGGCTGCTCAACCCCGGCAAGAACATTCCGACGCTGCACCGCTGCGCCGAGTTCGGCGCGATGCATGTACATGCCGGGCAACTGCCCTTCCCCGAGCTGGAGCGCTTCTGATGACCATGGAAAGGGATTTCGACGACAGCGCAGCGTTGCTCGAACAAGTGAATCAGGCACTGGCCGCTGTCACGCCGCTGCGTATCCAGGGCGGCAACAGTAAGGCATTTCTGGGGCGCGATGTCGCCGGGGAGATCCTCGACACCCGCAGCCATCGCGGAATCGTCAGTTACGATCCGACCGAACTGGTGATCACCGCGCGGGCGGGCACGCCGCTTGCGCAGATCAATCAGGCGCTGGAAGAAGCCGGACAGATGCTGCCGTGCGAGCCGCCCGCCTGTGGTGACGGCACGCTGGGCGGCATGGTCGCGACCGGGCTGTCCGGTCCGCGCCGGCCGTGGAGCGGCGCGGTGCGCGATTTCGTACTGGGCACCCGGGTCATCACCGGACACGGCAAACACCTGCGCTTCGGCGGCGAGGTGATGAAGAACGTCGCGGGGTATGACGTTTCCCGGCTGATGGCGGGCAGCCTGGGCTGTCTGGGTGTGCTGACCGAGGTCTCGCTCAAGGTGCTGCCGCGCCCTCGCCAGTGCCTGAGCATCGCCCTGGAACTGGACAGCGAGCGCGCGCTGAACGCACTCGCGGAATGGGGCCAGCAGCCGGTGCCGATCAGCGCGGCCTGCCATGACGGACAGCGGCTGCGGCTGCGGCTCGAAGGCGGCGAAGGCTCGGTCGCGGCCGCCCACGACCGACTGGGTGGCGAGCGCATCGAGCCGCAATACTGGGACGATCTGAACGAACAGCGCCTGGCGTTTTTTCTCGACGCCCGCCCCCTGTGGCGGCTGTCGGTACCCAACGCCACCCCGATGCTCAATCTACCGGGCGAGCAGTTGATCGACTGGGGCGGCGCGCAGCGCTGGCTGAAAACCGATGCCGGCGGCGATACCATCCGCGCCACAGTCGCAGCCGCCGGCGGCCATGCGACCTGCTTCAGTCCAGGCCAGGACGACAGTCCCTTCCAGCCGCTGGCGGCACCGCTGATGCGTTATCACCAGCAACTCAAGGCGCGCCTGGACCCGCTGGGCATCTTCAACCCCGGCCGAATGTACGCGGAGCTCTGATCATGCAGACCCATTTGAGTGAACAGGCCAGGCACCTGCAGCGCGCTGAAGAAGCCGAGCGCATTCTGCGCACTTGCGTGCATTGCGGGTTCTGCAATGCGACCTGTCCGACCTACCAGCTGCTGGGCGACGAACTGGACGGCCCGCGCGGTCGCATCTACCTGATCAAGCAGGTGCTGGAAGGCAATCCGCCCACGGAAAAGACCCAGCTGCATCTGGACCGCTGTTTGAGCTGTCGCAACTGCGAAACCACCTGCCCTTCCGGCGTCGACTACCACAACCTGCTGGACATCGGGCGCGGGGTCGTCGACGCCGCCGTGCCCCGCCCGCTGCATCAGCGCATGTTGCGCCACGGCCTGCGTCAGGTAGTGCCCGACGCCGGGCTGTTCAAGTCGCTGACCCGCCTGGGCAACACGTTTCGTCCCTTGCTGCCCGGCGGACTGAAAAACAAGCTGCCAGGAACCATCGCCGATCCCGGCACGCGCCCGGCTGTGCGCCATGAACGCCGGATGCTGATGCTCGAAGGCTGCGTCCAGCCCGGATTGTCCCCCAACACCAACGCGGCAACCGCACGGGTGCTGGATCGCCTCGGAATCAGCATCGATCCGGTACCGCAAGCCGCGTGCTGCGGCGCCGTCGACTACCACCTCAACGCTCAGGACGCAGGGCTCGAACGGGCTCGTCGAAACATCGATGCCTGGTGGCCGATGCTGCAAAACGGTGCGCAGGCCATCATCCAGACCGCCAGCGGCTGCGGTGCATTCATCAAGGATTACGGCCACCTGCTGCGCGACGATCCGGACTATGCACAGAAAGCCGCGCAGGTCAGCGCCCATGCCAGGGATCTGGTCGAAGTCATTCGCGACGAGCCGCTGGAAAAGCTGGGCCTGCGGGTCGACACGCGACTGGCGTTTCACTGCCCTTGCACCCTGCAGCACGCGCAGAAGCTCGGCGGCGAAGTCGAGCGCGTCCTGACACGCCTGGGCTTCAACCTTGCGCCGGTGCCGGACGGCCACTTGTGTTGCGGTTCGGCCGGGACCTACTCCATCACTCAGCCGGAGCTGGCCCGCCAATTGCGTGATAACCGGATGAACGCACTCGAAAGCGGCCGGCCAGAAGTCATCGCTACCGCCAACATCGGCTGTCAGAGCCATCTGGCGGGCGCGAACAGGACCCCTGTGCGACACTGGATCGAGCTGGTCGATCAGGCCCTGCCCGCGTCCGGCCCGGAACATCAGAATCCTTCAACCCTACGGAGTCCCTCATGAAGATCAAAGCTGTCCTGACCCAGACCGAAGTCGGCCGCATGCTCGACGCCGCGCGCCAGGAAGCGACCAGCCAGGGCTGGGCGGTTTCCATCGCCATCGTCGATGACGGCGGACACCTGCTGGCGTTCGAGCGTCTGGACGATGCCGGAGCGATCAGCAGCTACATTTCCATCGAAAAGGCCCGCACATCGGCGCTGGGTCGTCGCGAATCCAAAGGCTACGAGGAAATGGTCAACGGTGGCCGCACGGCCTTCCTCAGCGCGCCTCTGCTGACATCGCTGGAAGGCGGCGTGCCGGTGATCGTCGACGGCCAGGTCATTGGCGCGGTAGGCGTATCGGGTGTCAAGGCCGATCAGGACGCCCAGGTCGCCAAGGCCGGGGTGGCGGCATTGAACGCCGACTGAGCTCAGCCCGGCGTTCTCGCTGTGAAGGGTTCCAGCCTGCGTCGGCTACAGACGATCCGGCTGACAGGAGCCCTTCATCAACGACCACAGACGAAAGGACGTTTACGCCCGTTTCACAGCGCATACAGTGAGATCCATTGCAGGTCGGAATGGCTCGTATATAGACGCGTGCCATCGGCGCTCATCACCGATCCCGACGCAGCTGGCAGCGAAGCCACGCAGGTCGCTTTGCGGTCATAGGTGTCAATACGGTACAAGTCGCCTTCGCAACCATGTACGGCATAGACATGGTGGCCATCGGGGGTGATGCCGACCACTTCGACCCCATAACCGGGCATGCCGATCTCGACCACGCACAATACCGAATGGGTGATCGCATCGGCCACATACACGCCGTTGCGCCCGCCCGCGTAGAGGAAATATCCGTCGGGACTCGGCACCAGCGACTGCGGGTCGAGAAATCCGGGAATGTCGACCTGCGAGTAGTCGGCGGTGTCGATCACCGAAACGATCCGGCATTCTTCGGCGCCTGATACCGTGGCATAGATCCGCCGGCTATCGGGGCTGACCGCGAGCACATGGCTCGTTTCGGCAAGGGCTCCCAGGTCGAAATCGGTTTCGCTGGCGTAGTCATAGCGGTCCACGAAACGAACGATTCCATCCGGCGAGTCGCTGAACGACAGGCTCACAAAACGACCGTTGGGGCTGCAGACGATGCGATTGACGCCCCGCGACGGGATGGTGTCGATCACTTCATGGGTCGTGGTGTCGATCACATAGCAGTGTTTCCTGCCAATGGTATAGAGCAGTGTCCCATCGGGGCTGAGGGCGATTCGTCCGGCCGCGCAATCACGCAATTGCAGCGAGACGGTGCTGGACGGGATATCGATGATGCTGACAGCGCGCCCGTCGGCATGGGCAACATACAGCGACTGCTCGTCCCGACTCAGGACAATGGCGGCGGGAACGAACGGGAGGGGTACCACGCCTACGAGCCACGCGGTATCGAGGGGAGTCCTGGTTTCGACCGAACCGGACGACGTGGCAGAGGCGCTAAGGTGCTGCGAGGCTCTCTTGTGCATTTCACTCACCAATGAATAGGTCTTGGGCAAGACCGCGACAATGGGGAAGAAGAAAATCAGTCCCCATCAATAATCGATGCGGGTAATGCGGGTACGCCGATCGGATCCAGATATGGCTTCATTGAATACTCAACCGCAGGGCTTGGGTACTGTCAGAAATGACAGTCCAGAGGGCCGCACCGGGCGGAAAAATCGCGCAGCCGGCCTGCCGTAATCAGCGCCCGCGCCGGGCCAGACCCGTCCACGAGACATGAGCGCCGGCTTGCGCCGTTGGTCAGTGGCGAATGATCGATCAGCTGCTTTCGCGAACCACCAGCTCGAAGCCCAGGTCGATCCGAGGCTGCTGGCTGACACCTTCGAGCAGGCCCAGCAGCAGATGGGCGGCGCGCTGCCCGACCTCCTGACGCGGCGTTCGAATCGACGTCAGCCTCGGCACCATGTGGGCCGAGCCCGGCAAATCATTGAACCCCACCAGGGCCACTTGCTCGGGAATGCGAATGCCCAGGCGCAGGGCTTCCAGCGCGGCTCCCTGGGCCAGGTCGTCGTTGCAGAAAAATATTCCGTCGACATCGGCATGCTCGTTCAGCAAGCGAGCGAAAAGCTCGCCTCCAAGGCCAATGGACGACGGCTGCGCCGTACTGATCTGCAAGGCAGGATCGAAGTATCCCGCCTGTTCCAGCTCCTGACGGAACCCGGCACCGCGTTGCAGCACCCGGGGATCGAGCTGGGCGGCCATGTAGGCCAGGCGTCGGCAACCGCGACCCAGCAGATGCCGCGCGGCAGCGGCCCCGGCCTGCTGCTGGGAAAAACCGACACAGTATTCGCCCTGCCCGGTGTCGATTTCCATCATGTGCACGCAGGGGACGCCACTGGCCTCAAGCATCTGCCGCGACGCCGGAGTCCGGTCGAACCCGGTGAGCAGAATGCCGCGCGGGCGATTCACCAGATGGTTGCGCAGCAGTTTTTCCTCTTCCTGCGGCGAATAGTGGTAATTGCCGATGACCACGTCCAGACCGCGGACGCTGAGCACATCCTGAATGGCTTCCAGGGTTTCGATGAACAGCTGGTTGGAAAGCGATGGCACCAGCACCACCACCGTCTGGCTGCAGGATGAAGCGAGAGCGCGCGCCGCGGGGTTGGCGACGTAACCCAGCGCAAGCGCGGCAGCACGGACTTTCTCGACCAGGTCCGGTGCGACGGTGGGGACTCCGCGCAGTGCCCGTGAGGCTGTGATGGGTGAAACGGCAGCCATTCGCGCCACCTCGTTGAGGGTCGGACGGCCGGTGGAACGGGAACCAATGCGAATCATGCGTTGCCAACTAACATAAGGGTTGCCAAAGATGTCACCTGCCCCCTAAGGTAGCGCTGTCTCAGGGACCGTGACAATGCCTATCGCTGGCACCATCAAGCACGGAGAGCCGCTTGCGATGGATCACGCAGAATTCAAAAAAACGACAAGACCTGGGACGGCCGAGGCTGGGCACTCTGTCCACCGGTCAGAGACAGCGCTGTCTCCAGACGAGGTACCTACATTGTGACAACTGCTAATTCTGCTATCACCGCCGTCGTGGTGATGGGCGTCGCCGGCTGCGGCAAAAGCGTCATCGGAGCCGAAATCGCCCTCAACAGCGGCGGCCGCCTGATCGAAGGCGACGCGTTCCACCCCCAGGCGAACATCGACAAGATGAGCGCCGGCATTCCTCTCGATGACGAGGATCGCGCCGGCTGGCTGACCCGCCTGGGCGAAGAGATGGCCGCCGCGGTGCGCGGCGGCGAGCGACCGGTCCTGACCTGCTCGGCGCTCAAGCTCAAATACCGTGAGCGCCTGCGTGAAGCAGTGCCCGGCCTTGGCTTCGTATTCCTGGAGCTGAGCAAGGAAATGGCCACTGAACGCTGTGCCCATCGGCCCGGGCATTTCATGCCGGCCAGCCTGGTGGACAGCCAGTTCGCGACCCTCGAACCGCCTTATGGCGAAGACCGGACCCTTGTGGTGGACGCCACCCAGCCCATCGACGCCATCGGCAAGCAAGCCGCCGGCTGGTGGACTGCGTCGCGTGCCGTCTGAAGGCGTGAGTGCGAAAGACAGCGCTGTCTCGTCCGCAGCGCCTGACGCTACTCCCAAAATAACGATAACCGGAGAATCCTCCTCATGTTCGGTATGACCCACGAGACGTTTCTACTGATCGATGCCCTGGTGACCATCATCGGTCTTGTGCTGCTGATCACCCAATTCAAGGTCCACCCTTTCGTTGCCCTGACCCTGGCTGCCGGCTTCCTCGGCCTGACCTCCGGCATGCCGGTGGAAAAAGTCATGAAATCGTTCCAGGACGGCTTCGGCGGCGTGCTCGGCTTCGTCGGCATCATCCTGGGTCTGGGCACCATGCTCGGCAAACTGATGGCCGATTCCGGAGGCGCCGACCAGATCGCGCAGACCCTGATCCGCGTCTTCGGCAAGCAGAAAGTGCACTGGGCCATGATGTTCTCGGCGTTCCTGGTCGGCATCCCGCTGTTCTTCGAGATCGGTTTTGTACTGCTGATCCCGCTGGTGTTCATCGTGGCACGTCGCACCGGCATCTCGATCGTCAAGATCGGCATTCCGCTGCTGGCCGGCCTGTCCGCCGTTCACGGTCTGGTGCCACCGCACCCGGGGCCGTTGCTGGCGATCGGCATCTTCGGCGCCGACATCGGCAAGACCATCTTCTACGGCCTGATCGTCGCGTTGCCGACGGCCGTGATTGCCGGTCCCATCTTCAGTACCTGGATTTCCCGGCACATTCCGGGCACCCCGTCTCAGGAACTGATGGACCAGATCGCCAAGGAATCGAGCACGGAAAACCTGCCAAGCTTCGGCATCACCCTGGTGACCATCCTGCTGCCGGTGTTCCTGATGCTGCTCAAGACCTTCGCCGACGTGGTCTTGCCTGAAAACCACATCTTCCGTATCTGGATGGACCTGATCGGTCACCCGATCACCGCCCTGCTCGCCGCTCTGTTGCTGGCGTTCTACACCTTCGGCGCTGCGCGCGGCTTCGACCGGGCGCGGATCATGAAGCTGCTGGACCAGAGCCTGGCGCCCGTCGCTGCGATCGTGCTGATCGTAGGCGCCGGTGGCGGCTTCAAACAAATGCTGGTCGCTAGCGGCGTTGGTGACGTGATCGGCCACATGGCGGTTCAGGCTCAGGTCAACCCGATCTTTCTGGCGTGGCTGGTCGCAGCGGTGATCCGCGTGGCCACGGGCTCGGCCACCATCGCGACCATCACCGGAGCGGGCATCGTAGCGCCGGTGGTCGGTCTGATTCCGGGCGTCAACCGCGAACTGCTGGTACTGGCCGCAGGCGCCGGTTCGGTCATCCTTTCGCACGTGAACGACGCCGGTTTCTGGCTGGTCAAGCAGTACTTCAACATGACGGTTACCGAGACCTTCAAGACCTGGACCGTGATGGAAACCATCCTGTCCGTGGTTGGCCTCGTTTTCATTCTGCTGCTGTCGCTGGTCGTGTGACAGGTTCCGGGGCGAGCCGCAACGGTTCGCCCCGGAGTCTTGAAAGACAGTCTGGCCCAAGACCGCTCGCAATGGTTTCCTCCTTATCTGAAGCCTTTTCCTACCGATAGGCGAGACCATTCGCAGCGTTTTCTCGGAATGCTCAGGCAATGTTTCATACTTGTGCCTACGCTTAACCATGCCAGTCGGGTGTAATCAACGCGCTTGCCCTGCAACCCGAGGGCGCTGCGGAGGTGCATGGCTATTCACGTTACTTTTTACCTTTCACCAGTAAATACGGGCAATTCCTTGTCGAAACGGGCAGAATTGGCGCCCCCGTCGGTTCGCTGATGCAAATCTCGATGACAGGAAAATGACCCGAGGGAATTAATTTCAATCACGCGACGTCCTATGACGGATGCTTTTGGATGTACTCGGCAACAATCACCAAGCAAAGGCAAACGCCAGCCTCTTGAAGAGGCGTTACAAGAGGCCATCAAGGAAAAGATTATGTTGATACTCACTCGCAAAGTAGGCGAAAGCATAAATATTGGTGACGAGATCACCGTAACGATTCTTGGCGTTCAGGGACTCCAAGTCCGGCTAGGTATCAATGCGCCGAAAAATGTCTCCGTACATCGCGAAGAAATCTACAAACGTATTCAGGCGGAACTCGCTCCGCAGCAAGAGCAACAATAGTTTCTCAGGGACCCGGTCAACCCCGCCCCGCCCCTCATTCGATGCCGACCTGCCCGCACCCGCTGGGCAGGTCGACCCTACGGCGCCCAGATGGCGCCGTTTTTTATTCGCAGTCATATGTAAATTGCGTAGGAGCCAGCGGGCGGCGATGCGTCTAGCTGGTGAAGACGGATTTGCCTGAATTAAAGTCCTATTCGGCAATCGCCGGAATGCCGCCACAGCATGCCGGCTCTCATCAAACAAAATTTATCTTGTTGTTTTGCATGGCCTATAAAATGCGCTTGTTGTGGGAGGGAGCTTGCTCGCGACGGCTTTTCTGCGGTGGCACTGCCGGCTGCGGGCATATCCATTACCGCGTGTGCTGGACCTCCCGGTTCCGGCGCTTACGGCCGGGTCACTTTCCTTTCGGGGAAAGTGACCAAAGCCATTGCTCCGGGCTGGGCCCCTGCGGGGTTCCCTCCCTCCGGCGTTGCTCCGGGGGCCGCGCCGAACGGCCATCCATGGCCTGCGCCAACGTCGCGTTCGGCGGCGTCTGCGCGACCGGTGTAGGAGCCAGCTCGCTGGCGATAAACGGTGACGCGGTGCCCTGATATTCGAGCCGTCAGTGACGCTGCCGCTACGCGGCAGATCGCCAGCAAGCTGGCTCCTACAGATCAGGGAGAAACTGCTGCGCGGCGCCGCCTACCACTTGTCACTCGCCCGGAACGTCGCTTGAAATTCGCCGGTCCATCGCAAGTAAGCCTGAACATCGATGCCAGCCCGTTGTGCGCAGTGAGCCGGCCAATCTTCCGGTAGCAATCCAAGGGTGACCCATGATGACTAGCACCAACCAAGAATCGGGCTCTGGCAGCGACCAGCCTGGCTCGGACCTGCGTCAAACGCTGAAAGAGGATTTTTCCGGCGCGGTCGACACTGTCAAGGAACAGGCCGGCGCCCGGCTTGACCATTACAAGGACAGTGCCGCCGACCAGCTCGAACATCTGGCGCAGAACGCGCAGACGGCGGCGCAGCACATGCAGGATCAGGACTCGCTGGGACTGTCGCGTTACGTGGGCGACGTCGCCCAGCAGATGACGGGCCTCGCGGACAATCTGCGCAACAAGAATGCGGAACAGTTGCTTCACGAGGCCGGGCGGTTGGCACGGGATAATCCGCTGCTGTTCCTGGCAGGCAGTATCGTGCTGGGCCTGGGGCTGTCGCGGCTGCTCAAGGCATCCACCCCTTCGTCGACCGGTCCGGCGCGCGGGAATTCGGTTTCCGATCTGACGCTGGACACCAATATCCATCCGCCTCACGAATCCGTGAACCCCGCCACGCTGGCGGCCGAGGAGATGTTTGCCACACATCCGCACGATAACGACGTCATGCACAGTGCGCGTCCTGGCACTGGCATCCCGGACAAGCCGAGTGGCAGTCACCGTTTCGGTGATCTGGACGATGGTCTGCCCGGCAGCCGCTCCGGTTCGAGCGGGCCTGGAGCGAACAGGTGATGGACACGCGCGAGCATCTTGTCCGCATAGCGCGTGAAGACAAGGATTCGATCCGGAGCACAGTGTCATGAGCATCGACAGCAGTTTTGATACACCGGAGCATTTCGAGCGTACCGCCGACGACCCGTCGCAACGCGAGAACCCGAATCATGATCAGCAACACTCCAGCCTGGGCGGGATGATGGATCGGGCGCTGGGTTACGCAAGCGAGCACCGCAACGAGCTTCTGCACACTCTCGGCAATGGTGCCAAGGCCAATCCGATAGCGGCGGTTCTGGCCACGGTAGGTGGACTGGGCCTGATCGGCGCGATTCGCTCGTCATCGGCATCGGCTGCCGGAGGTGGTGCACCGGGCGGCTCCGGCTCGGCCAGGGAGCGAATCCAGCAAACCGCCGAACGCATGAAGAACGGGGCCTCCACCGGCAGCGTTTCGTCGGCGGTCACGCAACGGCAGAATCGACCCGACTTTGCCAGCATCCTGCCCCAGGACCCGGTGATGCTCGCGGTCGTGGGGCTGGCTCTGGGTGCCGCCATCGGCGCGGTGTTGCCCGCCACTAACCGGGAAAGAGATCTGGTCGATCTCGCCGAGGATAAGCTCTCCCGGCTGAACATGGGTCCGACGACCGATCCGGACCCGGGTGCCATTTAAGACATAGCCATGAAAAACGGCACTTGATAGGGCCGTTTTTCATGATCGATCACTGCGGCATCGACAAGCGCTGGACGATCTTGTCCTTCACCAACAGACGCCGTTCCTTGAGCTTTTTGAGCTGATCGTCCCCCGCTCCGCCGGACAAACCCTTTTCAGCATCGAGTACCTGCGAGTCAGCCTCATCGTAGTCGCTGAGCAGCTGCTGGAGTTTTGCATCGCTCTTGCTGCGCCGCGCGACCTCGTCCCTGGTCATTTTCAAATCCGCGAACAAATCGTGTTTGACTGGCATGACTTGTATCTCCTGTATGACTGCTCGATACACAAGGTGGGCGGGATAACCCCTTACTGCTCGCGCCGGCGGCGCGCTTCGTACGTCCTCAGATGAACGCAGGCGATGTCCAGGATCGACGGCTGCGGCACTACGACGCCCAACGCATCACGCCTGGCTGAAAGGTCGCCCAGAATCTGTTCGACCTCGGTGCCCATGTCGCGTTCGATATCTCTGAGCATGGACGCTGTCAGCCTGGAGCGAGGCTCGGTGAGGATCTTCAGGTAGCGCTGGCGAGTCGCTTCGCTGGGCGCAAAGCCCGCCGCCGTAGCAATCAGCAGGCATTCACTCATGAGGCTGTCAATCAGCCACTCGCCGCCAGCCTCAAGCACATCGCCGACTGTTCCGCGCATCGCTCCCGTCACACCCGCACCCGTGGCGATGAAACACCATTTGTCCCACATATCCTGAACGATATGCTGGCTGAGATTGGCTTCGAAGCCCGCGTCCGCCAAGGCTTCGGCGACACGCAGAATCCGCGGTGTCAGACCACCGCTCAGCTCTCCGAAGGACAGCTGGTTGGCCTCGTTCAGGTGCAGAATCGCGCCCGTCGAATCGCGGTCCAGGGAAATCATGCACTGGCCGCCCAGCACCGCGTCGGCGCCGAACGTGTCGGTCAGTCGATCCAGATGAGCCATGCCGTTGAGCAACGGCAGAATGGATGTCCCGGGACCGACAGCCTGGGCGAACGACTCCATGGCGGCTTCCAGGTCATAAGCCTTGCAACTGAGCAGAATCAGATCGTACGTCTCGTCCAGCTGGTGTTCCACCAGCAAGGGCGGCGACGGGTACTGGAAATTACCCAGCGGGCTGCGCACCACCAGCCCGTCCCGTTCGAGTTCTTCGGCTCTTGCGGGTCTGACCAGGAAGGTGACCGCCCGCCCCGCTTCAAGCAGCCGCCCACCGAAATAGCCGCCGGTCGCCCCGGCCCCCACGATAAGGATGCGCATGGTCGATCTCCTGTGCGGACTCAAGGTGTCACTGGCGAGCGTAGAAGAACTTTCACAACTGCTCAACGAGCAGCCGACCACAGAGCCTGCGGCCATCAGGCCGAATAGCGGGCCTCGACATGCAGGGCCGGTGTGGGCAGAAGACGAGCGGTGTCGAGCATCGTGACTTTACGGGCAAGTCTTGCCACTACGGCGTCGATGACCACCCGGCTCGCATCGTGATGGAACTGCCATACGCCGTAGATCCGACCGTCGAACGATGGCTCGCTGCCCAGCAGCGGGTCCACGCCCAGTCCGGCGCCCAGTCCGAACAGGTGCAGCCCGTGCATACGACGACCGGTCCGGTCGATCGGGCATCCGCAGGCATCCGAGTCCAGCCCGCCCTTGGACTCGAGCAACACGATGGGACGCCCGTCCCCATGAGTCAGCACCGGCAAGCGAGGCTGGTAGCCGGTGCACTGCACCACCACGCTCGACTCGGCCAGCGCTGCGCGCGCCATCTCGAACTCACCGGGCTTGCCGCCCTCTGTCTGCAGCATCTGGACGCGCACGCCGGTCTTGCCGATACGACCACTGCTCAAGGCTTCCCGGCCGATGTCCAGCGCCCGGTAACGCAAACCGCCGGAGCGATTGATTCGACCGGACACAGGGCAGACGTCGCGCAAGAGATCATAACTGTAGCCTGCGGCAGCAGCCTGCTCGGCATCTTCGTAGAACAGGCGGATCGGCGAGCGATGAATCAGGGTCAGTTCCCGCAGGCCCGCGAATTCCAGTGCATCGGCAAGGTTTTCCAAGGTGGAAAAAGCGCTATGGGAACCGCCGACCACGCTGATCCTGCCATCGGACGCCAGTGCGGTCGCGAAGACTTCGCGAAGCTGCACGGCATTCATGCGCAGCAACCGGTCAGCGCTCTGGATATTGGCCGCCTGACTGAGTGGCAACTGTTGCGCGGCAAGGTTATCGATCAGATGCTGAGGGTCCTGGCGACCGCCCAGATTGAGCACCAGCGCCTGGCAGCGGATTGCCCGGGCGCAGCCCTCGGTTTCCACCCGCACGCAGAAATCGTCATCGTCGCAGATCACTTCAGTGATCGTCGTGCTGCGCCAGATCTTCACGCCGTATTGACGAACGATATGATCGAGCACCAGGCGGGACGCCTCGGCCATCAGCACTCCTACGTCCACCAGCGGCGGCGCACTCTGGGCCTGACCGCGAATGCGCCAGTATGCCGGAGAGTATTCCAGCGGCTCGAAGATTTCGCGCAATGCCGGGCTGCGCAGACAGTCAATGAAGACGTCGCCCACCGAGTTGGCGGTAATACGGTATTCGCCCAGCGTTCCCGTGCCCGGCCTGTCGCTGGCATCGACCACGATCAGCCCGTCGCTTGCCAGCTCGGCCAGGGTGCCGCTCTTGAGCGCGTTGAAAAGAAAGCCCATGCCGGCAATGCCTGCACCGCCGACGACACACCCGCATTCAGTTTCCAAATGATCTTCAAACATCATGATGCTCCCTGTCATATCAATGCATGGGTGCACGCCAGAAGTTCTGGTCATCGACAGCCTGGTCATCACCACGAACCAGCGTTCATGCACACTTGAAACAACTAACGTCGTCAGTTATTCACTGAAGGAAATAAGTTATGTTGATCCTTAGCCGTACGGGAGAATGGATAATTATGTCCGGCTGGATCAAGGGACCTGTCGGCCACGCTACCGCCACGTCGAAGACGTCTGCGCCAGGCTTTACGGAGATAGGCCAGGAGAAAAATCCCGGCAGAGGAATGACTTGATACTTGCAAAGAAACCCGAAAGTGTCAAACGAGTCACCGAAAGACAGATCGTGCTGGAAAGCCCGCTTCAACCGATTGATTTCATTGGTTTAAAGTTATAGAAATTCTTGTTCGCTGCCCGGACGGCACAGGTGGCCGGTAGTCCTTCACGACCATTTAATTTTCCTCCGCCGCGCAAGACTTCAGCGGATTACCAGCGTCAGCCGTTTGACTGGCTGAGCGTTCGCGGTCGTTGTCCTGAATGACCGAAAGCCTTGCGGTTCGCGGAAACAAAAACCCCGGCAAACCATGACCGGGGTTTATTCGAACAAGCGATGTCAATAACGATCCCGCGCGTCAGGCGACCCTTCAGGCCGTGCGATATAACGAGTGCGCAGACAAGGGCGCACCATGGGCCAGCTCGTCACGAAGCTCGGCAACCAGGTTCGAAATGTCACGGCTGCTCTTGATCCGGTCCAGCGATATGCCGGTTACCAGAAGATCAACGCGGCTGGAAGCGGGGTCGACGATCTGCACGGTCATCGAGTGATCGGGAGCCACGGTGCAGGTACAGCGCATCGGCAGGAAAGCACCTTCGACGATGCTTCGCAGCTCCAGGGTAGACAGTCCACTAGCGAGCATATCCATATCTCCATAATAATTGTGTAAGCGCTGCCAGACGCTGGCAGTTTTCAACGGTTGTCAGTTAAAACAATTGAAACGAGGCATACCATTGCCCGCCAATTAATTGTCGCCACTTACTTGGTCCGTCTCGCGTTTTATACCGTAGCCTTAGTGGCCGAGCAACGTGAGTGACAAGGACTGTTGATTTGTATCAATCTATGGCACTACAGCCTTCTCCGTCGAAAAAACGATTCAACCGAATGCTTTAGAGTAACTTTGGCTTAACATTCCGCTTTTGTTGCTTGCCGCTTTCTGCAGGCAGCGGCAAAAGCCGGACGAACGGTCGCCCATTTGCCATGTCTGCGAACGGCAAACGTCTTTCGCTCATGTGTCGATACACGGATGTTCAAGCGATGGAACACTCCGACGGCAGCCTGAAGTGTTTATCGGGAAAGGGAGGAGTACCGTCTGGTCTATCAATCCGCGGAGCGCGGCAGACGCAGATGGATGACGGCGACCCGGGCACCTTGCTTGTCGCGACGTTCTTCTATCAGATACGGCTTGAAGCCCATGCGCGGGTAAAACAGCAACCCCGGCACATTGTGGTTGTAACAGGAAGCCGTCAGCTCCTTGGCTTCATGCTTGTCGAAGGCGATGTCCATCATGCAGCTGATCATGTAGCGCCCTACCCCTCGGGATCGGGCGTGTGGTGCAATGATCACGTTGCCCAGCGCGCAACGTCCGCGAAATTCGCAGCGAGAGAAATTGGCATAGCCCACAACCTCGCCGTTCATCTCTATCACCGTGGAGTCGTAACGCGATTCCAGTGCGTCTCGCAGCTGAGACGGCGTGAAAGGGTAAACCGCTCTGGGAAACATGTAGAACAGTTCGTCGGCATTTTGCGGCAGTCCACAGACGACAGGAATGTCTTTTTCTTCCAGGGGGCGATGTAAAAACATTGAGCGGTAACCTTTTGAAGAAATTGAAGAAGCAGCGATACAGACTATAAGCGAAGCCGCAAAGTTCGCACTGTTTGTGCTCTGCAGATCAAGCCCGGGCCGTGCTGTTTGTAAGCAAAGGACGTAAGGAAATCAGTGCTGATAACAAACGGAACTAGGCGATCACAATATTGAAGCTACGCTTGAATCATATGTCGCAACTCATTGAACTCTGAGCCTTTAAGGGTGCGGCATTGCTTCACGAGCCATGACAACAAGCGTCGTGAAAACGAGCGAAAGCGGCTGCGCGGCGTCGACTTTAATCCGCAAGGAGTGAACGCATATGGTTTCTCCCAATGACACCTATGTCGGTGCCGAACAGCATGGTGGTAATGTCTCGGGGGTTTCCTGGGGCGCAATCTTTGCCGGAGCGGCGGCCGCCGCGATCATGTCGATGCTGCTGCTGATGCTGGGACTCGGGCTTGGCTTCTCCGCGGTTTCACCCTGGCCCGACGAGGGTGCCAGCGCCCAGACCCTGGGGATCTCGACCGTCATTTGGCTGGTGATCGTGCAGATCGTATCGTCCGGGATGGGCGGCTATCTGGCCGGCAGGTTGCGGGTGAAATGGGTCAACGTTCACGATGACGAAGTGTATTTCCGCGATACGGCGCATGGTTTCCTGGCCTGGGCGGTCGCAACGCTGCTGGCCGCCACGCTGATCGTCGGTTCGGCGGCAAGCGCCGTCGGCACCGGTGTTCAGGCGGGTGCCAACATGGCATCGGGCGTGGCGAGCGGTGCGATGCAAGCGGCTGGCGGCGCGGCGGAGAACGTCAGCGGTCAGGACTATTCGTATTTCGTCGACAGCCTGTTTCGTACCGATGATCCCGCTTCAGTGGATGACGACGCCGCCCATCAGGTCGTGCTGCGCATCTTCAGCCGTACGCTGGACAACAACGGACAGATCAGCCCGGAGGACCGCAGCTATCTGGCGAGACTGGTCGCGCAACGTACCAATCTGAGTCAGGCTGACGCCGAGCGTCGAGTCGATCAGGTCTACGGTCAGGCGCTGAAATCCGTCGAGGATGCCAAGAATGCAGCCAAACAGGCAGCCGATACCGCAGCCACCGTTGCGGCAGGCACTGCCTTGTGGACGTTCGTGACCTTGCTCTTCGGCGCTTTCTTCGCCAGCCTGGCTGCGATTTACGGCGGTCGCCGGCGCGATGCTTCGGTGACCAGTCCTGTTTACACCACCGCTCGTACTGCTCGCTGAATCCGGAGGTCACCCATGCGCTCGATATTGTTATGGATGCTCGGCATACCCATCCCGATCATCATCCTGATTGCCCTGTTCATGCACTGAGGTCGGGTCTGGAGGTCGCTTGCTCCACTGGAGTAGGCGACTTCGCCAGTGTGTCCCTGCCGAACAGCCACACCCCCATCACCGTGACAGCGTTCCCGACGATTGCCCAGCGGCTCACCGGCGCATCGAAGCTTGCGGCTGCCCATAGCAGGGTGATCGAAGGCACGAGAAACAGTGCGGCGCTGACCGCCTGCATCGAATAGCGTTGCAGGCATAGCCAGTAGAAGCCATATCCGCCCAACGTGGAAAATAGCGCAAGCCAGCCTATGCCTGTCAGGAACGGCGGATCGAGGGGTGGCATCAAGGAGCCTTCCTGCCACGCCAGCAAGGCGAAGACTGGCAGCGTCGCGCAGATCTGGATGAACAAACCGCCCATGGGGGGTACCTCACCGCCGCCAAATCGCTGTTGGCAAGCGCTCGACAAGGCTAGAAACAGCACGCTGGCCACCGGCAGCAACAACAGCCAGTATGCTCCGGTCTGCCCTTGCACGTCGGCGAACCCGGTGACCAGCATTCCAGCCACGCACACGGTCAGGCCTGTCAGCTGCGCCCGGCGAATGCGCTGGCCCGGAACGAATACGGCAAGGGAAACGATCGCCACCGGCAGCAGATTGGAGACCAGAGCGGCGGCGCTCGGGGCCAGACCCCATTCGATGGCCTTGGCGATGGGCGCGAGAAATCCGGTAATGGCGAACTGGCCGAGCAGCGCCTGCCCCATCGTGCGTTTGAAACCCAGTCGACGAACCGCAGCCACGCCCCACGGCGCCAGCACAGTGGCCGCCAGGACGAACCGCCAGAAACTGGCGAGCATGACCCCGCTGTGTTCCGCCGCATAGCGGTAGCCAATGAAACCGGAACTCCAGCTGATCGCCAGAGCTCCCAACAGGACGCCGGCAATCAGTCCGGGGCGTGATGCTTCCGTTTGTCGATTATCCATGCGTGCCTCCTGTTATCAGGTCTGACTCGATGGTATGAAGGCACAGGTAAATCAATCAAACGAAACTATCGGCATGAGTCATGCACATTTCTTCAACCAGCCATCACACGTTTGAAATCGATCTGCTGCGCACCTTTCAGGCTGTGGTCCGCTTCGAGCAGTTCCTGGCAGCCGCCAGCTACCTGAATCGCAGCCCGTCAGCGGTGAGCGTCCACATCAAACGCCTGGAAAATCTGGTGGGCGGGCGCCTGCTGGACCGCGATAATCAGCAGGTCATTCTGACGCCGCTCGGCAGGCGCTTCGCGTTGCAGAGCACCGAGTTGCTGCGCGTCCACGACCGCATGCTTGCCAGCTATTCCCAGGCTGGAATCCGCGGACGCGTGAGGCTGGGGATTTCGGACGAGTACGCCGAGCGCCTGCTGCAAGGTCTGCTCGCGCATCTCGCTGCCGGTTATCCGGATATCGAACTGGAGATCCAGGCCGGCACCAGCGGCAAGCTCAGGGCCCGGCTGGACAGCGGCCAGCTGGATCTGGCCGTGGTGGCGCAGCCCTTGTCCGAAGATGCCGCGCCCACGACGCCCCTGCAGCGCTTCGGAACCACCGAGCCGGTCTGGGCGGCCAGCGAAGACTTCAGAATGGATCGAGAAAAGCCGGTGCCATTGGCCTTGCACGCTGAAGGTTGCCCCTATCGCGCTGCGGCGCTGGACATGCTAGCGCAACAGGGCAAGCGCTGGCGCACCGTGTTGATGAGCGCGAGCATGACGGCGCTGGAAACCGCGGTCAGCGCCGGACTGGCGGTGGGCATTATCGATCGTTTTCGGCTAGGCCCGCGAATGCGGGTATTGAGTGCTGAAGAGGGCTTTTCGCCTTTGGGGTTGCATGAGATTCAGCTGATCGGCACGCCCGGTGAGGTCAGTGACGCGGTCGATATTGTCGGACGCCTGGCAGGCGAGCATTTTCGGCGCTAGCTGCAAGCGGAGCAATATCCTGTAACCGATCTATCGCGCGTAGCCTTGCCGGCACGCGGCAGAATCGGCATTTATGACATTTTGCTGACTGGACTATTCCTACATGCGGATATTCACTCTGGCTGGCCTGAAGGCGCGGCGCTTCACCTGGGCGTGCATGGTCGCGGTGATCGTGGGTCTGCCGGTCGGCTGCGCGGTGCTGCAACACAAGGAGCGGGAACTGGTGTTCCGTATCGAGCCCGGCACCGCCAGCTGGTACAGCGGCCTGCCCAGGGATGTGCAGGAACTGCAGCTCAAGGCGCCGGCATTCGGTGCCAACCAGAACATCCATGCATGGTGGTGGCCCGCGCCTGACAAGGACGCGCCCGCTGTGTTGTATCTGCACGGCTCGCGCTGGAACCTGACCGGGCAGCTGTTTCGCATCGAGCAACTGCGGGCGCTGGGTTTTTCCGTCCTGGCCATCGACTACCGGGGTTTCGGCCAGAGCCTGGGGCAATTGCCATCCGAAACGACTGTCTACGAAGACGCGCGTATCGCCTGGGAGCGCCTTGTACAGCTGCAACCCGACCCGCAACGACGCTTGATTTACGGGCACTCGCTGGGCGGCGCGGTGGCCGTGGACCTTGCCGCCGAACTGGGCCGTGACGCCGGGCGGTCCGACTCGCCGCCCCCGGTTCGTGGACTGATCATCGAGTCGACCTTCACCAATCTGGCCGACGTCGCCACTGCTCTTGCCAACACATCGCTGCCTGTGCGCTGGCTGCTGTCGCAGAAGTTCGACTCGCTGGACAAGATCGCCGACATCAACATGCCGGTGCTGATCGTCCATGGCACCGAGGATCGCTATGTACCCGCGCGGTTCAGCGAAGAGTTGTTCGCCGCTGCAAGGGAACCCAAGAACCTGCTGCTGGTGCCGGGCGGCACCCACAACAACAGCATGCGTCTGGGCCGCGATGCTTACAGCCAGGCCATCCGGACACTGCTCAGGACACCATTCAAGCCTACCCACGCCATCCAACCGGGCACGCCGCTGCATCCGGCGGGCTAAACCAGGATGATGCGCTGCCCCTGTCGATCCCGGGAGCCCCATTCGGCCTTCCCGTGACACCACTTCCCCCAGTAGCGCGCAAAGGCCCGGTCATGGACCGGGGGCGGCTGCGTGATCGGTCTGAACATAGTTCTCGGCTGCCCGCACATCCTACTCTGTGCCAGACGCGATGAGCCGCAGCCAACTCACTCGAGCAGGTCGGCGATCCAGCGGACGTGGCAAGTGACTTCCCGCAGCTTGTCTTCGGGCACCGCCTTTCGCGCCTTGCCGAACTGCTCCAGGGTTCGCTGCCTGAGACGCAGTACGCGCTCCCACTTGCGCAGAAATGCCGGACTGCGCGCCTGCAGCTGCAAGGGTCCGAAGAACAGCTCCTGCTCGCTGTAGGTCACCGGGCCTGAACGCTCGGCGACGATGATTTCGTAATCGAAACGGTTCTCCCGCAGGACGTCTTCGTGAAGGATGCGGTAGTCATTGTCCATCAGCCACTGGCGCAGCGGCTGCTCGCCGCCGTTGGGTTGCAGGATCAGCTGTTCCCGACCGTTCAGGCGCGCCTTGCCGCTGTGCAGAATGTCGCGGATCGTTTCACCGCCCATGCCGCACAGGCTGACGGCGGTAATCCCGTCGTCCGGCTTCAGGGCTTCCAGGCCGTTGGCGAGACGCACGGTGATTTGCTCCTGCAAATCGTTTTCCCGCACGGTACGCAGGGCGGCATTGAACGGTGTCAAGGCCACCTCGCCCGCCACGGCGGAAGCGATCATACCCCGGCGCATCAGCGCCACCGGCAGGTAAGCATGGTCGGAACCGATATCCGCCAGGTGAGCGCCTGCGGGCACTTGCGCGGCCACC
Source organism: Pseudomonas sp. JDS28PS106 (assembly GCF_036706555.1). NCBI lineage: Bacteria > Pseudomonadati > Pseudomonadota > Gammaproteobacteria > Pseudomonadales > Pseudomonadaceae > Pseudomonas > Pseudomonas sp. JDS28PS106. The sequence goes on along the minus strand of NZ_JBAJGT010000009.1, from coordinate 148,822 downwards.
CTCTCCAGTCGCATGGACAATGTCTGTTCGTTCAACTGCCACCCCTCGTTGTGACCGGCTTGATCACCGGCCCGAATCGGGGCGCGATTCTGTCGGGCATCGCCGCGCATATCAAATATTTGCGCTAAGAGGTCCTCTAAGACGCACTCAGTCGGCGGCTCATCCATGTCCGGCTGAAGGCCAGGACCTTCTGCGCCATGGTCGTGGGAAAGTGGATAAAGCCATGCGGGGATTCGGGCAGCACGTGCAATTCCGCGTTCGACCAGCGCCCAGCGATGCCCAGGGTGTCGTCACGCAGCGGGTCCAGCTCGCCAACGAACAGCAACGCCGGCGGGAAATCCGCGAAGTCACCGTACAGCGGCGACAGATGCGGCTGACGACGTTCCTGATCGCTCAAGCCCGGCGTGAGCAGACGCAAGGCATCGACCATTCCGGGGCCGTCCAGCACCAGGGTGTCCCGGCCGGCGGTTCGCACGCTCTCGCTGCCGGTCAGGTCATAAACCCCGTAGTACAGCACCGCGCCTTTTATCCTGTCGAACATCGCGGGTCGGGTCTTGAGCTTCAACAGCGTCGCCGCCGCTAGATGCCCGCCGGCGGATTCGCCGACCACCATGACCGGCAGCCCGGCGAATTTCTTGCAGTCCTCATTCAAAAGCCAGCAGGCTGCGGCAAAGCAGTCGTCCAGCAATCCCTCCAGGGGCGTCGAGACCGCCAGCCGGTAATCCACGGACACCACGGCCAGGCCGCACTCCTCGACCATCGCGATGTTGAAGGCATCGTTCATCTGCGCGTTGCCGATCACCCACCCGCCCCCGTGGAAGTCCAGTACCACGCCAACCGGTTTCACCTTGGGTCGGATGATCCGCACCCAGACCGGCACCCCGCCAGCGCTGACTTGCCTGCGCTCGGCATTCACTCCGCGTCGGGCCAGCTTGCCTGATGCGCCAAGCTGCCCGATGCGCAACAGGCCCTGAATCGCGAGGGGTGCCAGACGGTTGCGAATGCGGAAACGCGGCAGCCAGGCGAGCCTGCGATTGAAACGGCGCAGCTGGGCAAGTTCGGGTTCGGTGGGCTGAAGAGATTCGGAAGCGGACATTCGGACTCCTTGGACAGATGCTGCCTTTTTGACCTCACCGAGTTGCAAGTGTCAGCCCACCCGGCCCGAATCTTTGAACGCACCGGGACAGGCAATGACTAAACCCGGACAGGCCGTTCCAGTCCGCAGCGCGGGGCGGCAGTAGTTGACCAGGCTGCGAGAGCGGCCCGTCTGCAATGTCGGGTCGAGCCGCAGCCTCCTGAAGGGGGCTTCATGACTGAGGATTTCGTAGGATTTTTCACGGACTACAGGGTTTTGGGAATCACGCTGGCGAACTGGATATTCGCCTTGTGTGTCACCGCTCTGAGCTACACCCTGGCCAGACTGGCGATTCGCTTCGTCTTCAAGCGGATCGAAACCAAAGCCACCCCGACCAACGGTCATCTGCGCTCGATTGCAGCCCATGTCCTTTCCGCTACCAGCCACACACTGCTTCTGCTGGCTTCGATTCTGATCGGGGTCGGCATCCTCGACCTGCCGGAGCGCTGGCTGACCCGCGTCAGCAGCCTGTGGTTCGTGGTCGCGGCCTTGCAGGTCGGACTCTGGATGAACCGCGCCATCGCCCTTGCCCTGCATCGCTACTTCGCGCGCCACAGCACCACCGGCGCGTTTCAGGCCAGCGCGCTGGCGACCCTGACCCTCTGGGGCGCCAAGGTCCTGCTCTGGGCCGTGGTGCTGCTGGCGATGCTGTCCAACGTCGGCGTCAACATCACCGCCTTCGTCGCCAGCCTCGGGGTCGGCGGCATTGCGGTCGCCCTGGCTGTGCAGAACATTCTGGGCGACGTCTTCGCGTCCCTGTCCATTGCCGTCGATAAACCCTTCGAGGTCGGCGATTTCATCGTGGTGGGTTCGCTGGCCGGTACGGTGGAGCACGTCGGGCTGAAGACGACCCGCATCCGCAGCCTGGGCGGCGAGCAGATCGTGATGGCCAACGCCGATATGATCGGCAGCACCATCCAGAACTACAAGCGCTTGCAGGAACGCCGGATCGTCTTCGAATTCCGCCTGACCTACGACTGCTCCGCCGAACAGATCAGGCAGGTCACCCAACGTGTCGAGTCGATCATCAAGAGCGAGAAAAAGGCCAGGTTCGACCGCTGCCATTTCCGCAGCTTCGGTGAGAACGCGCTGGAATTCGAGACCGTCTATATCGTCCTGGACGCCAGTTACAACGTCTATATGGACGTTCAGCAGGCGATCAATCTGCAGATCATGGAAGCGATCGCCGAACTGGAGGCCAATTTCGCCTTCCCTTCGCGTACTGTGTACGTCGCTTCGGTGCCCGATTCCATGAAGCCCAGAGTGGCGGTACAACAGGTGTCCCGCTCCGAGCACGCTTGAGGACAGTCGTACTGCGCGGCGCCTCACAGGTTTGCGGGCCAGGGCTTGGAGAAGCCCTGGCCCGCCTGTAGAATCCGCCCTTTTTTTGCCCGGGCCTCGCCATGCAACCAGCCAACACCACGACCACCACGCCCGCCAGCCGTGGCGATGAACTGATTTACGGTCTCGAAGATCGTCCTCGGCCGGTGGTAGCGGTGCTCGCCGCGCTGCAGCACTTGCTGGCGATCATCGTGCCGATCGTGACCCCCGCGCTGCTGATCTGCCAGGCGCTGGGTGTTCCCGCCCGCGACACCAACCTGATCGTGTCCATGAGCCTGATCGTTTCCGGCATCGCCACCTACGTCCAGTGCCGCCGTTTCGGTCCGCTGGGCGCCGGCCTGCTGATCGTCCAGGGCACCAGTTTCAACTTCGTCGGGCCGCTGATTGCCGGCGGCGCCTTGATGGTTCAGCAAGGCACGCCCGTTGAAGCGGTGATGGCGGCGATCTTCGGCGTGGTGATCGCCGGCTCGTTCGTCGAGATCGGCATCTCGCGCATTCTGCCCTTCGTCAAGAAACTGATCACGCCGCTGGTAACCGGCATCGTGGTGCTGATGATCGGCCTGACCCTGATCAAGGTCGGCCTGATCAGCATGGGCGGCGGCTTCGGCGCGATGGCCAACGGCACTTTCGCCAACGGCGAGAACCTGCTGTTGTCGGGCGTGGTGCTGGCGGTGATCGTGGTGCTCAACCGGATTCCGCTGGTCTGGATGCGCAGCTGCGCGATCGTCATCGCCTTGCTGGTCGGCTACGGTCTGGCCGGCTATCTGGGCCGTCTGGATTTCACCGGCATGCATCAGGCCCCGGTGTTCCAGATCCCGACGCCGCTGCACTTCGGCCTGGGTTTCTCCTGGAGCCTGTTCATCCCGATGCTGGTGATCTATCTGGTCACGTCGCTGGAAGCCATCGGTGACGTCACTGCCACCAGCAAGGTCTCGCGCCAGCCGGTGGAAGGCCCGGTGTGGATGCAGCGGATCAAGGGCGGCGTGCTGGTCAACGGCGTCAACTCGCTGCTGGCCGGCATCTTCAACACCTTCCCCAGTTCCATCTTCGCGCAGAACAACGGCGTGATTCAGCTGACCGGCATCGCCAGCCGGCGCATCGGCGGCTGGATCGCCCTGATGCTGGTCTTGCTGGGCCTGTTCCCGGCGGTCGCGGGTGTGATCCAAGCGGTGCCGGAGCCAGTACTGGGCGGCGCGGCCATGGTGATGTTCGGGGCCGTCGCCGCCTCGGGCATCAACATTCTCGCGGGTATCCATCTGGATCGCCGTGCGCTGCTGATCATCGCCGTTTCCCTTGCCTTGGGCCTGGGCGTTGCGCAGGTACCGGAGTTCCTTGCGCACATGCCGGCCGCGCTGCGCAACGTGCTGGAGTCCGGTGTCGCCACCGGCGGCATCTGCGCGTTGCTGCTGAACTGGTTCCTGCCGCACCGGGAATGATTCTGCGCTACTGACCTACTGCCCTGCCCCATGAAAAAGGCGCCTCCTATGAGGCGCTTTTTTTGCCCGCCGACGCACGCCGCGGCTATTCGGCCTTCTTGCGCGATCTGAACGCGGCCACCTTCATGCGATTACCGCAGGTCGCCATGCTGCACCAGCGACGACGGTGGGATTTGGTCAGGTCGTGGAACAGCAGGACACAGTCATGCGCCTCGCATTGACGGACGAATCCGAACTTGTCGCTGGTGACCAGGCTGGCGAATGACTCAACCACGGGCGCCAGCAGGCTTGCCGCAGAGTAATTGCGCCGGCGGGACGTGACCCGATAGGCCCCGGCATCCCGATCCCATTCGAGTTCCCTGCGCGGATGCCCGGCTTCGAGGATGCGGTTGGCGACCGACAGATCCGCCGGCGTGCCGTTCATGGCGGCACGCACGCCGACTCCCAGACATTCGCGAAGCTGCCGGGCCAGCGCCAGCAGGCCGTCTGGCGTACTGCTCTGCACGGGGGTTCTCGCCTGCCCCGCTTTCTCCAGCCAGTCCAGCACGCTCTGATCATCTACAAGGCGATCAACGCGTTGGTCGTCAATTCCGTACTGCGTGTTGATGAAATCCAGCGCCAGGTTGTCGGCGATGAACAGTGTGTCGTTTGAAACAGCGTCAGGCAAAGTCATGGGCAGCCATGTAACCGATAAAAGATATTTGACAGGTTACCAAATCACTGAGTAACCTTCAAACACCACTTTCAAAGGTTACAAGTAGACCAGCCATGACATCCACCGTGAACACTGCGCAAGCCACGACCGACAAGGTTCATTACCGTTACGAGCAGGTCGGTGACGTGAACGTCTTCTACCGCGAGGCGGGAAACCCGCAGGCGCCGACCGTGCTGCTCCTGCACGGGTTTGCCGCGTCTTCGTTCATGTTCCGTGAACTCATTCCCGCGCTCGCCGACCGCTATCACGTGGTAGCGCCGGACCTGCCGGCCTTTGGCTTTACCGCGTCTGCGGCGAGAGGCGAGTACGATTACACCTTCGCTCAGCTGGCGGACACGATCGGGCGCTTTACCGAGCAGCTCGGCCTGAACCGCTATGCGCTCATGGTCCATGACTATGGCGCGCCGGTGGCGTGGCGGCTGGCCGTTGCGCATCCGCACAGGGTCACTGCGATCATTTCCCAGAACGGCAATGCCTACGAAGAGGGTCTGGCCAGTGGCTGGGCACCGATTCAGCGTTACTGGCAGGAGCCGACGCCGGAAAATCGCGCGGCGCTACACGAGTTCCCGACGCCTGCTTCGATCAAATGGCAGTATCTGGAAGGGGTGTCCGATCCAACGTCCGTGTCGCCGGACGGCTATACCCTCGAAGGGCTGCACATCACGCGGCCCGGCATGGCCGATATCCAGCTCGACCTACTGCTGGACTATGCCGCCAACGTCGCCCTGTACCCGACCTTCCAGGAATACTTCCGTACCTCGCGGCCACCGCTGCTGGCCGTCTGGGGGCAGAACGATCCGTTCTTCCTGCCGGCCGGCGCGTAGGTCTGGACGCGCGATATTCCCGAGGCCGATATCCGCTTCTATGACACCGGCCACTTTGCGCTGGAAACCCACGCCGGGGAAATCGTTCCGGTGATCCGGTCATTTCTGGACAGCCATCTCGGATGACCGCTCAGGCGGGTTGCGGCCGGTCGCCGACCAGATCGCTGCCCAGATAAAGCGCTCCGCGTTCGGACGAACAGAACATGGAGCGCAGGTTGTTTTCGATATTGCGGCACAGCTCGTCGGTGCGGATGCGGTGCTGACTGGTTCCGAACGGCGCCTGCAGATCGGTGCCGATCCGTTCCATCGCCAACAGCATGCAGCCGACCACGGTGGAGATCAGCGGCGTGAACCAGCCGAGGGTCGGGACCAGGCTCAGGGGCATGATGACGCAGAACAGCGTGCTGAACAGCCTAGGAAAATAGACGTACGGGTACGGCAGCGGCGTATTGGCGATGCGCTCCATGCCGCCCTGCCAGTTGGAAATGTCGACCATGGTCGATTCCAGTCGGGCCAGACGGATGCTATCGAGTCGACCGTCCTTGAACTGACGCGCGATCAGCTCGGCGGAGCCATTGAGAATATCGTTTGGCAGGTTGCTGGCACCGGCCAATTGCCGGATATCCTCCTCGCCCAGCAGCGCGTGTAGGCTTTGCGGATTCTTTTCCCCACGCAATTGCAGGCGCAGCGCATGCAGATAAGCGACATGGCGCTGAATGAGCCGGGCCTTGACCGGATTGGTCAGCGAGCCGTCGTCGTCGATCAGCGTCAGGACCTGCCGGCCGTAGCTGCGCGAGCTGTTGACCATCGAGCCCCACAGCGTGCGCGCTTCCCACCAGCGGTTATAGGCGCTGGAGTTTCTGAAACTGATCAGCACCACCAGCGCCGAACACAACAGCGTCAAGGGCATCAGCGGCAACTCGAATCCGTATCCCGACACGAGCATGGCATCGAGAGTGACCGCGACGTCCCATACCAGCAGCCAGAACAATGACCACCCGACATAAGTGATCGTCCGGGCCAGGCATTTCCATTTCATTCCCAAGGTGGATGTCATCGCTTCACTCCTGTATCAGCCGGACCAAGGCGGGCCTGCGCTCGACCCTGAGGAGGAGCCTACGCAGACAGGCTTAACCGCGGCTTAATCCCGCGCTGGACACGCACCGCGGCTGTTGCGCGAGCAAGCGCGCCTTGCCGGCAGCTTCCGGTTCTCAAGACGCCCACTTGCCCGCGACGGCCGTTGGCGGGTCTGCAGGTCATTCCCCCGCAATGAGTAGCGGGTTGTAGCCGCTGCGCTCGTAAGCCCCTTCCTCTGCCAGCATCATGTCCAGCGCAAGGCTCGCCAGGTCGTCGGCGATGGGTTCGGCGCGGCCGTGCAACTGGCGTTGCATCAGCTTGAGGTAGTGATGACAGTGCCCGCAGGCTTCAGCCTGAACCGGCAGGTAGGGTTTACCCTGATCGTTGTCCAGCCCGAGGTAGATCAGTTCGCCGCCGTGATCGCACAGGCTGCATCGCGCGCGTTCCAGATGCCACTGGGTCGCGCACAGGCTGCAATACAGGTACCGCACGCCGCTGCGGGGCGGGTCATTGTGAATCAGGCTGGCGACGGGCGCCGAACCGCAGGCCGGGCAGAGGCTCTGGGCCTCGCGCGCGGGTCGGTCCGGCGGACGCGGCAGGTTCAGCGCCAGCCGTACCCAGGTCACTTGCAAGGCTGCCGCCACCAGCGGCATCAGGCCGCGCCGGGCCTTTTCTCCGGGGCGGCCCCCAAGAAGGTCGTCCGCCAGGGTTTCCAGCTGCTCAGACGTGGCTCCCCGCAGAGCGCCCAGCAACGGCCGCTGCGCCTGCCCGACATGCAGATCCAGCGCGGCGAGAATGGCCTGCAGATCTGCCTGCCAGTCGACCACGCGTCGTAGTGTCTGATAACCCAGCGCAGGCAAGCCGTGTTCCAGCGCCTTGTCGAACGCGCCGGGCAGCGGGCGCCATCCCGCGTGCGCGGTGTTCAGCACCTGATCCTGAACCTGCACCAGCCGGGCCATGAAGGCGAGAAACTCGTCGAGTTCCGGAACCTGGGTGACCAGCTCACGCAGCCTGAACGCCCGCTGCCGAAACACGTCGGCGTCGGGAAGCAGCACATGGGGTGCGTCTGGCACACCAGTCGGGGCATTGCCGAATACGTGGTCCATGCGGTCTCGTCCCTTGCAAGGCAGGTTGTCAGCGTCGTTTTACGGATCGCGGGTCGACCGGGTCGCTCGGCCCTCCCGGCAATTGGGTATCGTCGCCCTTGCGCTCGCCGCGCACGATCTCCTCATACCAGAGCCCGTGATGGTGTCTGGCCCAGGCGCGCGTGACGCGCCCCTGGGTCATGGCGCGAATCGAGCCTTTGACCCAGATGGCCGAGTAGACATGAATGATCAGGGTCAGTATCGCGACGAAGGCCGCGTAGCCGTGGATCATCGCTGACCAGCGCAACAGTTCACGGGGCATTTCATCGGCGAAGTACGGCCGCCAGATGATGACCCCGGTGACCAGCAACACCGGCACGCAGGCGAGGAACAGCCAGTACACGGCCTTCTGCCCGGCGTTGTTCTGCCCTACCGGCGGCAGCTTTTCGTCCCGGTTGCTGAGCACGTCGCCGATCTGCTTCACCCACTGAATATCATACGAGCGCAACAGATTGGCACGCATGAAGCGTACAGCCTGGATAGCGAAGAACGCCGACATGACGACTCCGATCCACGGATGCACGATCCGGGTTTCGCCGGGGCCGCCGAACAATCCGGTCAGCCCGAAAAAAAACGGGTAGAACAGCGCCAGGCCGCTCAGGCTCAACAACACGAAACAGACCGCGATGAACCAATGGTTGACCCGCGACCACCAGCCATAGCGCAGGATGCCTTTCTGGACATTGGAATGACTCATGACCGCTCCTCCCCTCGCCGGTTTTCTTCAAGGGCCTCAGCCGATTTCTCTGGGTCGGGATCGTCCTCGGGTTCTTCCTTGGGTCCTTTGATGATGTAGTGGAAGAACCCCGCCATCACCGAGACGCCCAGCACAACCGACATCAAGGGCTTGGTCACGCCTTTCCACATCTGCACGACCGGGTCGATATGCGGGTCGCTGGGCAGCCCGCTGTAGATTTCCGGTTTGTCGGCGTGTTGCAGCACGTACATGACGTGGGTGCCGCCCACGCCCGCCGGGTCATAGACCCCGGCATTCTGGTAGCCGCGCCCCTTGAGATAGTCCACGCGCTGATCAGCGCGTTCGTGCATGGCTTCCTTGGTGCCGAACATGATCGCCGAGGTGGGACAGCTCTTCACGCAGGCCGGCTCCAGCCCATTGAACACCCGGTCCGAGCAGAGCGTGCATTTGTAGGCCTTGTTATCCTTTTTCGAAACCCGCGGAATGTTGAACGGGCAGCCCGCCACGCAGTAGCCGCAGCCGATGCAGTGCTCGGAGTTGAAGTCGACGATGCCGTTGGCGTACTGCACGATGGCGCCAGGCGCCGGGCAGGCTTTCAGGCAGCCGGGATCGGCGCAGTGCATGCAGTTGTCCTTGCGAATCAACCACTCCAGGTCGCCCTTTTCGTTCTCATACTCGCTGAAACGCATGACCTCGAAAGACGTAGGACTCAGGTCCTGAGGATTGTTGAAAGTGCCGTCGCACTCGCCGACTTCGTCGCGCAGGTCGTTCCATTCCGAGCACGCCACCTGACAGGCCTTGCAACCGATGCACAGGGATACATCGATCAGCTTGGCCACCGGTTCCACGCCGCCGCTGCGCATTTGCGGCGACTGTTCGGTGGTGGCCGAGCGCTGGATGAAATTCTGCGTATTCATTTGATCGCCGCGCATCAGGCAGTCCCTCCGATCTTTTCGATGTTCACCAGAAACGACTTGAACTCCGGTGTCTGGGTATTGCCGTCGCCCACCACCGGCGTCAGGGTGTTGGTCAGATGCGCCTTGCGCGCCACGCCGGTGTAGCCCCAATGAATCGGGATGCCGATCTGATGCACAGTGCGCCCGGCGACCTGCAGCGGCACCAGACGCTTGGTCACCACCGCCACGGCTTCGATGAAGCCGCGCTTGGAACGTACCCGCACCCGGTCACCGGCCTTGATTCCCAATTCGTTGCCCAACGCCTCGCCGATCTCCACCAGTTTTTCCGGCTGCATGATGGCGTTGAGACGCGCATGGGTCGTCCAGAAGTGGAAGTGTTCGGTCAGGCGATAAGTCGTCGCCGCGTACGGAAACTCCTTGTTGCTGCCGAACTGCGCACGGTCCTCGGCGAACACGCGGCCGACCGGGTTGTGCACTGCCAGCGGGTTGTCCGGATGCAGCGGGTTGCCGTCGATGGGCGATTCGAAGGGTTCGTAATGCTCAGGAAACGGCCCCTCGCCCAGCCATTCGCTGGAGAAGAAATGCGCGGTCCCGCTTTCGGTGAGAATGAAGGGGCCGACGTTGTCCGAAGGCGGCGCGGTGACCGGATAGTCCGGGATATCGGCACCCACCCAGCGTTCGCCGCTCCACCAGACCAGCCGTTTGTGCGCCCCCCAGGGCGTGCCGTCGGGCCTGGCCGACGCGCGGTTGTACAAGACCCGTCGATTCATCGGCCAGGCCCAGGCCCAGTTCAGCGTGGTGCCGTTGTTGAACGGGTCGGAGTTGTCGCGCCGATCCATCTGGTTGCCCTGTTCGGTCCAGGCGCCGGAATAGACCCAGCATCCGCAGGCGGTCGTGCCGTCGTTGCGCAACTCACCGAAGTCGTTGAGCAGCTGGCCCTTGGGACGGATGATCTTGCCGTGGCCGTCGTCGATGTCGGCGAGCGCCCGGCCGTTGTATTCCATCGCCAGCTCGTCGGCACCGGGCTCCTCCAGATCGCTGTAGCGCCAGGTCAGATTGAGGATCGGGTCGGGAAACGCGCCGCCCTCTTCCTGATAAAGCGTGCGCAGGCGGTTGAACAGCGCGCCCATGATCGCCGTATCGGCGCGCGCCTTGCCCGGCGGCGGCGCGGCGCGGAAGTGCCATTGCAGCCAGCGCGAGCTGTTGGTGATCGATCCGTTGTCTTCGGCAAAGCAAGTGGTAGGCAGGCGGAACACTTCGGTCTGGATCTGGCTCGGATCGACGTCGTTGAAGGTGCCGTAGTTTTTCCAGAACTCCCCGGTTTCGGTCGCCAGCGGGTCCATGATGCAGAGGAATTTGAGCCGCGACAGCGCGTCGTTCATCTTGGCCTTGTTGGGGAACGCGGCCAGGATATTGAAGCCCTGACAGAAGCAGCCCCTCATCTTGCCCTGGGTCATGTCGTTGACGGCGTAGAGCACGTCGTACAATGGCTCGCTGAGCTTGGGCAGCCAGTCATAGCACCAGTCATTTTCCCGGGTCGCCGCATCGCCCCACCAGGCTTTCATCAGGCTGACGAAGAAGCGGTCGTAATACTTCCAGTAGGACACCTGGTTGGGCAGTTGCGGCAGCTTGATGTGTTCCCTCATGTAGTCGTCGTAGTTCTGCAACTGCACGCCGGCCAGGGTCATGTAGCCGGGCAGCAGGTTCGACAGCAGGCCGATGTCGGTCAGGCCCTGGATATTGGAGTGTCCGCGCAAGGCATTGACCCCGCCGCCCGGCATGCCCATGTTGCCCAGCAGCAACTGCACCATGCAGCCGGTGCGGATCATCTGCGAGCCGATGGAATGCTGCGTCCAGCCCAGGGCGTAGAGGATGGTCATGGTCTTGTCCGGCGCGGCGGTCTGCGCCATCAGGTCCCAGAGCTGCACGACCTTGTCCCGCGGGATGCCACAGACAGTCTCGACCATTTCCACGCTGTAGCGGCTGTAGTGCTCGCGCATCAGCTGGAACACGCAGCGCGGATGCTGCAGGGTCGGGTCGACACGGACCTGGCCTTTTTCGTCCAGATCGAAGTTCCACTCGGCCTTGTCGTACTGGTGCCGTGCTTCGTCATAGCCCACGAACAGGCCGTCGTCGAAGCCGAAACCTTCCCTGACCAGATGGCTGGCATCGGTGTAGGCCCGCACGTATTCATGCTGGTAGCGGTCATTGTCGATCAGATACTTGATCAGCCCGCCCAGAAACACGATGTCGGTGCCGGTACGGATCCACGCATGATGGTCCGCCACCGCGGTGGTGCGGTTGTAACGCGGATCGATGGAAATCAGGATCGCGTTGTTGTGCTCCTTGGCGTGCATCACCCAGCGAAAACCCACCGGATGCGCTTCCGCCGAATTCCCGCCCATGGAGAGGATGACGTCAGCGTTGCGGATGTCGACCCAGTGGTTGGTCATGGCACCGCGACCGAATGAAGGGGCAAGACCTGCCACCGTCGGTGCGTGTCAGACGCGAGCCTGGTTGTCGACCTTGAGCATGCCCAGACTGCGGACGATCTTCTGGGTCAGGTACGCGGTCTCGTTGGTGCATGCGGAGGCCGCGACCATCGACGTCGTCATCCAGCGATTGACCAGGCGGCCCTGATCATCATGGGTTTCGAAATTTTTATCGCGGTCATCCTTCATCAGCCGGGCGATGCGGTCGAGCGCCTCTTCCCAGTCAATGGTGCGCCAGTGATCGGTGCCGGGCTCGCGGACCTGGGGATACTTGAGCCGCGATTCGCTCTTGATGAAGTCCAGCACGCCCGCGCCCCGTGGGCACAGTGAGCCGCGACTGACCGGATGGTCCGGATCGCCTTCGACGTGAAAGACCTCGTTGGCGACGTTGATCGCACTGTCGCCGCGGGTGTACAGCAACATGCCGCAACCTACCGAGCAGTAGGTGCACACGTTGCGGGCGACCCGGGCGCCACTGATCTTGAAGTAGCGGATCGATGCGATGGCTTCGTCGGGCGCGAAGCCCATCATGGCCATGCTGGAGGCGCCGACACCGGCGGCCCCCAACTTGAGAAACTGTCTGCGGGATACATTCACAGCCATGAGTCCTCCTCAACACTTCGGTTCGATGGCGGTTCCCTTGGGTTGACTGTAGTCCGCATCCCGACGAAACCTTGACCGGTGGTCGTGTGACGACCGAACAGTTCGCTGCCAGAGCCTGGCGGCGAGGTGAAATGGCGGAAGGCAGTGAGAGTCGAACTCACCCGGGAACGGCTGCCGTCCCCAACCGGGTTTGAAGCCCGGCCGCGCCACCGGACGCGAATGCCTTCCTGAAACCTTCAATGCTCCGTGGCCCAGGCCGTCAACAGCGCGCTGTCCGGGCGAATCCGTCGCCCCTGGGGCGTGCGACGGGTCAGCCCGACCCGGTCGAAATGCTCCAGCAACTGAACGCTGCGTTTGCGACCGATGCCCAACTGATCGCGAAAGGCCGCGATATGGATGACGCCGTCGCGTTCTTCCAGTTCCCGCGCCAGATGGGCCAACCGGACGAGCGTCGCCTGCGGGTAAAACAGGTCCTTGACCACCTGCTGCACTCGCCCCTGCCGCGCCAGCTTGCGCATCAGTTGCCGGACATGGCTTTCGGGATTCGCCGCCAGGGCCGCCATGTCGCGCACCCAGGGAGGTTCGAAGCCCGCCTCGACCAGCATCGGCAACAGCCGGTCATGCAGCCGCTGCTCTTCATCGCTCAGACTGACCCGATGCGCCGGCATGTGCAGCCAGGGCCCGCTGGCCTGGATCAGCCCATCGCTCAGCTGGCGTTCCAGCAGGGCGATGAACAAAGGTCGTTCCAGTTCGGGAAGCCCGAAGCGCCGCAAACGGTCGCGGTCAGGGCCGAGTTCATCAGGCTGCTGCTCATGGAAGCGCTGCAACGCGCCCCGCAGCCGTTCGCCCAGTTCGTCCCACAACGTCCGGTCGTACAAACGCGGACCGAGCCGGGTGTCGATCTGCAGCACCTCGGACGGCAGTACCCAGCCCGCGCGAGGCCGGTTGTACTGACGTTCCAGACGCGCGGCCTCCACGCCGTTCACGGCATGGCGCAGCAGCTCCGGCAGCGCCTTTTCCAGCCCCTCGCCGGACATGGCTTGCAACTGCGCCAGACGCCCGGGCGTGCGCCGTTGTCGGGCGGGTCCGAAGGGATCGATGACCCGAGCCCCGCCCAGGGTCCGGCGCGCCGATTGGTCACGCAGCACCACCGCATCGCCCCATACGGCATGGGCCGGCGCGTTGATCAGCAGCTGCGCCAGCGCTGTGGCGCCGGGCTGCAGGGTTTCCCCTTCGAGCAGTGCGACCCGGCCGGTGACATCCTGGGCCCCCAGATGCACATGCACCGGACTCCAGTGGCGCAATGCCCGCAGCTCGCTCGCCAGCACCCGCAGTTCGACGTCGATCCGCGTGGTCGGCGTGTGCAGCTCGGGCGCCAGCAACCAGTCGCCGCGCTGGATATGATTCAGCGCCAATCGCTCCCCGGCCAGGTTCACCGCGATCCGTTGCCCGGCGCGCGCGGTCTGTGCCGGACGGTTCTGGGCATGCAGGCCGCGCACCCGGACTGCCCGCCCGGACGGACTGAGCAGCAGTTCATCGCCGAGGCTCAGGTGCCCGGCCAGCGCGGTGCCGGTCACCACCACGCCGGCCCCGGCAACGCTGAAGGCCCGGTCTATTCCCATACGGAAATACCCTTCGGCATTGCGGGCGCGCAGGCGGCCGGCTTCTTCGATCAGAGCCTGACGCAGGGTCGGAACGCCCTCGCCGCTCAGGCTGGACACGACGAATCGCGGCGCGCCGGCCAAGGAGCCCGGCGCCATGAGCATCGCGATCTCGGCGTCGACTTCAGCAAGGCGCAGGGCGTCGACCCGATCGGCCTTGCTGACCGCGACCAGTGCCTGCTGCACGCCGAGCAGTTCGGCGATGGCCAGATGCTCGCGGGTCTGGGGCATGACGCCATCGTCGGCGGCCACCACCAGCAACAGCAGGTCGATGCCGAACGTACCGGCCAGCAGGTTATGAATAAAGCGCTCGTGCCCCGGCATGTCGATAAAGGCGGTCAGCGCACCGTCTTGCTCTCCGAGGTCGGTGTAGCGATAGCCGAGGTCGATGGTGATGCCGCGTTCGCGCTCTTCCCGGCGCAAATCGCCCTGCGCGCCGGTGAGCGCCTGCAGCAACGCGGTCTTGCCGTGATCGATGTGCCCGGCCATGCCGACGATCACGGCAGCTCCAGGCTCAGGTGCGCGAGCTGCGAAACCAGCGCGTCCTCATCGTCCAGTTGCCTGAAATCCAGCCACAGCGCGTCATCGGCGAGGCGGCCGATCACCGGGATCGGCAGACGGCGGAGCGCCTGCTCCAGTCGGCGAAGACTGCGTCCGCGCAGGCGCTTGGGTTGCAGCGCACGCACGCACAGACCGGCGCTGGGCAAACGGGCGACCGGCTGTGCGCCACTGCCGATCATGCTCTGCAGCGCTTCAACGCTGACGCTCCAGTCGTCTCCCAGCTGTCGGGCCAGCAGCGGCGCCAGTCTGTCGGCCTGCGCGCGGATTTCGGCCTGGGGTCGACTGAGCAGCCTCAGTGACGTCAGGCGCTGGGCGAGTCGATCCGGGTCGCGGTACAGGCCCAGTACGGCTTCGAGGGCGGCAAGGGTCAGTTTGTCGACGCGCAGGGCACGCTTGAGCGGGTTCTTCTTGATCTTTTCGATCAGTTCCCGGCGACCGACGATGATGCCGCATTGAGGGCCGCCCAGCAGTTTGTCGCCACTGAAGGTCACAAGGTCGGCGCCACTGGCCAAGGCCTGCTGCACGGTCGGTTCGGCTGGCAGCCCCCAGCGGGTCAGGTCCACCAGGGTGCCGCTGCCCAGATCCTCCAGCAGTGGCAGGCCGTGGGCATGGGCAATCCCGGCGAGTTCTTCGGTGGGCACCGAGGCGGTGAAACCCTGAATGCTGTAGTTGCTGGTGTGCACACGCATCAACAGGCCGGTGCGGGAGCTGATCGCGTTGAGATAGTCCTTGGCATGGGTGCGATTGGTGGTGCCCACCTCCACCAGCCTGACACCGGCGCGCGCCATGATGTCGGGAATGCGGAAGGCGCCACCGATCTCGATCAGCTCGCCACGCGAGATCACTCCCTCCTTGCGCGCGCCCAGGCTGTTGAGGGCCAGCAGCACGGCCGCCGCGTTGTTGTTGACCACAGTCACGGCTTCGGCGCCGGTGAGTTCGCGGACCAGCCCGGCAATCAGGTCGTCCCGGTCGCCGCGCTTGCCGCTGTCCAGATCGAATTCCAGATTGACCGGATAGCGCGCCGCGAGGGTCACGGCGTCGATGGCTTCGTCGGGCAGCAAGGCCCGCCCCAGATTAGTGTGCAGGACCGTACCGGTAAAATTGAACACCCGCCGTACTTGCGGCGCATGCCGCCGGGCCAGTCGCTCGGCAACGCGCCCGGCCAGCGCCGCGTCGCTCAGCTCGACGGCGCTCAGCGCGCCCTGATGCGCGGCCTCGCGCAGGTCGTCGAGCAACTCACGCAGGCCAGTCAGCAGTGCCGCACGGCCGTAACGCTGGGCCAGCGGCTCGCACTCGGCACTGCGCAGCAGCGCGTCGACCGATGGCAGACGCAGGCCCTGCCCCGCCGTCATGGGTGATGCGTTGAAAGACTCCATCGTGCCCGTCCGATCGCCAACATGGCCTTGAGCCTAGATCAGGAATCGGGCATCTGTCCCGCGCCTGCCCTGAACCGACTGTCGCCTGATGCGAAGCATCCCGTCACATGTCACCGCGCGGTCACATTGCGCTTCTAGCGTGCAGCAGACACACCCAGCGCATTGACCGGTATCGCTGTCCGGCTGTCGTCGCGCCGACTTGACCCTCTGGCGGGAGAAGCGTTTTGGAAATCGATATCTTCAAAGAGTTGCTGGTGCCCGTCATCGGCGGGCTGGGTATTTTCCTGCTCGGGCTGGAGTTCATGTCCGACGGGATCAACAACCTGGCTGCCAACCGCATGCGCGCCTGGCTGGCGAAACTGGCGGGCACGCCGGTGCGCGGGCTTGCCGCAGGCACCATGATCACTGGAGTCCTGCAGTCCAGTACCGCCATGACCGTGATGGTGGTCGGACTGGTCAACGCGGGGGTCGTCGGGTTGCGACCGGCGATCAGCGTCATCATGGGCGCCAACATCGGCACGACCCTTGGCAACGGCCTGATCGCCATGCCGCTCGGCCCGATAGGGCTGATCTCGGCGGGACTGTTCGCCCTGGTCTACGTGTTCGGCAAAAGCGACCGGACCCGAAACATTGCCCTCGCCATCATTGGCTTTTCGCTGATCTTCTACGGGCTGAACCTGCTGACCACCGGCCTCAAGCCGCTGCGCAACCTGCCCGAGGTCATGGAAGCCATCTCCACCCTGCAGGCCGCAAGCTATGCCGGTCTCGCAGTGTGCGTGCTCACGGCGGCGGGCATCACCGCGATGATCCACTCTTCCTCCGCCACCATCGGCATCGTGATGGGGCTGGGCGCGGCGGGCATCCTGGACTGGCAGACCGCCGTGGCCTTTTCGCTGGGTGCGGACCTGGGCACCACCATCACGTCATGGATGGCGTCGTTGAACCTGTCCAAGAACGCCAAGCGCGCCGCCTATGCGCACATTTCGTTCAATTTCATTGGCGTGGCGGTCATGTTTCCGCTGTTCTTCCTGTCGATGGACCTGTTGCAGTGGACCATGAGCCTGTTCGGCATGGACGTCACCCAATCGGTCATGGTCGACGGCAAGGAAAGCTTCCCGCTGGTGCCGGTGGCCGTCGGCCTGTATTCGATCGGCTTCAATATCTTCAACACGGCGCTGATGTTCCCGTTCATCGGCGTGTTCGACCGTATCCTGTCGCGCATCGGCGCCAGCCGCAGCGATGAAGAGGACTATGCCGTGCCGCGCTATCTGGACCGTTCCGCCCTCAAGGACGTCAACAGCGGCGTGGCGGCCGTGAGCAAGGAACTGGCGCGCTACACCCAGGGCGCGGGCCTGCTGCTGGCCGCTGCCCGAGGTCAGTCCGAAGCGCTCAAGGACGTCGCCGAGCACGAACACGCCCTCGATACCCTGAGCCAGGAAATTCGCGGCTACACCGCGCAGATGTTCAAGAACGACGTCAGCCCGCGTCAGGCGAACCTGCTCGCGCGGTTGATCGAGGAAGAGGATTTCAGCGCCAGCCTGACCGAGACGCTGTCGCAGATCACCCGGCGGATCGAGCGCCAGTTGTTCTCGGAAAACGGCCAGGCGATCGTCACGGCCGTGCTCGATATCGTCGAGCCCGCCGTCAAACAAGGTCCGCGCGGCGTTTATCTGCCGCATGCTCACGCGGCCCGGCTGGCGGAACTGCGCCAGCGTTGTCTGGACGAAACGCAGAAACTGAACTGGGACGAGCGAGGCGCAATCCTCACCCTGCTGGGCAGCGCCGCGCGGGCCCTGAGCCTGGTGCAGCACATCAGCGACGAACGCCTGTCGGTTTCCCGTGACCTGCAACATGCAGACCTGGCGCAAACCGCCGCGCAGACGCCGTCCGGCGCGCTGCCCCGGCCAGTGTGAGGTGGCCCATGTCCGATCTGCGATTGGCAACCCGTCGCCGGTTTCTGCAAATGACCAGCATCGGTCTGGCAAGTGCCTGCCTGATGCCCCAAGCCCTGGCTCAGGACGCCTTCGGCCAGGCGCTGATCAGAGGCGCGGGGTCCACCTTCGTGCTGCCGCTGGTCCAGCGCTGGCTGGCGCAATACCGCAGCGCATCGGCGGACGCCCGCTACGCCGCCGGCAACTCAGGGCTGGATGGCGACGCGCTGGGCAACGCCGCGCTGGACTACGAAGCCATAGGATCACAGGCGGGTCTGGCGCGACTACAAGCCGGAGCGGTCGACTTTGCGCTGAGCGAGCTGCCATTGTCGGCGCAGGAGCTCAAGCGCCTGAAGCTGATCCAGATTCCTGTGGTCGCGGGCGGGGTTGCCATCGCGATCCGGCTGCCGGGTGTTGAAGACCGGTTGCAGCTGGACGGCACGACCCTGGCCGCGATCCTGCGCGGGCGCATCACACGCTGGAACGATCCGGCCATCGCCACGCTCAACCCGGACCTCGCGCTACCCGATCAGGCGATTACGCCTATTCATCGCAAGGAAGGCTCGGGCACGACCTATACGCTGACCCGCTATCTGGCGACCCAGGATAAAGACTGGCGCGAAGCAATCGGCGTCGACGCCGTGGTGCGCTGGCCGACGGGCACCGCAGTGCGAGGCAGCGCGGGCATGGCGCACGCCCTGGCAGCGACCCCGGGCAGCATTGGCTATCTCGATGCGGTGCAAGCGCAGAGCAGCGGACTGAGCGTGGTGCGACTGAAAAACGCTGCAGGGATGTTCGTAGCGCCAGAAACCCCCGCCATTACCGCCGCGACCGAGGCGGTGCCCTGGCAGGCAGGTCGCGACGCCCAGCCTAGGTTCATCGATGCGCCGGGCGAAGCGAGTTACCCCATCGTCGCCACTGTCCTGGCAGTGCTGAACGAAGCATCTACATCCCGCGCGGACCGCCGCGCCCGTGCCTTTCTCGCCTGGGCGCTGGAAAACGGGCAGAGTAGTGCCCGGGAGCTGGGCTATGTCGCCCTGCCCGCCGGAGTCGCGCGGCAGGTGCGGGACCAGTTGCTGACGACGACCAGTGGTCTCCCTCGATCCTGAGTCAGTTGTTTTCCCACAGCTAGCGTATCGCCCACGTTACAAAACTCTCTCACCAAACCCGACAACGTTGCAGGCCTTGCCATATGGGCCTGTGCGCCCGCTCGCCGGGTCCGCCACAGCCGAGAAAAATTTCCATAGCCTATGAAAAACGTCAATCGTCTGGCGTTATTGAACAATCCTTGCGAACCGTCAATAAAGCTACTAACCCTAGTAGTCATCGCCTTCAGAGTCCCTGAAACGGCGGGTCACGATAAAGGAAGATTGGGATGCGATTGACACGACGCAGTGTCTTGGCCGGGTTGGCTATCACCAGCGTTATGGCGCCCGCCGGTTATTTCGGCGCGCGCAAGGTCAGCAATTATCTTGAGCGCAATGACGGCACGCCGCCTCCGGCGCGGGTGCAGTCGGCCGACCTCGACGTCCAGCGGTTGAGCAGCCGCTTGCGCGGCATCTGGATGGTGACCATCACCGGCGACGCGGCTACGGCCCACGGCTTGCCGACAGACGGGCTGGAGCTGTTGCTGGACACGGCCGAGCTGGGTCGCGCGTTGAACGGGTATCTCGATACCGCGGACAACCTGCGCGGGCAGACGTCGCCACGCTTCAAGGTGATCGGTGACCTGATGGGCGCTTCGCCGGACTCGGTCCGTTGGCGGCTGCTGGATCGGGATGCCCAGCGCTACTGTCCGGTCTGCGAGTTCGTGGTCCGGCTCGATGATGCCCAGATCGCCCACAACCCTTTGAAGACCGACGTGCTGACGGGCCGTATCCAGTTCATCGAGGCGACCAGAGGTCATGCGCCGATCAGCCTTGACGTAATGATCGTCAAGCGGCCGATGCCGACCGCCCGGCAACGCATGACCACCACGCCTGAACTGCAGGCCTGGGCCAACGCGCCGCAGAACCGCCTGTATCACCAGCTCTGGCACGCCTCCCGCGACCGCTGGCATGAACTGTCCGAGGCCCGGCGCAACGCGCTGCGCGGCCTGGGCTGGCAACCGGGTCCGCTGGACAACGAACGCCATGCCCGTGGCCGGCATATGGATCGTAACGGTTCCGGCGTGGATTTCTTCTTCATGCACCGGCACATGCTGACGGTCGCGCGAACGATGGACGCTCCGCCCGCCTGGCGGCATTTCCCGCTGCCGCAACCGTCCGTGGAGCAAGATCGGGCCGGGTTCGTGCGCTATCACGAGAACCGGGACGGCTGCTCGGTGCCCGCGCTGTGGCTCTCGCCCAGCGACGCGACCTTCACCGAAGGCGTCCAGATCCTCAAAAGCTCGGAAGCGTTTTATGGCAATTTTCAGATGTGGGATTCGCGCTATCGCGACCCTGAATTCCTGTCTCGCCTGACGTTGGGTCAGTTCGGTTCCGAGGTGGAGCTGGGGCTGCACGACTGGCTGCATATCCGCTGGGCCAGCATTCCCCGCGACCCTGCGGACGGCCGGGCCATACCGGCCGGTCGCGCGCCTGTCGACTTCTCCGAGCGCTGGTTTTCGGCGGAATACGACTGTCTGGTCGACCCCATGGCGTCCCACCTCAACCCATTGTTCTGGTCATTCCACGGCTGGATCGACGATCGTCTGGAGGACTGGTTCGACGCCCATCAGCGCGCGCATCCAGGTCAGGTCGTGAAAAGAAGGCTGAACGGTGTCGACTGGTTCGAACCCGGTCCCTGGGTGGAAGTCGCCGAGCCGTGGATGGGGCCACTGACCCACGGTTGCTTCGCACAGCCGGGAGACAAGACCATCAAGCCTATGGAAGCCGATATCGACGTAATGAAACTGGCCCTCGACATCGCCTGCAACACCGACGAAAGCTCCACCGCCGCGCTGGACCGCGCACCGCACCGACCGGCCTATGCGCAAAACCTGCCGGTGCGGACGCGTACCATCTGACCGTCGCCACGCGGCGGATCGCCAGCAAGACGGATCGCCGCCCGCTGGCTCCTACACATTGCGAGCGTGTAGGAGCCAGCTTGCTGGCGATTGACCCAGCCATGTTTACTGAGAATCAATATCAAATTAGAATCAATGCTATTAACAACCCCTATCGAGCATCGGTTCTTGAGTACTCCCGCCCCTTTTCTGCTGTCGGCCCTGGCCGTCGCATCGCTGACCAGCTTCATCACCCACGCCGCTGAGCAAACCACATTGCCTGCCACGCAAGTCTCCGCGGATGCCGAGCAGGCTTACACAGCCAGCTCCGCCAGCACGGCAAGCAAGAGCGATGTGCCGCTCAAGGACGAAGCGCAATCGGTGATCGTCGTCACGCCCCGAACGATTGCCGACTACGGCGTGCAGTCGCTGGACGACGCCATGAAATTCGTCAGTGGCGTGAGTCAGGGCAATACCCTGGGCAACACCAAGGACTCGCTGGTCAAGCGGGGCTTCGGGACCAACGATGACGGCTCGATCCTGCGCGACGGCGTTCGCTCGGTGGTGTCGCACAATTTCAGCGCCACCACCGACCGGGTCGAAGTGCTCAAGGGTCCGGCATCGTTGCTATACGGAGCGATGGAACCCGGCGGCCTGATCAACGTGATCAGCAAGCAGCCGCAGTACGTGCAAAGCACGACCTTGAGCGGGTCGGCCTACAGCGAGGGCGGCGGGAGTTTTGGCATCGACACCACCGGGCCGCTGGGCGACAGCGGTTTCGCCTACCGGATGGTGGCCGAGCGCAAGAGCGAGGACTACTGGCGCAACTATGGCGTGGATCAACACACGCTCATTGCACCATCGCTGTCCTGGACCGGCGACCGCGCCAGCGTCACTTTCGCTTATGAATATAACGACTACCTCAGCCCCTTCGACCGTGGCACCGTATACAGCAACGGCCACCCGGCCGACGTCAGCTATGACAAACGACTGGATGAAAAATGGGCCAATACCGTGGGCATCAGCGAAACCGCCACCGCGCGTTTCGAGTACCAGCTCTCGGATGACTGGAAGACGCGCCTGACCTACGGCTGGAACAACGACCGCTACAGCCTTTCCATTGCCCAGCCCAGCAGCCTGTCCAGCAGCGGCGCGCTGCGTCGTCAGGCCAACGGTGGCCATTATGACTATGAAACGCGTTACGCCAGCTGGGACTTCATCGGCAAGCAGCAGATTTTCGGTCAACAGCACGACCTGCTGATCGGCGCCGAGCAGGAAGACTCGGACAAGTATCGCGGCAAGACCTATCGAAATACCGCCCAGGGCGGCTTCAACATCAACAACCCGACTTACGGCGGGCTGGCCGAGCCCAGCGTGATCAGCCGCACCACCAGCAATCTGCGCAACGAACTGACTTCATCCTCCCTCTATCTCAAGGACAACTGGCATCTCGATGACCGCTGGATCCTGGTGCTCGGTGGCCGCTATCAGCATTACGATCAGTACAGCGATCAGGGCATGGACACGCGCGTCGTCAATCGCGACAGCAATGGCGATACCTTCCTGCCCATGGCCGGTCTGGTCTTCAAGGTCAACGACGACCTGTCGCTATATGGCAACTACAGCCGCTCGTTCGTGCCCAACGACACGGTGGACGACAATGGCAACACCTTCGATCCCGAAGAAGGCCGCAGCTATGAAGTCGGCGCCAAATACGCGCTGACGCCTGAGCTGAATCTCAACCTCGCGTTGTTCGATATCGAGAAGAAGAACGTGGTGACCACCACCACGGTCGGCGACTCGAGCGTTAGCGAAGCGGCGGGCAAGGTTGGCTCACGCGGACTGGAACTGGATGTCAGCGGACAGATTGCCGAGCGCTGGGACATGATCGGTACCTACGCCTATACCGACACGGAAATCCTCGACGACCCCGCCAACGAGGGCAATCGCCTGACCCAGGCGCCGAAGCACACGGCCAGCCTCTACTTCAGCCATCATCTGCGTATCGCTCCAGAGCTGGGCGACTGGCATGCCGGCGCGGGCGCGCGCTACGTCGGCGACCGCGCCGGCGACAATGCCAACAGCTATTACATGAGCAGCTACACCGTCGCCGACGCCTTCCTGCGCTGGGACCTGCCCATGGCCGGCTACAAGACCCGCCTGCAGTTGAACGTCGACAATCTGTTCGACAAGCACTATTACCCTTCGAGCACCGGCAGCGAATTGCAGGTCAACGTTGGTGAGTCACGCACCGCACGCCTGAGCGCCAGCGTGACCTTTTAAAGTCGGCCCGGCTGGAGCGCTGTGCGGTCGCTCCAGCCACTGAAACAAAATATTGCAGAAGCGCTTGCCGCGCAGGCAGAATCAGGTAGGTTGTACGATGACCGAACAGAGAATGCGGATTTGCGACTGCTGCGCAGCCGATCGCCAGCAAGCTGGCTCCTACGGCCTTACGCAGGTTTTGTAGGAGCCACCGGGGCGGCGTTCCGCCTTGCTGGCGAAGCGCAGGGACAGACACCGCGACGTTCAGTCACGCACCGCACCGCTCCATCCAATAAATACAAAAAAGGATACGTTCATGAAGAGATTCACCCTGCTCGTGGGTTTTCTGTGCCTGTTCTCCGGGTACGTCGCCGCCGCCTCATCTGACGAGGCCGATGTCGCCACTGCGGTGGACAAGCTGACCCAAGCCATGTGGCACAAGGATATCGATCAGCTCAAGGCACTCACCGCCGAGAACCTGTCCTATGGCCACTCCAGCGGCAACATCCAGGACAAGCAAGCGTTCATCGCCGACATCGAAACCGGCAAAAGCGCCTTCAACGAACTGAAGATGCTCAACCAGAAGATCATCCTGTCCGGCGACACCGCGCTGGTGCGCAATCACTTCTCGGCGCAGGCAGTGAACAGCGGCAAGGTCGTCCCGACCGAGATCGAAAACTTCCAGATCTGGCAGAAACAGAAAGGCCAGTGGCTGCTGATCGGACGTCAGGCGTTCCGCTTCTGATCGACCGGCTTCGGCACGCCTGACCTCTGTCAGGGCGTGCCGAACATCGCGGTCCAGTAAATACCGGCATCGCTTTTGGGATCGATGGCGTAAGCCGCGCCCACTTCCTTGAACCCCGGGTTCATCAGATTGGCGCAGTGCCCGGGACTCGCCAGCCAACCGTCCACCACCTTGCGCGTTTCATCCTGCCCGGCGGCGATGTTTTCACCGGTCTGTTGACCCACGTAGCCGGCCAGTTCGGCCCGGTCTCCCGGCATACGCCCGTCACGGTCCTTGTGATCGAAATAATTGTTGTTGGCCATCGCCCTCGAATGGGACATGGCGGCGCTCGCGAGCACGGCGTTCCAGACCAGCGGCGTGGTCGCCGCGAGGTCCTGCTTGCCGCACTGTCGCGGCTGGCTACGCGCCGTATTGATCATTTCCAGCAGCCGCTGACCTTCGGTTTGCGAATCGCCCAGACGCGAGGTCAACAGCGAACGCGCCAGCGTGATCCGCCAGTCCCGGTCTTCGCGACTGACGCCGATGTCGACGAACTGCGGGTCCAACACGACCTGGCAGAAACTCTCCTGCACCGCGTTCATCGCCGACTGCACATCTCGCGGTCCCGACAGGCTGATGGCCTGCACGGTCACCATTGGATAGCCAGCCCGGGCCATGGCCTGTTTCAGATCGCCGCCGCCACTGGCCGGCAACACCAGACGTGGATCGCTTACCAGCGGCGGCAGCTCCATCGATACCTGCCCGCTGCATTTCTGTGCTTGGCTGCGATAGGCGTTGATCGACTCGATCAGCTGTGCTTCTCCAGCTGCCAGCGCGTGGGAGGCAAACATGAGTCCCAGAGACAATGAGGCCAGACGTAAAGCCTGTGACAAAACACGCATGGAAAACTCCCTCAAGCTGAATGGATACATCATGCTTGATTTTTTGCCGTTTCAGGCAACGCGTTTTCATATTCACAGGCAAACGGCGTTTTCCTCACAGCCTGAACTGCGCGACCAGCGTATTGAACGAGGTCGCCAGTCGCGACAATTCCTGGCTGGAGGCGTTGGTCTGGTTCGCGCCTGCGGCGCTCTGGGTCGACAGATCCTGGATATTGGTGAGGTTGCGGTCCACTTCCCGCGCCACTTGCGCCTGTTGCTCGGACGCCGCGGCAATCAGCAGATTGCGCTCGTTGATGGTGGAGACCCCGCTGGTGATCTTTTCCAGCGCGGCGCCGGCACGCTGCGCCTGCTCCTGAGTGGTGGTCGCCAGGCCAAGGCTCTTGCCCATCGCGGCCACCGCCCCGTCGGCGCCAGCCTTCACCGTGCCGATCATGCCCTCGATCTCCACAGTCGAAGCCTGGGTGCGATGCGCCAGCGCGCGCACTTCGTCGGCCACCACCGCGAACCCGCGCCCCTGCTCACCGGCACGGGCCGCCTCGATAGCCGCGTTCAGGGCCAGGAGGTTGGTCTGCTCGGCGACGTTGCGGATCACATCCAGAACCTTGCTGATCTCGCGCACATTGCCGGCCAGTTGAGTGACCGCGTCGGTCGACTGGGTAATCTCGCGCACCATGGTGCTGATGCCGTCGAGCGTGTGATCCACCTGACCACGGCCGTTCAGCGCGTCTTCGCTGGCAGCCTGCGATGCCTGCGAAGTGGACACCGCATTACGCGCCACTTCTTCGACGGCGGCGGTCATCTGGTTGACGGCGGTGGCCGCCTGCTGGATTTCGTCGTTCTGCCGGGTCAGGCCACGGGTGCTCTCGTCGGTCACGGCGCTCAGCTCCTCGGCCGCCGACGCCAGTTGGTCGGAAGCGCTGGCGATCTGGTGGAGCGTGCCCTTGAGGCCTTCCTGCATCTCTGACAAGGCGTCGAGCAATTGGCCGGCTTCATCGCCGCGCTGGTGGCTGATGGATCGGCTCAGGTCGCCATTGGCGATACGCTGTGCGCTGGCGATTGCGACCGCCAGTGGCCGGGTGATCACGCGGGTAATGAGGATGCCCAGGCCGACGGCGACCAGAAACGCGACCGCGATCGCGAAACTCAAGGTCAGCATGGCGCTGTGCTTGAGGTCGGCGGCCGCCGCCGCGCCCTCTTCGACCTGACGGTCGTTGAACTCGATCATGCTACGCAGCAGGCTGCGGGCATTGAGGAACTCCTCGCCGGCCAGCCGGCTAAGGCGCGCCCGGGCGGCCGGAAAATCGTTGGCCTGGATCAGCTCCAGCACCTGCTGGGAGCCTGCAATGTAACCGGGCAGCAACTGCTGCAGGCGGTCGCCGGCCTGCGTTTCTTCCGCGGGGTGAGGGATCGCCCGGTAGGTGGCGAAGACCTGCTGCGCGCGGTCGAGGTCGGCGGCGATCCCCTCCCGAACCCGATCCTTCTCGGCCTGCGCGGCGCCGCCTTCCTGAGCGTCGAGCAAGCGGTACAGCCCGCGGTTGTGAGCGGTCAAGCTGGTAAGGGTTTCACTGGTATTGGCCACCGCGACCAGGTTTACGGAAAAGGTTTTTGCCAGCGCATCGGCCAGCCGGGAAATACCCGCCATTCCCAATCCGCCCACCAGCAGCGTGATGATCGCGCAAAGGATGAAAGACGTCAGAAGCTTGGTGGAGAACTTGCAGCGGTTCAGAAAACTCATGGTGCAGCTCGCTTGGCAGGGTGAAGCGGGTTCGCACAGAAGACCTGTACGAACCAGCAGTGATGTCATAATGACTTCACACTACCCGCCGCGTTCCCGCGGCATTTATCCCTTACGCCGTCGAAAATGCCTGGAGCCCGCGCACTACGGAGGTTTGCGCCTATTGTTTCTAAATCGTTCGTGGACCATGAGAACCATTCAGGCGTGGAGCGGTGCCACGTTTGCGCGCTGCGAAGGCCTCGGCTTGCCGGGCCATTTCGTCGAGACGCAGGTCGCGATCACGCTCGGCATCGATCATCGCCTGCTCGCCATGCTGCTTGAGCAGATAGGCGTGAATCTGCCGTACTTCCACGGACTGGTAGATATGCGCGGTTTCGAGCACAGCTAGGAGCCCGCTGGTGGCATAGTCGCGCGTGTTCATGACCACATGCGGGCCTCTCGCGCCCAGCACCTGAAAGCCCATGGATTCGAACCAGCTGACTTTGTCGGTCACGCAGGTCAGCTCGGCGTGCGGATAACGCGCGCGCATCTTGTCCAGCATCGAGCGAGCGATGCCCTGCCGCCGGTGCTGCTCTTGCACGGCCATGAACGCCACCGAGCAGGCAAGCGGATCTTCTCCGACCGGCAAATAGAGCAGAAAGCCCAACACCACTTCCGGATCGTCCTCATCGAGCGCCACGATCAGCTCCACCGCCACGTCACGAGAACCGTCGAGTGCGTTCAGATACAGGTGCACTTCATACCCCACCCCGTACTGGTACAGGTTGTACAAGGGATTGTCCGCGCTGATCGCCACAGGGCTGATGTCCGTTACCGAATCGATGACCATCTGCTGGATCTGGCTGCGAATGAATTCAGGGGGCGGACTTTGCAGCAGCATGAGAGTAGGCATCGGGATAACGGCTCCGGTGAGACTGGGGACGGTCATGATACCCCTTCCTGCCACGTCGGCGCGCAATCAGGCGCCTGGCTAAGTTCGCCCGTGCGTCGCGGCTGTCACCAAGTCGGCCACCATTCGAACAGCGACGAAACTTCCCCATCAACACTTTCCTTTCCGTATCGCCGGATTCAAGTTAGTAAAAACCTTATTTATTTCAGGTCATTACATAATTAATAGATTTTTCCCACACTTCCGTCCGGCCAGTATTTTTATCAATCGGCATCATGGGTTTTTACAATTAATGAATCGCGTCTTACCCGCCTAGCATGGCGTCGCCTTACTAATAAGACACGAGGAAGTCCCCTTGCAGTTATCCACTTTTTCCAGCTATCTGGTACGCCTGACCGCCATTGGCGTCATGACCGTCCCCGCCGCTTACGCCGCCGAACCGCTGACCCGTGACAACGGCGCCCGAGTTGGTGACAACCAGAATTCCCAGACCGCCGGCCCCCAGGGCCCGGTGCTGCTGCAGGACGTGCAGTTGCTGCAGAAGCTGCAACGCTTCGACCGCGAGCGCATTCCCGAGCGCGTGGTGCACGCCCGTGGAACCGGTGTCCACGGCCAGTTTACGGCCTCGGCGGACATCAGCGACCTGAGCAAGGCCCGGGTGTTCCGCGCAGGCGAAGTGACGCCGGTATTCGTACGCTTCTCGGCGGTGGTTCATGGCAATCATTCGCCGGAAACCCTGCGCGACCCGCGCGGCTTCGCGACCAAGTTCTACACCGCGGACGGCAACTGGGACCTGGTCGGCAACAACTTCCCGACCTTTTTCATTCGCGACGCGATCAAGTTCCCGGACATGGTCCATGCGTTCAAGCCTGACCCGCGCACCAACCTGGATGACGACTCGCGCCGCTTCGACTTCTTCTCCCACGTTCCCGAAGCGACCCGGACCCTGACCCAGCTCTATTCCAACGAGGGGACGCCGGCCAGCTACCGTTTCATGGACGGCAACGGCGTGCACGCCTACAAACTGGTCAATGCCAAGGGCGACGTGCATTACGTCAAGTTCCACTGGAAATCGCTGCAGGGCATCAAGAACCTGGACCCGGCTGAAACCGCCCAAATGCAGGGCAAGGATTACAGCCACCTGACCACCGACCTGGTCAACGCCATCAAGCAAGGCGATTACCCCAAGTGGGACCTGTACATCCAGGTACTCAAGCCTGAAGAACTGGCGCGCTTCGCCTTCGATCCGCTGGATGCCACCAAGATCTGGCCCGACGTGCCCGAGAAGAAGATTGGCCAGATGGTCTTGAACAAGAACGTCGACAACTTCTTCCAGGAAACCGAACAGGTCGCCATGGCGCCTGCCAACCTGGTTCCGGGTATCGAGCCTTCGGAAGACCGCTTGCTGCAAGGCCGGGTATTCGCCTATGCCGACACCCAGATGTACCGCCTGGGCGCCAACGGTCTGAGCCTGCCGGTCAACCGTCCGCGCGTGGAGGTCAACAACGGCAACCAGGACGGCGCGCTCAACACCGGCCACACCACCAGCGGTGTCAACTATGAACCGAGCCGCCTGAATCCGCGTCCGAGCACGGAAGCGGCGCGCTACAGCGTTTCGCCCCTGAGCGGCACCACTCAGCAGGCAAAGATCAGCCGCGAGCAGAACTTCAAGCAGGCGGGCGATCTGTACCGCTCCTACACCGCCAAGGAACAGAATGATCTGATCCAGAGCTTTGGCGAATCCCTTGCCAATACGGACACCGAAAGCAAGAACATCATGCTTTCGTTCCTGTACAAGGCGGACCCGACCTACGGCACCCGCGTCACCGAAGTGGCCAAGGGTGACCTGACCAAGGTCAAGGCGCTGGCCGCGAAACTGGTCGACTGACAGCAGACATCCCGCCCGGACGCTCGAATGTCCGGGCGTGATCCTGGAGCATGCCAATGAGAGTCCTTTTTTACAGCCTGCTGCTCGCGGCTTGCGTGGCTCAGGCCGCGCCGCCAGCCGACAGCGATCCGCAGCAGACCGCGCAGCAATTGCGAACGCTGTTTTTCGACGCTTCTCGTGAAGGCAATATCTCGATGCTGGATGCCTTCATTGAGGCTCGCTACGATCTGAACGTGAGAGATGCGCAAGGTTACACGGGGTTGATACTGGCGGCGTATCACGGTCATCAGGCCGCGGTCACACGGCTGCTCGACGCAGGCGCGGATCCATGCGCGAAGGATAAGCGGGGGAATACAGCACTGATGGGCGCGATCTTCAAGGGCGAACTGGCGATCGCCAGACGTCTGGTACAAGCCGATTGCGCACCGGATCTGGCGAACAACGCGGGCCAGACCGCGTCGATGTACGCAGCGCTGTTCAAGCGCACCGACATCCTGCAAGCCCTGGCCGCCAAAGGCGCCGACCTGACCCTGCGCGACAGCATGGGCAACGACGTGGAAGCCCTGAGCAAGGGCGAATTCAAAACTCCGGCAGCACAGTAGGAGCAGATTAATCCGCGATCTGCCGCAAAGCGGCAGCGACCCGGCCAGGACGGTGTCTCAGGTAAGTCGCATCATCGTTCATCGCCGGTAAGCTGGCTTCCACGCTCACGTCCGATCATTTCATAGATCCGGCTGGCGAAGGCCTCCATGGTGAAGGGCTTGGTGAGCACCCACATGCCGGGATCTAGGTGGCCGTTGCCGATAATGGCGTTTTCCGCATAGCCGGTAATGAACAGCACCGGAAGATCAGGACGCAACACCCGTGCGGCATCGGCCAACTGGCGGCCGTTCATGCCGCCCGGCAGCCCGACATCGGTCACCAGGAGGTCGACCCGCACATCCGACTCCAGCAACCTGAGCGCGCTCGCTCCGTCCGGTGCTTCCAACGGGATGTAACCCTGCTCCACCAACACCTCGGCGACCAGCATGCGTATGGTGGGTTCGTCGTCGACGATCATCACCGTGCGCTCGCATTCGCTGCGCAGCAACTCGCTGACCGCCGTCTCCAGCGCGTCCTCCTGGGCGTCGAGATAATGTCTGGGCAGGTACAGACACATGGTGGTGCCCTGACCCACTTCTGAATAGATCCGCACCTGCCCACCGGACTGACGCACGAAACCGTAGACCATCGACAACCCCAGCCCCGTGCCCTGCCCCAGCGGTTTGGTGGTGAAGAACGGATCGAAGGCCCGGCTGATGACCTCCGGCGTCATACCGGTGCCCGTGTCGCTGACGCACAGCGACAGGTACTGACCCGGCGACAGATCGCGCTCGCGTGAAGCGCGCTCATCGATCCATTTGTTGGCGGTCTCGATGGTGATACGCCCGCCTTCGGGCATGGCATCCCGCGCGTTGATGCACAGGTTCAACAACGCGTTTTCCAGCTGGGGCGCATCGATGAACGTTGACCAGAGTCCGACCGAGGTCACCACCTCGACCGTGATATGCGGCCCGACCGAGCGGCGAATCAACTCCTCCATACCCTTCACCAGCCGATTGACGTCGACCGGCTTGGGGTCGAGGGTCTGGCGACGGGAAAACGCCAGCAACCGGTGGGTCAAGGACGCCGCGCGCCTGGAGGCGTCCTGAGCCGCCGCGACATAACGGTCGATCTCGTTGAAACGCCCCTGGCTCATGCGCGACTTGAGCAGCTCCAGG
Organism: Pseudomonas sp. JDS28PS106; assembly: GCF_036706555.1. Classification (NCBI taxonomy): domain Bacteria; kingdom Pseudomonadati; phylum Pseudomonadota; class Gammaproteobacteria; order Pseudomonadales; family Pseudomonadaceae; genus Pseudomonas; species Pseudomonas sp. JDS28PS106. The sequence continues at coordinate 117,765 of NZ_JBAJGT010000009.1, read as the reverse complement.
GAACCGGTGATACCGGTCATCAGGTTATTGAAGTCATGAGCGATGCCACCCGTGAGCTGGCCGACCGCTTCCATCTTCTGCGCCTGGCGCAACGCTTCCTCGGCCCGTCGCAGACGCGCCTGTTCTTCCAGGCGTTCGGTGATGTCGTAGGCGAACAGGTAAGCGCCAATCTGCACGCCCTCGGCGTTGCGCAGCGTGCTGAAGCGGGTTTCGTAGTAGCGCGAGGCATCGCTTGAGTCGTCGAAGTGCGAGGTCTCGATGAACTCTTCGCCCGCCAGCGCACGCTCCCAGCGGGCACGCAGGACCGCCTGGCTTTCCGGCCGGTCGGCTAGCAAGTCGAGCATATTGTCGCCAACCCGGGGCGTGAGTCCGAACAAGCGTTCGAACTCGCGAACCGCCGCGCCGTTGACCGCCAGCCACCGGTAGCGGTCGTCGATCACGTGGATGATCGCTTCGGTGCCATCGACCACGTCGGCCAGCACCTTGCGCTCGGCGAGCGCCGCCACGACCCGCGCTTCCAGGGTTTCGTTGAGTTGCTGCAAGGCCTTCTCGGCACGCTTGCGCTCGGTGATATCCTGAAACAGCACCGCCACCTGGTTGCGTTCGGCCGGCTCGATGCGAAATGCCGTCACGCCCAGGTAGCGCCCGGTCGCCACCAGTTCGCGCTCGAAGCGGATCGCCAATCCGGTGTGCAGCACCGAGCCATACACTTCCACCCAGCCGTCAGCCTCTTCGCGAACCATCTCGCGCAGCTTCTGCCCCACTACGTTAGGTATTCCGGCGTGGCGAGCATAAGCCGGGTTGGCTTCGACGTGAATGTAATCGCTCAGCGGCCCATGGGGACCGTCAAAGAACTCGATGATGCAGAAGCCCTCGTCCATGGCCCCGAACAGAAAGCGATAACGCTCTTGGGACAGCGCCAGCGCGTCTTCGGCTTTCTGGCCGCTGACCTGAAGCTCGCGCCTGAGCAGGGCGTTTTCCTCCCTCAAGGCATTTAGCTCATGTTGCAGACTGTGGTTATCGGTCGGAGTCACGGAAGGTCTACCTGAACAAGGGTTCGCGGTCGCCGGAATGAGCGACAAGCGCAGCGGCCGCGCGCACGCTACGAGAAACCCGTATGCGAGCAAAGGAAAAGTCGATGCCTGTCGACAACATGGCGACGCCTGCCTGGCAATTGACCAACGGCGCTCGCAGGCGTTCTGCAAAACTCACTCGGACCGGAGGAAGGCCTAGACTTGGAGAGCAGCCGTTTTCATTTAACCGACCATTGCCAGACATCTGCGGAAGCTGCCCATGCCCGGCGGTGGCCCTTCAGAGGAGGCCGGACAATGGACGAGGCAAAACTCAACGATTTCATGGGTCGGCTGGTCACCGACATGGGCGGCGCCGCGATGCTCGCCAACATGATTCTCGGAGATGAACTGGGCTTGTACCGGGCAATGGCCGACAGCCAGCCGGTCAGCCCGGAGGCGCTTGCCCAGCGGACCGGCTGCAACCCGCGTCTGTTGCGCGAGTGGCTCAGCGCCCATGCGGCGTCAGGCTACATGGAACATCACAAAGGCATGTTCCGGCTTCCCGAGGAACAGGCTCTCGCGCTGGCCATCGAAGACTCGCCGGTGTACGTCGCCGGAGGCGCGGCGGTGGTCTCGGCGCTTTTTCACGACAAGGACAAAGTCGTCACCGCCATGCGCGGAGATGGCGCGCTGGCCTGGGGCGATCATCATCCGTGCATGTTCAGCGGAACCGAGCGTTTTTTCCGCCCTGGCTACCGCGCTCATCTGGTTGCCGAATGGCTGCCGGCGCTGGACGGCGTCGTGGAAAAATTACGGGCAGGCGCCACGGTCGCCGACATTGGCTGCGGCCATGGGGCGTCTACCCTGCTCATGGCCCAGGCCTTCACGGCATCGCAGTTCATCGGCTTCGATTACCACGCTCCCTCCATCGAGACCGCAAACCAGCGTGCGCAGGCGGCAGGCAATCAGGCCAACGTGCGATTCGAACAGGCCAGCGCCAAGGATTATCCGGGAAACTATGACCTGATCTGCTACTTCGATTGCCTGCATGACATGGGCGATCCGGTAGGCGCCGCCCGGCACGCGCTGCAATCTCTTGATCCGGATGGAACAGTGCTGCTGGTCGAACCCTTTGCCAATGACCGCCTCGATGACAACGCGACCCCGGTAGGCCGGCTGTTCTACGCCGCCTCGACCTTTATCTGCACGCCCAATTCCTTGTCGCAGGAGGTCGGCCTGGGTCTTGGCGCGCAGGCGGGAGAGACGCGTCTGCGCGAAGTGTTTCGCGAGGCCGGCTTTTCGCGCTTCCGCCGCGCGACCGAGACTCCGTTCAACCTGATTCTGGAGGCCCGGCCTTAGACGCTGACGGCGCGCGTGCGTCGTGGTCTTGCAGGAGAGCCTCCGCCGCCACAGCGCCGCGCTGTCGCGTTCGGCGGCGTCTGCACCTTTGCGATATTTCCGGTAGGAGCCGTACGCGATCGGGAGTGCGCCGCAGAGCGCGACTTGGGCGCTGGCCGAACGCAGCGGCGGATGCATCAATTCGCCGCATGCATCGCATCAGCAAAGCCTGTTGGATTCCGGGGGCGGGAATGGCGCACACTGCATTCCCGTTCAACGGCAAGGAGCCGTAGCAAAATGGCAACCGAAATCCTCAAACTCGCCGCCTTCAGCGACGGCACTCATGGCGGCAACCCCGCGGGCGTATGGATCGGCGATGTGCTGCCGGACGACGCCAGCATGCAGCGCATCGCGGCTGAGGTCGGATTCTCCGAGACCGCGTTTGCCGCCCCTCTCGAAGGCGGCTGGCGGGTACGGTATTTTTCACCTCTCGCGGAAGTACCCTTCTGCGGGCATGCCACCATCGCCCTGGGCGCGGCGCTGGCTGCGCGGCAAGGCGACGGCGTCTTCGAACTGACCCTCAACCAGGCCCAAATCACGGTCGAAGGCCATGCCCAGGGCGAACTGTTTTCCGCCGCGCTGCAGTCGCCGCCGACCCACAGCGGTCCTGTATCGGATCAGTTGCTCGACGAGGCGCTGCGCTTGTTCGGCTACAGCCGGGACGATCTGGACCAACGCATTCCACCGGCAGCCATCAACGGCGGGGCCGGTCACCTCGTGCTGGCGCTCAATGACCGGGCGAAACTCAAAGCCATGCACTACGACCAGCAGGCGGGACGCACGCTCATGGTGCGGGAAAACTGGGCGACGATTTTGCTGGTCTGGGCCGAAAGCGAGCAGTATTTCCACACCCGAAATCCGTTCGCCTTCGGCGGTGTCTATGAAGACCCCGCGACCGGCGCCGCCACCGCAGCTTTTGCCGGTTATCTGCGCGATATCCAGTGGCCCCATGGCGGAATGATCGACATTCTTCAGGGCGAGGACATGGGCAGCCCGTCGCGCCTGCGCGCCGAAATCACCCGAGAACCCGGCAGCTCGATCCGGGTCTCGGGCATGGCGCGCACGCTCTGATCGTCAGGTCTTGAGCCTGGTGCCACTGACCGCAACGCCCAGCAGCATCACGGCGACGATCAGGAAAGCCGCTTCGAGACTGCTGATATGGGCAACGAAACCGATGGCGGCAGGCCCGGCCAGGATCCCGGCGTAACCCACTGTGGTGACCGCCGGGATCGCCACGCTTTCCGGCATGGTCTTCTGCCGCCCGATGGCGCTGTAGCAGACCGGCACGATGTTCGAGCACCCTGCCCCGACCAGCGCAAATCCCAGCAGCGCTGCCTCCCAGGACGGCACCAGCGTCGCCAGCGCCAGACCGCCCGCCGCGCACAACCCGCCCAGCAGAATGACGCGTCGTGAACCGACGCGATGAACGATCGCGTCACCGAACAGCCGGCCCAGGGTCATGGTCGTGGCGAACACCGCATAACCCAGCCCGGCGTAGGCTGTCTCGACGCCGCGCAAGGAGGTCAGAAACACCGCACTCCAGTCCAGCATGGCACCTTCGGCCAAAAAGACCGTGAAGCACAGCAGCCCGATGAACAGCACCACGCCGTGGGGAATGGCGAATGCGGGGCCTTCGGATGGACTGCCATAGGGCAGCAGATGCGGCATGGCCTTGAACATCGCCAACAGTGTAAGCGCAACCACCACTAGCATGGCCGTCAAAGGCGTCATACCCAGGCTCAGCAGCCCGCTGACACCGGCCGCGCCGATGATGCCGCCCAGGCTGAACAGACCGTGAAAGCCCGACATCATGGTCTTGCCGCTGGCCCGCTCGACGATCACCGCCTGAACGTTGGCCGTGCAATCGATGCCGCCCATGCCGGCGCCGAACACGAACAGCGTCGCTACCAGCAGCGGCAGACTCGAAACCGTTGCCAGCAGCGGCAAACACAGACAGATCACCAGGGTCGAGGCCACCAGCAGCCGCCGACAGCCATAACGCGCCGCCAGCGCACCGGCCATGGGCATCGCCAGGATCGAACCAACGCCCAGGCACAACAGCAGCATGCCGAGGGTGCCATCGTCCAGACCAACGCGTGCCTTGGCATAAGGCACCATCGGCGCCCATGACGCCATGCTGAAGCCGGCGATGAAGAACGCAATGCGCGTGGATCTTTGTTCCTGCAGCGCCTGGGTTTCCTGGGCCGCCGTGCTGAAACTGGTCATGCATCCTCCTTGTCGTCAAGCGTGACAGCCTAGCAAAGGTGCCTCGTGGCATGCGACCTGCGCCCGCACCACGCGCACCCGTAGGAGCGGATTCATCCGCGATCGGCTGCGCAGCAGTCGTATATCCCGGTAAACCGTCAGTACGCTTCGCGGATAAATCCGCTCCTACACGGGCGGAAAAAAATGACCGGAAATTTCCGGTAAAGCCCCCTAGAATGGCAGCCACTTGCCCCAATTCGGTGCAGGCATGGATATGGATGACAAGAGGCCGCTGTGTACAAGGGTGTGACGCTTTCGGTTCTCGCCTCCACGCTGTTCGGAGTGATGTACTTCTACACGTCGCTGATGAAACCGCTGACGGGCGAGGAAATCTTTGGCTGGCGGATGCTGTTGACGGTGCCGTTCGCGACGCTGTTCATGCTGGTCAGCGGCGATATCAGGCTGGTTGGCAAGCTGGCCGCGCGCCTGAGGCAACAGCCAGCGCTCCTGTTCGGCCTGCTGCTGTCATCGTTTCTGCTGGGCATTCAACTGCTGATGTTCATGTGGGCGCCCTTGCACGGGCGCAGCCTGGAAGTGTCGTTGGGTTACTTCCTGCTGCCTTTGACCATGATTCTGACCGGCCGCATCGTTTACGGCGAACATCTCTCGCGTCTGCAAAAAATTGCCGCATGTTTTGCCCTGGCGGGCGTGCTTCACGAAGTCTGGCGCATGGGCAGTTTTTCCTGGGAAACCCTGGTGGTCGCCATCGGCTATCCGGTGTACTTCGTGCTGCGCCGCCGATTGGGGACCGATAACCTGGGCGGCCTGTGGTTCGACATGGCGTTCATGCTGCCGGTCGGGCTGTGGTTCATCGCTCAGGGCGATCCCCTGGCGATCCGGCAGACGCCCGCCTTGTACGGTCTGATTCCCCTGCTGGGCGTTATCAGCGCGTCGGCGCTGGTCAGCTATATCGTCGCCAGCCGTCTGTTGCCGTTCAGTCTGTTCGGGCTGCTCAGCTATGTCGAACCCGTGCTGCTGGTCGGCGTTGCCTTGCTGCTGGGCGAAACCATCGGCGCGGATGAATGGCTGACTTACCTGCCGATCTGGCTGGCAGTGGTGGTCCTGATGCTCGAAGGCGCCAAGCATATGCTGGCCCAGCGCCGCCGGGATGCGAGCTGAAGTTCAACGCTCGGTAAAGCGCTCCAGCTGCATTTCCTGGAGCCGGCTCAAGGTGCGGCGAAACGCGAAGGCCAGATAACCTTCGGTATAGAGCGTGTCCATGGCCGTCCGCGCTTCGATGTACAAAGGAATCCGGCGGTCGTAACACTCGTCCACCAGGGCGATGAAGCGGCGCACGCCGTCGTCCTTGGGCGACAGCTGCGGTAGCTCGCGATCCCCGGCCGCGACCTGCTCCACCGCGTCCTCGGTGCCGCGGGCGATCTTCGCTTCGCGCCCGGCCTGGCTCAGGGCCGGGACCTCGCTGAGCAGGATCACCGAGAAGCGGTCGCACAGGGCGATGAAATCCATCGCCGCCAAGGGCTGCTCGCACAAATCCCGGTAGCGGCACCAGATCACAGTGTCGGCATGCCGAACCACATTGATGCTGCGGTAGCCGAGCATCACCTGGGTGTCGTGCACCGGCTGCCCGGCGCTCAACGCCTCGAAAGTCTCCGCGAGGGCGCCGGAACCACCGGTCTCGCTCACCCAGTAACGCTGTAGCAACTGGCCCGGATGCAAGCGGTGATCTTCGCCGCCATCGACCGGCACCACCCGCATGTAGCGCTGGATCGCAGCGATGGCCGGCAGGAAACGCTCGCGATTATGGCCGTGGCTGTACAGCTGATCCGGCGGCTGGTTGGAAGTGCAGACCAGCACCACCCCCTGTTCGAACATGACCTGCAGCAATCCGCCGAGAATCACCGCATCGCCGATATCGGTAACGAACAGCTCGTCGAAACACAGTACCCGCACTTCCCGAGCCAGCTCGCGGGCGACCACCGCAAGAGGTTCGGGGGTGCCGATCAGCTCGAACATGCGCTTGTGTACCCAGCGCATGAAGTGATGAAAATGCTGGCGGCGGGCCGGGACACTCAGGCTGTCGAAAAACCGGTCCATCAGCCAGGTCTTGCCGCGTCCGACAGGTCCCCAGAGGTAGACACCCTGCGCGCTGCCGCTCTTGCCGCTCAACGCTTCATAACAAGCCTGCAATTGCCGCGCCGCCTGCAACTGCGCGTCATCCGGCTGAAAACCGCGCTCCAGCGCCTGCTCATAAGCCTGCAAGGGGGACAAAGCTGACATCCGGCGAGTACCTTCGAAAGTGGATGAGTCGGTCTGACGAATCAGTGAGGCTGCACGCCTGCCCGCTTGAGCAGATGCTTGCATCGCTCCGACAGATGCACCACGCGCAAGTGCTTGCCGGCCTTGGCGTAGCGTTCGCGCAACGTCTTGAGCGCGGCGATGGCCGAGTAGTCCACGAAGCTCAGGTGCCGGCAGTCGAGGGTCACGCGCTCGGGGTCTTGCGCAGGGTCGAACTGCTCCAGAAATGGCGTCGTGGAGGCGAAAAACAGCGTGCCATGCAGGTGATACAGCTTGCTGCCGTCCGCTTCAACATGACTTTCGGCGTACAGCTCGCGAGCATGCTGCCAGGCGAAGTTGATCGCGGCGATGACGATGCCGAACATCACGGCAGTCGCCAGGTCGGTCAGCACCGTGACGACCGTCACGGCAATGATCGCCAGCACGTCGCTGACCGGCACCTTGCGCAGCACCCGCAGCGAGGCCCAGGCGAACGTCTGCTGGGCGACCACGAACATCACGCCGACCAGCGCGGCAAGCGGAATGCGCTCGATCAGCGGCGACAGGAACAGCACGAACATGAGGATCATGACTCCGGCGACCACGCCGGACAGTCGCCCGCGACCGCCTGAGCTGAGGTTGATCACGGTCTGGCCGATCATCGCGCAGCCGCCCATGCCGCCGAACAGACCGGACGCCATGTTCGCCGCGCCCAGCGCCACGCACTCGCGATCCGGGAAGCCGCGGCTTTCAGTGATCTCGTCGGTGAGGTTCAGCGTCAGCAGGGTTTCCAGCAGGCCGACCAGCGCCATCAGGATCGCGTAAGGCGCGATGATCCGCAGGGTTTCCAGGTTCCACGGCACGTCAGGCACTGCCAGCGCGGGGAAACCGCCGGCGATGTGCGCCATGTCGCCCAGGGTGCGGGTCGGCAGACCCAGCAGGTACACCGCCAGTCCGACGCCGAGAATCGCCACCAGCGCCGGGGGCACGGCCTTGGTCAGTCTGGGCAGCAAATACACGATTGCCATGGTCGCGGCGACCAGTCCGAGCATCACCCACAGCGGCGTGCCGCTCAGCCAGTGCTCGCCGGCCTTGAAATGCTCCAGCTGAGCCATGGCGATCACGATCGCCAGGCCGTTGACGAAGCCGAGCATCACCGGGTACGGCACCAGTCGCACCAGCTTGCCCAGGCGCAGCAGGCCGAACAGGATCATGACCAGCCCTCCCAGCAGCACCGTCGCCAGCAGATACTGCACACCGTGCTGAACCACCAGCGCAACGATCACGACCGCCATGGAGCCGGCCGCGCCGGATATCATGCCGGGCCGCCCGCCGAACAGCGCGGTCAGGGTGCAGATGATAAACGCGCCGTATAGCCCCATCAGCGGGTTCAGATGCGCCACCAGAGCGAACGCGATGCACTCGGGCACCAGCGCGAAAGACGTAGTAAGACCGGCCAGCACGTCGGCACGTATGGATTTCGATTTCATGAATTACCTGACTGCGTCACGAGGCACGAACCTCGAGCGGAAAAAAACCGGCATGTTACTCGCCCGCGCCGTGACCGGCCACACATCCTGGCCGCGCCACCGGTTATCAACGTGCCACGCAACACATTGAGAGCAAATGTTTATTGAGCCCCGGCGCAGCGCCTGCCTAAGGTGCCGCGTGCACGGACGCCGATGAAAACGACACGAATCGCACAGACAGGAGTAAAGCTTGATGCGCCGCAGAATCACTTGTATTTCAGGCATCGCATGGCTGCTCGGCGCAGGTCTTGCGCTGGCGCAGGGCACGCCCGATGACGGGCTCAGGACAACACTGGAGGAAGCGGCGCGTGAGGTTATGCAACGCTACGACATCCCCGGCCTGTCCATCGCAGTCACCGACCAGGGCCGGCAGCGCTTCTACGACTTCGGCACGACGTCGCGCCAGAGCGATCAGCCCGTGAGCCCGGACACCCTTTTCGAACTGGGCTCCATCAGCAAGACTTTTACCGCCACGCTGGCCGCCTGGGCTCAGGCCAACGGGCAGCTGTCGCTGACTGCTCGCATCGACAGCTACCTGCCGCAACTGCGCGACAGCCGTCTGGGCAAATTGCCGGTCTATCATCTGGCGACGCATACCGCCGGTGGATTTCCCTTGCAGATGCCCGAACAGGTGCAGAACGAACAGCAACTGATGGCCTATTTTCGGGCCTGGCAGCCGCAGTATCTTGCCGGCACCCAGCGCAGCTATGCCAACCCGAGCATCGGTCTGTTGGGCGTGGTGGCGGCCCGCGGCATGAAGATGCCGTTCGATCAGGCCATGGAAAAGCAGCTGTTTCCAGCGCTGGGGCTGCGCGACACCTGGTTGCAGGTGCCCACCGGCCGGCTGGCGGATTACGCCCAGGGCTACGACAAAACCAATGCACCGGTGCGCCTGAACCCCGGCGTACTGTCGGCCGAGGCCTACGGCGTCAAATCGTCCAGCCGCGACCTGCTGCGTTTCGTCGAAGCGCACCTGACCGCGTCGGCGACAGGCGACTCGCTCCAGCGCGCACTGCTGGATACCCGCATGGGTTATTTCAAGGTCGGCCCCATGACTCAGGCCATGATCTGGGAACAATACGACGCGCCCCTGCACCTGGACGCGCTGCTGCAAGGCAATTCCCGGGAGATGGTCTTCGAAAGCCAGCGCGTCGAGGAGCTGGCCCCGCCTTTGCCTGCGAAAGATGATGTGTGGGTCAACAAAACAGGTTCAACCAACGGGTTTGGCGGCTACGTGGCGTTTTTGCCCGAGCGCAAGCTGGGCATCGTGGTGCTTGCGAACCGGAATTATCCCAATGAAGAACGGGTCAGGCTGGCGTGGCGGGTCTTGAACGAGTTGGGGTGTTGCTCATCGCTGTAGGAGCCAGCTTGCTGGCGATGGGGGAGGCTGCGGGCGCATAAGCGCTCTAGACGAGCGCCCGTAGGAGCGGATTCATCCGCGAAAAATGTATCGGACGCAGCCAATGTGTCGACCTTCCCGACCATCGCGGATAAATCCGCTCCTACGAATGCACGAATGCTGGCAATGCGCGATCAGCTGAATAAAACCTGAACAAACCGCAAATAACCAAAACGGATAAAAAAACAACTACATTCATTCAAGAATGAGTATCATTATGTTACGCAGTGTTTCTTATGCGGAAACATATAGTCACCCTCCCCGTCTTACCCGGTGAATCATGCTCGTTCCTTTCCTGATCATGCTGCGCGAAGGCATCGAAGCCGCGCTTATCGTTGGCATCATCGCCAGCTACCTCAAACAGACCGGCCGTGGCGAGTGGATGCCCGCCGTCTGGGTAGGCGTGTTTCTCGCCGCAGCGCTGTCGCTGTTCGTCGGCGGCGGGCTGGAATTGATGAGCGCGGAGTTTCCGCAAAAGCAGCAGGAACTGTTCGAAGGCATCGTCGGCCTGATCGCGGTCGGCATCCTCAGTTCCATGGTGTTCTGGATGCGCAAGGTGGCGCGTTCGATCAAGCACGCCCTGCATGAATCCCTCGATGCCGCGCTGGCTGGTTCGAAGAATCAGACCTGGGCGTTGATCGCCATGGTGTTTTTTGCCGTGGCCCGCGAGGGTCTGGAAACCGTGTTCTTCCTGCTGGCCGTGTTCCAGCAGAGTGAAGGATCGGGTGCGCCCCTGGGTGCCCTGCTCGGCCTGCTGCTATCGGTAGCGCTGGGGGTCGCCCTGTACAAGGGCAGCCTGCGCCTGAACCTGAGCCTGTTCTTCCGCTGGACCGGGCTGTTTATCCTGCTGGTCGCGGCCGGCATTCTCGCCAACTCGGTCCAGGCGTTGCACGAAGCCGGAGTCTGGAACCACCTGCAGGACGTGGTCTTCGACATCAGCGCGACCCTGCCGATGGATGGCCCGACCGGCGCGGTACTGGCGGGCATGTTCGGCTATCAGGACGCGCCGACCGTCAGCACCCTGAGTGCCTACCTCATTTACCTGATCGGAGCGTTGGCGCTGTTTTTCATGCCCCACGCGCCGACCGCCGGCAAGCCGGCGCCCCGACACCCGTCTTCCGTCACCAACGAATAAGGGCCCCATGTCGAATCAACCTTCAGGGCCTGGCGCACGCGCCAGAGCTCCCCGCGCCTTGCGTTTGGCCGTGGCCGGTTCGGTGATCCTGATGATCGCCGCCGGTGGCCTGTTTTACTACGCCTCGCAAGTGGCCGCGACCAAGCGCGCCGCCAATGCGGGCGCCGAAACCGTGGTCAACATCCACGCTCACAATTGCGAACCCAATGCACTGACGGTACCGGCCGGCAAGAATGCCTTCCGCATCGTCAACCGCTCCGAACGCGCCGTCGAGTGGGAAATCCTCGACGGCGTGCTGGTGGTCGAAGAGCGGGAAAACATCGCCCCCGGCCTGAGCCAGTTGATCAACGCCAACCTCGCGCCCGGCGACTATGTCATCACCTGCGGGCTGCTGAGCAATCCGCGCGGCACGCTGCATGTGACCCCGACCGCCGAATCCGAAGCCCGTGCCAAGGCGCGTCCGTCGATGACCGCCTTCATCGGTCCGCTGTCCGAATACCGTGTGTACCTGAGCATGCAGGGCTCGGCACTGATCAAGTCCACCACTGCACTGCAACAGGCCATCGAGGCCGGTGACCTGAAAGCGGCCCAGGCGGCCTATCTGCCAGCCCGCACCGTGTACCAGCGCATTGCGCCCGCCGCGCAGCGCCTCGCCGAACTGGATAACGCGATCAACGCCCGTGCCGACTATTACGAAAAACGCGAGCAGGACCCGGGCTTCGGCGGTTTCCACCGGGTGGAGTACGGCCTGTTCAAAGAGCAGAGTCTTGAAGGCCTGGCGCCAGTGGCTCAGCGCCTGGTCAGCGACGTCACCCAGCTCAAGCAGCAACTCTTGGCCCAGAGCCTGGCGCCCGAGCAGTGGACCGGCATCGTGGTGCGCAATCTGCGCAGCCTCGCCGACACCCGCGCAGCCGGTGAAGAAGAGCGCTACAGCCACAGCGACCTGAACGGTTTCGCGGCCAACCTCGAAGGCAGCCGCAAGGTCATCGACCTGTTGCGTCCGCTGCTGAGCAAGACCGCCGGCGATCTGGTGCAGAAAATCGATGCCGCCGCAGCCGATCTGGACACCACGCTGAACGCCCTGAGCACCGGCGAGGGTTATCGCCCGTACGACCAGGTTGAACCGGCGCAGCGGCAGCAGATCGCCGACAAAGCGCGCGCCCTGGCCGATGCACTCGAAGGCATCGACCCGGCACTTGGCCTTTCAAGCCTCTGATTGACTGGAGCACAGCAGCAAGATGAAGAAAACCGACGCCAATAACGCACCGCAGTCCGTTCAGCGCCGCCGCGTGCTGATGGGGCTGGGCGCCGCCGGTGCCGCGCTGGCGGGCAGCAGCCTGAGCAACAACGTGCTGGCTGCCGCGCCGGCAAAGGTGACTGAAGCACCCAACAGCGACAAGACCGAAGACCGCAACGCGTTTTTCGGGGTTCACCAGAGCGGTATCGTCAATCCGCGTCCTACCGCGGGCATGCTGGTGGCCTTTGATGTGCTGGCCGCCGACCGCGAGGAGCTGGAGCGCATGTTCCGCACCCTCAACGAGCGGATCGCCTTTCTGATGACCGGCGGCCCGGTTCCGGAAGTCGACCCCAAGTTGCCGCCGCCGGATTCCGGCATCCTCGGACCGGTGGTGACGCCGGACAACCTGACCATCACTGTCTCGGTAGGCGAGTCGTTGTTCGACGAGCGTTTCGGCCTTGCCGACGTCAAACCCAAGCGCTTGAGCCGCATGGTCGGTTTCCCCAACGACGCGCTGGACGCTGACTGCTGCCATGGCGACTTGAGCATCCAGTTTTGCGCCAACACGCCCGACAGCAACATCCATGCGCTGCGCGACATCGTCAAGAACCTGCCGGACCTGTTGTTCGTGCGCTGGAAACAGGAAGGCTCCGTGCCGCCGCAAGCGCCGAAAAAGGCTGGAGAACCGCCAGAAAGCGCGCGCAATTTCTTGGGCTTTCGCGATGGGTCGGCTAACCCCGATTCCAGCGATGAAAAAGCCATGAATGCGCTGGTCTGGGTGCAGCCCGGCAGCGACGAGCCGGCCTGGGCCGCGAACGGCAGCTACCAGGCGGTGCGCATCATCCGCAACTTCGTGGAACGCTGGGACCGCACCCCGCTGCAGGAACAGGAGTCGATCTTCGGTCGCACCAAGAACAGCGGTGCCCCTATGGACGGCAAGGTCGAAACCGACGTGCCGAACTACGCCGCCGACCCCGAAGGCAAGAAGACCCGCCTGGACTCGCACATCCGTCTGGCAAACCCGCGTACTGCGGAAAGCCAGCAGAACCTGATCCTGCGCCGGCCGTTCAACTACTCGAACGGCGTCAACAAGAACGGCCAGTTGGACATGGGCCTGCTGTTCATCTGTTACCAGTCGGATCTGGAAAAAGGCTTCATCACCGTGCAGAACCGCCTCAATGGCGAGCCGCTGGAGGAATACCTCAAGCCGGTCGGCGGCGGTTATTTCTTCACCCTGCCGGGCGTGACCGACCAAAACGATTTCCTTGGCCGCTCTTTGCTGGCCGCTGCTTCGCCTGCCAAAACCGCATGACCCTCAACCTTCAGCCCCGGAAGACAAGCATGAAAAAGACGCCCCTGGCTTTACTGTTGACCCTTGGCCTGCTCCAGGCGCCTCTGGCCGCTTTCGCCGCCACCGCCCCTCTGGATCTGGTCGGCCCGGTTTCGGATTACAAGATCTATGTCACCGAAAACATCGAAGAGCTGGTCAGCCACACCCAGCAATTCACCGACGCGGTGAAGAAAGGCGACGTCGAAACCGCCAAGAAGCTCTATGCGCCGACCCGCGTGTTCTATGAATCGGTGGAGCCGATCGCCGAGCTGTTCAGCGACCTGGACGCTTCGATCGATTCCCGTGAAGACGACCACGAACAAGGTGTCGAAGCCGACGATTTCACCGGCTTCCATCGCCTGGAATATGCGCTGTTCGCCCATAACACCACCAAGGACCAGGGTCCGATTGCCGACAAGCTGATGGCTGACGTCAAGGATCTGGAAAAGCGTGTGGCCGAACTGACCTTCCCGCCCGAGAAAGTGGTCGGCGGCGCGGCGGCACTGCTCGAAGAAGTGGCGGCGACCAAGGTCTCCGGCGAGGAAGATCGCTACAGCCATACCGATCTGTATGACTTCCAGGGCAACATCGACGGCGCCAAGAAGATCGTCGATCTGTTCCGTCCGCACATCGAAGGTCAGGATCAGGCGTTCGTCGCCAAGGTCGACAAGAACTTCGCTACCGTGAACAAGATCCTGGCCCGCTACCGCACCAAGGACGGCGGTTTCCAGACCTACGACAAGGTCAAGGAAAACGACCGCAAGGCCCTGGTCGGCCCGGTCAACACCCTGGCCGAAGACCTCTCGACCCTGCGCGGCAAGCTGGGGTTGAACTGAGCCAATCGCTGGCAAGCCAGCTCCTACACGGATTTGTGATACCCACCAACCCTGTAGGAGCCAGCTTGCTGGCGATTCGTAACCCCTGACACACAGCGCGCGTCGTCCGGTTTTACTGCCGCTGCGCGCCAGATCGCTGGCAAGCCAGCTCCTACAATTTGCTGCACCCTGTAACCCGTAGGAGCCAGCTTGCTGGCGATAAACGATGACGCAGTATGTCTGGCATTTCGCGATCGCCAGCAAGCTGGCTCCTACACGGACTGCGGCTCCTCAAATCCCGCTGAACCAGTTGTACCCCTGATCCTCCCAATACCCGCCGGGGTTTTCGTTGGTCACGACAATCTCGACGATGTGCTTGGGATTCTTGAACCCCAGCTTGGTCGGGACGCGCACCCGCACCGGGTAGCCGAAATCAGGCGGCAGGGCCACGTCGCCGAAGTCCAGCGCCAGCAGGGTCTGCGGATGCAGCGCGGTGGCCATGTCGAGGCTGGAGTAATACCGGTCGGCACACTTGAACCCCACGTAGCGCGCCGTCGTGTCCCCGCCGATATATTCCAGAAAGGTCCGAAGCGGCACGCCGCCCCACTGCCCGATGGCACTCCAGCCTTCGATACAGATCAGCCGCGTGATGTCAGTGCGCTGCGGCAGTCGGCGCAGCCCTTCCAGGGTCCAGGGCTTCTTGTCGCGCACCAGCCCGGACACCGCCAGCCGATAGTCGGACAGTTCCAGCTCGGGCACGTTGTACTCGGGATAGAAGGCGTTGAACGGGAAAGGATTGGTCAACTGCGTCTTGCTGTAGGTCGGCGCCAGTTTCTGACCATTGAACAGCCAGGCCTGCACCCGGTCGTTCCAGCGCGACATGGCCCATAGCGCTTTATCGACCTGATCGCCGTCCTGCAGGTTGCAGCCAGTCAGCATCGTCATCGCGCCCAGCGTCAACCCGCCGCGCAGGAAATTGCGCCGCTGAATGTCCACCAATTGGCTTTGCTGGGCCGGTTCCAGGCGAATGCGCTTGCGCGGTTCAGTCATGATCCGCTACCTCCGTCGTCGGGGTTCGTCGGCCACCGGTGATCATCGGCAGCAGGGTTTTGGGCACCAGGATCACCAGCGCCAGATGAACGACGACGAAGGCACCGATGCCGGTCATCGCCGCGAAATGGACCCAGCGAGCGTTGTCGAAACCGCCCATCAGGCTGGCCAGTTCCTGAAACTGCACCGGCTTCCAGATGGCGATGCCCGAGAGCACTTCCAGCACGCCCAGGCCCAGCACCAGCCAGTACATGAGGCGCTGCACCGCGTTGTACTCGCCCTTGACGTGCACCAGTCGCAAGCGCAGCGCATCGATGGCATCGCGTCTGACGTCGCCGGGGCGTACCGGCAGCAGGTGCTGGCGGAAGTGAAGGCTGAGCAGGCCGTACAGCACGTAGGCCAGGCCGTTGATGACCAGCAGCCACATGACCGCGAAATGCCAGGCGATGGCTCCGCCCAGCCAGCCGCCCAGCGTCAGACCCTTGGGAAACGTGAACGGCAACAGCGGCGAAGCGTTGTAGATCGCCCAGCCGCTCATGAACATGCAGACCATGCCTGCGGCATTGACCCAATGGGTCAGGCGCACGGGCCAGGGGTGTATCGGACGGGTTTTCATGCGGATGACTCCCGGAAACGGAGCATTCGCGGCGCCGGCCGGGGCAGCCGGCCGGCGCCGCGACGCCTTACATGGGTGGAGTGAAACCGTCCTTGCCGACGGCGATACCGCGCGCGGATTTGCCGTCGTCCGCCGGGAACAGCACGACCTTGGCTCCGGCCTTCAGCGCGCTGCGGTCGCCCGGCTCGACATAGGCAATCGGGATATCCTCGGGAACCACCAATTGTTTCTCGCCGCCGTTGTAGCGAACCGTCAGGGTCCGGCCGTTGGCCTTGGACAAAGTGCCCACCGTGCCATTGGTCATGGTGCCGGTGCTGCCGTCAGCGTTTTCCCAGCCGTAATGGCCTTCGCCGCTGCCCTTGAGGCTGGCTTCGAACACGGTGACTTCCAGCGCCTTGAGGCTGCCGTCAGCCTGGGGGATGGCCGCCGACCCCACGAAGCTGTCGGCCTTGATGGTGTCCAGGTCGGCCTTGGAGACCAGACGAATGCCGGTCTTGTCGGTCAACTGAACGCTCTGGTGCTGGCGGCCGCGGGTGGTGAAGTTCAGCGTGTCGGCCTGCAGGCTCTCGACCGTGCCGCGCAACGGCTTGACCACGGGCAGGTCGGCGGCCTGGGTCACGGCGGCGGCGCCGAGCAGCAGCAGGCCGAAGGTGGTGGACAGTGCAG
This sequence comes from Pseudomonas sp. JDS28PS106, assembly GCF_036706555.1. Classification (NCBI taxonomy): domain Bacteria; kingdom Pseudomonadati; phylum Pseudomonadota; class Gammaproteobacteria; order Pseudomonadales; family Pseudomonadaceae; genus Pseudomonas; species Pseudomonas sp. JDS28PS106. The sequence continues at coordinate 101,077 of NZ_JBAJGT010000009.1, read as the reverse complement.
TCTTCATCGGTGGTTCCTTGTATGCAGAGGATCGAAGAAAGAACCTTGATCCTCGACGCGCCACCGGTACTGCAACATGACTGGCCGATGACATTTTTGTCATCCGCCGTGCGCGCAAAATCAATGACAAAAATGTCACCGACTCCCGGCGCTCACTTGGGTAGACTCAGCGTCCGACGCGGCGCGGGGAACGCTTCCCCGACCACCTGACTGCTCCCTTGCGACGACTCCGCCATGCATATCCTGCTCATCGAAGACGACACCAAAACCGGCGAGTACCTCAAGAAGGGTTTGAGCGAATCCGGCTATCAGGTCGACTGGGCCAGCCATGGCGCTGACGGCCTGCACCTGGCGCTGGAAAATCGCTATGACCTGATCGTGCTGGACGTGATGCTGCCCGGCATCGACGGCTGGCAGATCATCGAGGTCCTGCGCGCCCGTCAGGACGTTCCGGTGCTGTTCCTCACCGCCCGCGATCAGGTGCAGGACCGGATCCGCGGGCTGGAACTGGGCGCCGACGATTATCTGGTCAAACCCTTTTCCTTCACCGAACTGCTGCTGCGCATCCGTACCATCCTGCGGCGCGGCGTGGTGCGCGAAGCCGACCATTTCCACATCGCCGACCTCGAACTGGATCTGCTGCGTCGGCGGGTCACACGCCAGCAACAGGTGATCGTGCTGACCAACAAGGAATTCGCCCTGCTGCATCTGCTGCTGCGCCGGGAAGGCGATGTGCTGTCCAGGGCGCAGATCGCTTCCGAAGTCTGGGACATGAATTTCGACAGCGACACCAACGTGGTGGACGTGGCGATCAAACGCCTGCGCAGCAAGATCGACCTGCCCTACCCGGTCAAGCTCATTCATACGGTGCGTGGCATCGGTTACGTCTGTGAGGTACGCCCGTGCGCGTCCGACGCCAGCCATCCCTGACCCTGCGCTCGACCTTGGCGTTCGCGCTGGTGGCGATGTTCACCGTGGGCGGCGCGGGGCTTTATCTGTATCGATCCATTGAGCAGACGGTTCTGCAACGCAGCGATCATGCGGTGCTGGCGCGCCTGGATCACTTTCGCAAACTGTTGCGCTATGACCTGACGCTGGAGCGACTGCAAGGCAGTCCCCAGTTGTTCGAGAACATGCTGGACAGCGAGGACGATATCTTCATTATCGGCGAGCCGGGCCGGCAGCCGGTGATCGCCGTTAACCCGCAACGGGCTCCGCTGCCGGAATTGCCCACCCCGCCGCTGGATCAGTCGCCCCGTGCGCAGGACCTGCGCAGCGGCATGACGTTGCAGGGCGTGCCGTTGCGCGCCGCCGCAGTGCAGGTGAACTCCAACGGCGTCACCGTGCGCTTGCTGGCGGCTCACGTGATGGCCAAGGAAACGGCGATGCTCGCCACCTTTCGCCAGCGTATCTACGCGGCAGTGGCACTGGCGTTTGTGATCACCGCCCTGCTCGGCTATGTGCTGTTGCGACGCGGCTTGCGGCCTCTGCACCGGATGGCGGCGCAGGCGGCGGCGATCACCCCGGCCAGCCTGCACACCCGGCTGGACAACCGGGACACGCCTGTCGAACTGCAACCTCTGAGTGAAGCATTCAACGCCATGCTCGACCGGCTGGACGACGGCTACCGGCGCCTGACCCAGTTCTCGGCCGATCTGGCCCACGAAATCCGTACCCCGCTCGGTTCTCTGATGGGGCATTGCCAGGTCGCGTTGCGGCAGGATCGCAGCCCTGATGAATATCAAGCGCTGCTGGCCTCGAATCTGGAGGAGCTGGAGCGTATCTCGCGCCTGGTGGAAAGCATTCTGTTCCTGGCCCGGGCCGACGAACCCCAGGCCGCGCTGGAGCGCCAGACGCTGGCCATGCAGGACGAGTTGCAACGGGTCGCAGGCTACTTCGAGGGGCTGGCGGAGGAACGCGGGATGACGCTGCGGATGAGCGGCGAAGACACCGTATTGGCTGATCCCGGACTGCTGCGCCGCGCACTGAGCAATCTGGTCGCCAACGCGATCCGTTATGCCGATGAGAACAGCGAGATTCATCTGCGGATCGATGCATCGGGCCAGCATTGCCGGCTGGATGTAGAGAACCACGGGCCGGCGTTACCGCCAACAGACCTGGCCCGGCTGTTCGACCGTTTCTACCGCGCGGACCCGTCGCGTCATCAACGCTCCGATTCCAACGGCCTGGGTCTGGCAATCGTTGCCGCCATCATGCATTTGCATGGCGGTCGGGCCGAAGTGACTCAGCCCGCTCCCGGACTGATCCGCTTCAGCCTGTTCTTCCCGCGCTAGAGGCTCACGCCTTCTTGTCGTGGGCGATGGTCAGCTTGTAGAAGGTCGCCGCGCCGCCTTCGGTGGCATAACCGGTGTTGTCCTGGGTGTAGACGCCCGCCTTGAAGTACAGCGGCTTGGTGCTCCAGGCCGGGTCGAGCTTCACATTCCAGACCGAGTCATAGGCATTGACCGTCAGGTTGCCCGCCGGGGTCAGATGAATGCTGTAGCTGAACCGTTCGTTGAGCGGTACGCCCTGGGCGATGCTGATCACCTCGATTTCGGCGTCCGGACTGCGGCGCAACTTGGCGACGATGTTGCCGGTCTTGAGCTTTTCCTTGTACTGGTACTCCACCTTGAGCAACGGCTCGGTGCTCTTGGCGCAATGGATCTGGCCGATCACGATCTTGCCGGTCGACGGGACCTGGTTGACGGTCAGTGCCGCTCGCAGGAAGTTGTCCGCAGAAGGATAGGTCCAGTTGTATGCGCGGCCGTCAGCCAGGGTTTCGCGCAGCTCGGTGCGGGGGTACTTGGCGTTGTCCGTCGTGGACCCGGTGACCGGGGCCCAGAAGAACAGCGTGTTGCCGGAGCGGAAGTAACCATCCTGGTATCCGTTCACCAATTTGGGCGTATCGATAGTGACCGCCGGCTTTCCAACCGGGACGGACAGGTTCCACATGGCGAGGTCGATCATGGGTAGCTCGCAGGGTGCTTCGGCACCGACAGGATGGCTCTGGAACGGACGTTTCAACGCCCGCTGGATTCGCCATTCGCTATCGGCGGCAATGGCCGATCTTTAGCCCGCAGCGCCAGCGTTCCGGCGTCATTAAACCGGCACCAGACGCTAAAGCCATCAATTTGAGATCACCTATCGCGGTAGAAATCTGTGCCTCGAAAACCTCAAACCCACGCACTTCGTGTTTCTTGAATGAAACACCCACTGTCATTTTTTTGGACAGCCGTAGACCAGTGCTCTTAATCGCGCACGGCCATCCCGACGAACGGTCAATGTTTTTAACCGCTATCGATGAACTTTTCCGGCTTGGCGCTGCAGGACGCCTGCTGGCGCAGAGTCTGCGAGCCGGTTAGCAGATTCCAGTTGACCGCAAGACTTTGTTACAGGATATTATAGTTAGCAAGCTACTAATGTTGCCGCTAACAATATGGCTGCAAACTAATTTCTCCATCCATCACGGTTTCCCATGTCCCTGGAATCACTTCATCGGTCCCTCAGCAGTGCGATGGTCGCTGCCTCCCGCCACTGGCGCCGCAGTTGTCAGGCCACCTTGGTGACCTATGGCATTTCCGAAGCCTGTGCCGGTCCGCTGCTGGCAATCGCCCGGCTGGGCGACGGCGTGCATCAGGTCAAGGTCGCCCAGGCCGCCGGCATGGAAAGCCCGACCCTGGTGCGCCTGCTGGATCAGTTGTGCGCGGCCGGCATCGTCTGCCGTACCGAAGATCCCAATGACCGACGCGCCAAGGCGCTGAGCCTGACTGAACATGGACGGTCCCTGGCGTCCTCTATCGAAGCTGAACTGGCCCGCTTGCGCGCGCATGCGCTGAAGGATATCGACCGCGCTGACCTGGAGGCGACCTTGCGAGTCTTCCAGGCTTTCAACGATCTGTCGCAGCAAGACAGCGAGGCGCAGTCGTAAATGGGCTTTGCGCTGAAAAATTTGGCCATCAAGGGCTTTTTCGACGGCGTGCCGCCCGGCCGCGACTGGTTCTACGGCGTGCGGACGTTCGGCGCCTCGATGCTGGCGCTGTACATCGCACTGATCATGGAGCTGCCTCGCCCTTACTGGGCGATGGCGACGGTGTATATCGTTTCCAGCCCCTTCGTCGGTCCGACCAGTTCCAAGGCGCTGTATCGTGCGCTCGGCACCTTCGCGGGCGCGGCGGCCTCGGTCCTGCTGGTGCCGATCTTCGTTCAGACGTCCCTGCTGCTGGCAGTGGTGATCGGACTGTGGACCGGCACGCTGCTGTTCCTGTCCCTGCACCTGCGCACGGCCAACAGTTATGCCCTGATGCTGGCCGGCTACACCATGCCGTTGATCTCGCTGCCGGTGGTGGACAACCCGCAGGCGGTGTTCGAGATTGCCGTTTCGCGTACCGAGGAAATTTTCCTCGGCATCATCTGCGCCGCCGTAGTGGGGTCGATTTTCTGGCCCCGGCGGCTAGCTCCGGTGTTCCAGGCGACCACCGACAAATGGTTCAACGATGCCGCGGCCTACTGCGAGCGTTTTCTGGGTCGCCGTGTCCAGGCCGATGAAATCGGCGCGCTGCGCAATTCCATGGTGGGCAGCTTCAACTCGCTGGAGATGATGATCGGCCAGCTCAGTTATGAAGGCACGCGCAAGCAGACCATCCGCAATGCTCACGAATTGCGCGGTCGCATGATTCACCTGTTGCCGGTCATCGACGCCCTCGACGATGCACTCTGGGCGCTGGAGCGGCGCACCCCGACCCTGCTCGCAGGCCTGTCGCCAGTCCTCGCGCAAGCCCGTCAATGGCTGGGAAGCAGCGCAGACGGGCCGCAGGACGACGCCTGGCAGCACCTGCATCAGGCACTGCAGCGCCTGCAACCCGACCCGGCCCTGCTCGATGACCGTGACCAGTTGCTGCTGTCCAACGCTTTGTACCGCCTGGGCGAATGGGTCGACCTGTGGCTCGATTGCCGGACCCTGCAGTACGCGATCAAGACCGACGATCAGTCGCAATGGCGGGCGGTCTATCGTCACTGGCGCCTGGGCCGTCTGACGCCTTTCTTCGATCGCGGACTGATGCTGTACTCGGTGGCATCGAGCGTGCTGGCGATCATCGTCGCTTCCGTGCTGTGGATTCTGCTGGGCTGGAAAGACGGCGCGAGCGCGGTTGCCCTGGCCGCGGTGTCATGCAGTTTCTTCGCGGCCATGGACGATCCGGCGCCGCAGATCTATCGCTTCTTCTTCTGGACGCTGCTGTCGGTGGTCTTCGCCAGCCTCTATCTGTTCGTGGTGCTGCCCAATCTGCATGATTTCCCGATGCTGGTGCTGGCGTTCGCGGTGCCTTTCATTTGCGTGGGCACGCTGACCGTCCAGCCGCGTTTCTTCCTCGGCACGCTGTTGACCATCGTCAACACCGCCTCGTTCGTCAGCATCCAGAGCGCCTACGACGCGGACTTCCTCAACTTCATCAATTCCAACCTGGCCGGTCCGGCGGGATTGCTGTTCGCCTTCATCTGGACGCTGGTGGTCCGTCCCTTTGGCGTGGAGGTCGCGGCCAAACGTCTGACCCGCTTCAGCTGGCGCGACATCGCCAGCCTCAGCGACACCGCCAGCCTCGCGCAGCACCGCCGGATGGGCGTGCAGATGCTCGACCGCCTCATGCAGCATGTACCGCGCCTGACCCTTACCGCACAGGACACCAGCGTAGCGCTGCGCGAATTGCGCGTCGCCCTGAACATGCTCGACCTGCTGGCCTATACGCCCCGCGCCACGCCGAACGCCCAGCCGCTGTTGCGTCAGGTGGTCAGCGAGGTGGGCAGCTACTTTCGCGCCTGCCTCAAGGCTGGCGAGCGCACCCCGGCGCCCAAGGGTCTGCTGATGACCATGGACCGCGCACGCCGCGCCCTCACCTTCGCGGAGATGGGCGAAGAGCCGGCGCGCGCGCACCTGATGCACGCCTTGAGCGGCCTGCGCCTGGCGCTATTGCCCGGCGTGGAAGTCGTCGGCGGCGCCGGCGAGACGATCGAACATTCGCCCCATGGCCTGGACGGAGCCGCCTTATGATCGGTGAACTGGATATCAGCGGGATCTTCATCCCCACCTTTCTTGCGCTGATGGGCATCGCCTACCTGCTGTTTCTCGGCCTGCATGCGGTGCTGTCGCGCCTTCATTTCTACCGCCTGGTCTGGCACCGGGCTTTGTTCAACGTAGGTCTATACGCTTTGTTGCTCGGCGCCGTGGATACTCTCAGTCGATACCTGATGACATGAAAAAACCGATACTGACATTGGGCCGCGTGGTCCTGACCCTGCTTGTGGTGGCGCTGGCCGCGATCGTGGTGTGGCGCATGGTGATGTATTACATGTACGCGCCCTGGACGCGGGACGGCCACATCCGCGCCGACATCGTGCAGATCGCACCGGATGTGTCCGGGCTGATCCAGCAGGTCGAGGTGACCGACAACCAGCCGGTGCACAAGGGCCAGGTGCTGTTCACCATCGACCAGGACCGCTTCCGGCTGGCGCTGCGTCAAGCGCAGGCAACAGTCGCCGAGCGCCAGGAAACCTGGGAGCAGGCACGCCGGGAAAACCGCCGTAACCGTGGCCTGGGCAATCTGGTCGCCCGCGAGCAACTCGAAGAAAGCCAGTCCCGTGAAGCCCGCGCCTTGTCGGCGCTCAACGAAGCCAGAGTCGCGGTCGACGCCGCGCAGTTGAACCTCGACCGCTCGGTGATCCGCAGTCCGGTGGACGGCTACCTCAACGATCGGGCGCCCCGCACCCACGAATTCGTGACTGCGGGCCGGCCGGTGCTGTCGGTGGTGGACTCGAACTCCTTCCACATCGACGGGTATTTCGAAGAAACCAAGCTGGACGGCATTCGCATCGGCCAAGGCGTGGATATCCGGGTCATCGGCGACAACGCGCACCTGACCGGACATGTAGTCAGCATCGTCGCCGGTATCGAAGACCGCGACCGCACCAGCGGCTCCAACCTGCTGCCCAACGTCAACCCGGCGTTCAGCTGGGTACGGCTGGCGCAGCGCATTCCGGTGCGTATCGCGTTCGACGAAGTACCGGCGGACTTCCGCATGATCGCCGGACGGACCGCAACCGTGTCGATCATCGACGAGGCCGCGCGATGAAACCCATGGCACGCCTGAGTATCCTCGGACTGGGGCTATTGCTGTCCGCCTGCCAGGTGGTCGGCCCCGATTATCAACTGCCCAGGGACGGCGCCATCAACCGCCCCGACCTGCAGGGCGATCTGGCCGGCGCATCGGCGAATGCTGTGCCGGCGCCGGTGCCCGGTCAGTGGTGGCGGCTGTATCAGGATCCGCGCGTAGAGGAACTGGTGCGCCAGGCGCTGGCGTCCAACACCGACCTGAGGGTAGCGGCCGCCAACCTGCAACGCGCCCGTTACCAGACCTCGGAAGCGGAAGCGGCCGGCGGCTTCACCAACAGCGCCAAGGTCGGCGCGCAGCGCTTGCAGGAGTCGGGCGAAGCCTTTCTGCTGACCGACAAGGTTCCGGTCGCCAATGTCGGCGACGTGGGGCTGACTACGTCCTACCAGTTCGACCTGTTCGGCACTTTGCAGCGCGGTATCGAAGCGGCACAGGCCAACGTCGACGCGACCCAGGCCGCAGCCGACACCGCCCGGATCACCGTGGTCGCCGACGTGGTGCGCGCCTACACACAAGTCTGCGCGGCCAATGAAGAACTCGACATCGCCCGCGAGTCACTGGAGCTGCAACAGCAGAGCGTCACCCTCAACCAGCGCCTGCGCGATGCCGGGCGTGGCGATGAAACCCAGGTTACCCGCTCCCAGACCCAGTTCAAGTCGCTGCGCGCCGAGTTGCCACGCTATGAAGCCCAGCGCCAGGCCGGTCTTTTCCGCCTGTCGATGTTGCTGGCCAAACCACTGGATCAGCTGCCCGCGGGGGTCAGCGATTGCAACGAGCTGCCGCACATCGCACAGCTCATGCCAGTGGGCGATGGCGCCGCGCTGCTCAAGCGTCGTCCGGATGTGCGTCAGGCCGAGCGGCAATTGGCCGCGGCCACCGCGCGTATCGGCGTCGCGACAGGCGAGCTGTACCCCGACATCAGCATCGGCGCGACGGTCGGGACCGTGGGCCTGATCGAGAACCTCGGCAAACCGTCGGCCAATCGCTGGGGCTTCGGTCCGCTGATCAACTGGACCATTCCGTCCAATGGCACCCGGGCGCGCATTCATCAGGCGGAAGCCTCGCAACAGGCCGCCCTCGCCCACTTCGACGGCGTGGTGCTCAACGCCATCCGCGAGACCCAGACCAGCCTGGCGCAATACACCTCCCTGCTGGATCGCCGCGATGCGCTCAAGGAAGCCGAAGCGTCGGCCCGTGAAGCAGCCGAGCAGACGCACAGGTTCTACCAAGCAGGCCGCGCCTCGTTCCTCGCCGATCTGCAGGCAACGCGGACCTACACCGACGTACGCGCGCAACTGGCCGTAGCCAACACGCAAGTTGCCATCGGCCAGATTGACCTGTTCCTGGCGCTTGGCGGCGGGTGGGAGAAAGCCAACACCCAATGAACCCGTAGGAGCCAGCTTGCTGGCGATCTGCCGCAAGGCGGCAGCAAAGTCAGACGACGCGGTGTGCCAGTTATTGCCAATCGCCAGCAAGCTGGCTCCCACGCACACCGCAAAACCGTGGGAGCTAGCTTGCTAGCGATCTGCCGCACAGCGGCAGCAGAACTAGACGGCGCGGTGTGTCAGATAACGCCAATCGCCAGCAAGCTGGCTCCCACACCGTGCGTGCTGGCGGGCAGCCGAGGTGGTTGCCCTGCCGCTCCACTTGCGCGCGATCCCCCAATCCCCCTAGGCTCTCCCGATCTTCATCGCGAGCATTCCCATGGACACACCACTCAGCCGTCGCGAACGGCTGCATATCGTCATTTTCCAGACCGACACACCCGCTGGACGGCGGTTCGACAAGACGTTGCTGGTCATCATTCTGCTCAGCCTGCTGGTCACCATCATCGACAGCATCGAGAGCATCCACCGCGAATACTCGGACTGGTTCGCCTATGTGGAGTGGGGCTTCACGCTGATCTTCGCCGTCGAATACCTGCTGCGCCTGTACTGCTCGCCCAGGCCCATGAAGTACGCGTTCAGTTTCTACGGACTGGTGGATCTGCTGGCGATCGTGCCCGGTGTGCTGGCGATCTACTACAGCGACGCCCAGTATCTGCTGATCGTGCGAATCATCCGTATGCTGCGGATTTTCCGCGTGCTCAAGCTGGGCAATTACCTGCGGCAGGCCAACTACCTGCTGGCGGCGCTGCGGGGGAGCAAGCAGAAGATCATCGTTTTTCTGGTTACCGTATCCACGCTGGTGACCGTTTTCGGCACGCTGATGTATGTGATCGAAGGCCCGCAGAACGGTTTCTCCAGCATTCCCAAGGGAATCTACTGGGCCATCGTCACTCTCACGACCGTAGGCTTCGGCGATATCGTACCCAAGACGCCGCTCGGTCAGATGCTTTCTTCGCTAGTGATGATCATCGGTTATTCGATCATCGCCGTGCCGACCGGTATCTTCACCGCTGAGCTGGCCAACGCCATGCGCGGCGAGCAACTGAAACACGACTGCCCGGTATGCGCCAAGAAATTCCACGAGCACGGCGCCGCTTTCTGTTCCCGGTGTGGCAATGCGCTGTTTGCAAAGCAGGAAAAACAGGCATAAGCAAAGATTTTTTCGGTCTTTAGCCGGTGCCGGCTCCGCGGCTATAGTCGCGGCCATAAGCCATCAATCCAACAATACTGACATCAAGGATTACGCAGTGAACAGATTCTTCGCCGCCTCGTTACTGGCCGCAGGCATGGCCATCGCCGGTGCCGCCCAGGCCGCCCCGCCGCTGTTGAACGTGTCCTACGACGTCATGCGTGATTTCTACAAGGACTACAACACGGCTTTCCAGAAACACTGGAAGGCCAAGCATGACGAAAACGTCACGGTGCAGATGTCCTTCGGCGGCTCCAGCAAGCAGGCCCGTTCAGTGATCGACGGCCTGCCGGCCGATGTCATCACCATGAACATGGCGACCGATATCAACGCACTGGCCGACAACGGCGAGCTGATACCCAAGGACTGGGTCAGCCGCCTGCCGAACAACAGCGCGCCTTTCACCTCGGCCACGGTGTTCATCGTGCGCAAGGGCAATCCCAAGGCGCTGAAAGACTGGCCGGACCTGATCAAGGATGGCGTGGAGGTCATCGTGCCCAACCCGAAGACCTCAGGCAACGGTCGTTACACCTACCTGTCGGCGTGGGGCTACACGCTCAAGAACGGTGGCGACGAAGCCGCCGCGCGCAAGTTCGTCGGCTCGCTGTTCGCCCATGTTCCGGTGCTCGACACCGGCGGCCGTGGCGCCACCACGACCTTCATGACCAACCAGATCGGCGACGTGCTGGTGACCTTCGAGAACGAGGCGGAAATGATTGCCCGCGAGTTCGGTCGCGACCAGTTCGAAGTGGTCTACCCGACCGTTTCAGCCGAGGCCGAGCCGCCGGTGAGCGTGGTAGACAAGGTGGTCGACAAGAAAGGTTCGCGCGCGCTGGCGGAAGGTTATCTGAAGTATCTGTGGTCGCCTGAAGGTCAGGAAATCGCGGCGAACAACTACCTGCGTCCACGCGACCCGCAAGTACTGGCCAAGTACAAGGATCGCTTCCCGAAAGTCGATTTCCTGTCGGTGGAAAAGACCTTCGGCGACTGGCGCACCGTGCAGAAGACCCACTTCGTGGATGGCGGCGTGTTCGACCAGATCTATCCGGCCAAGTAAGCCGTATCGCGCATCGCCAGCAAGCTGGCTCCTACAGTGCGGTCCGTAGGAGCCAGCTTGCTGGCGATAGGCTTTACTGACCGAACTTGCGTCCCAACCCTGCCGGGACGCCGCTGGAATCGGTCGATTCCCACGGGCCGTCCAGGCTGGTCGCCCAGCTCCAGCCGTTATCCCACTTGTAATAAGTACGCTGGCGGTAAAAGGTGTTCGGTTCCTTGTCCATCACGTAAACGCCCATCCGCGCGTCCCAATGACTGTCGCCGCCCGGCGGCGGCGCGAAGCTGGCTGAGGTCTTGGGTCCGCTCGAAGGCGCCTTGCTCGGAGCAGGCTGTGACTTTTTCGGAGTGGCCGGCGGTTGCCCGCCGCCCGGCAACGACTGAATCGGCTCCTGACTGCGCGGTCCGCGCGGGGTGGTGTCGGGTGGCTGTACCGCACAGGCACTCAGGCCAAGGACCATTCCCAACAAAGTGACGCGAGCGGTGCGATACATAGGCGATTTCTCTATCTGTCTGGACTGTCGATGGTCAGCGCCTGCCGGGCGGTCTCGTTGCTGGCAAGCGGCTGGCTGCTGCCGACCCATTCTCCGCGGGTCGGCTGACCAGCGCGGGAGATCCGCGCCATCAGTTGGACTTGCGCGAAACTGGACAGTTTCAGCTGCGGCATCATGGCGTCCGCATCGCCGAGTTCGACCTCGGCCGGCAAGTCGCCGACCGTGACCCGCTTCACCGCCAACGGCGCGGGCGGTCCGCCTACGGCGCGAGCAAAGATGAATACGCTATCACCCGGCAACACTTTGTCCCTGAGCGCAGGCGCCAGTTCGACCCGCAACCTGATGCTGGCCGGTTTAGTGGCGCTTTGCACAGGCTGACCACTCTGCTCCAGCTTCTCCCTCGCCCTGGCAATGCCGCCCTCCAGAGCCGAGCGCGACGAATCCTGCGCCGGCAAGGCCGCCAGCAGCCGGGTCCAGTACTCCACCGCCTCTTGATACCGCTGACCCTCGAATGCCGCGATCCCCAGCAGCCCCAGGCTGGTGACTTCCTTCGGATCGGCCTTGAGCGCCTCGTCGGTCAACGCCTGCACCTGCGGCGTGAACGACTTGTTGCCCGCGAAGTACAGCGACTGCGCCCACTGCCCGAGCAGTTCCGGCTGCCGCCCGGCCAGGGTCACGGCGCGTTCGAAGCCCCGCGCGGCATCCGCCGGCCGGTCCTGGGTCATGTAACTGCGGGCCAGGAAATACCAGCTTTCGGCCGAGTCCGGCTGAGCCTTGACCGTGCGTTCCAGCCGGTGGGTGATGTCGGCCAGCGAAGTCGGCGGCTGGGCGAATTCGCGGGTCAGCTCAACCTTGTCGCTCGACCCGAGGTGCAGGTAAAGACCCAACCCCATCAGTGGCACCAGCAACGCGGCCAGAATCGGCAGCAGCTTGCCAAGCCCGGAGGCGCGAGCCTGCGCCGCGCCGGCAGTGTCGGCCAGCAGTTCGCGGGCCGCTTCGGCGCGTCCGCTTTCCACCTGTTCGGCGCTGAGCACGCCCTCATCGTGCTGGGCTTGCAGCTCGGCCAGACGTTCCTGATACAGAGTGACATTGACGGCTTCACGGTCTTGCTCGGCGTGAGCGCGATGGCCGCGCAGGACAGGAACCAGCAGAAAACTCAGGGCCACCAGAAGCAGCAGGCCGATGGCCATCCAGAAATCGATCATTCTCGGTTCTTATCCAACAGTTGGGTGAGGCGCTGGCGCTCCTCGGCGGAAAGCGGATCGATGGGTCCGCCACTGGCGCGACGGCGGCGCCCGACGATCACCCCGATGACCACCAGCCCGAGCACCAGGAAGGCTCCCGGGCCGAACCACAGCAGCCAGGTGCGCGAATTCAGTTCAGGCTTGTAGCGCACGAACTCGCCGTAGCGGTCGACCATGAAGTCGATGATCTGCCGGTTGCTCTGGCCTTCGCCAAGCATCCGGTAGATTTCCTTGCGCAGGTCGGCGGCGATTGGCGCGTTGGAGTCGGCGATGTCCTGGTTCTGACACTTGGGGCAGCGCAGCTCGCGGGTCAACTCGCTGTAACGCGCGCGCTCGGCCTCGTCGCGAAACTGATAGGCATCGATGGCGGCCTGGGCCGTGCCGAACAGGCTCGTGCCCAGCAAGACAGCGAACAACCAGCGCTTCATGGCTTGCTCCCCGGCTCGCCGGCTTCGTCCACCAGCGCCTGATACAGGCCGGCGAGTTTTTCGCGCCAGACGGTGTCGTCGATCACGCCGACATACTTGTGACGAATGACGCCCTTGCTGTCGATCAGGAAGGTCTCAGGCGCGCCATACACGCCCAGGTTGAGACCCAGAGAGCCCTCTTCATCGCGAATATTGAGCTGGTACGGGTCGTGGAACTCCTTGAGCCACTTGAGCGCGTCGGCGTTGGTGTCCTTGTAGTTGACGCCGTAGATGCGCACGCCCCGCTCCGCCAGACGGTTCAACACCGGATGCTCGGCGCGGCAGGCAATGCACCAGGTCGCCCAGACGTTGACCAGCGCGGGCTTGCCCAACAGGTCGGCGCGGGTCAGCAGCTTTTCACTCTGCACTTCGCGCAGGGAGAATTCGGGAAAGGGTTTGTCGATCAGCGCCGAGGGCAGCTCGGCGGGGTCCAGGTACAGTCCCCGGTACAGGAAAACCGCGACGGCGAGAAAGATCACCAGCGGCACAGCCATCATCCAGCGTTTCATGCCACGGCCTCCGCTGCGTCGATCGATTCGCGCGCCCGGCGCTCGGCTTTTGCCCGATAACGCCGGTCCAGCGCCGCGAGCGCGCCGCCCAGGCCGGTCAGCAGCCCACCGAGCCAGATCCAGCGCACGAAGGGTTTCACGTGGATGCGCACGGCCCAGGCACCTTCGCCCAGCGGCTCGCCCAGCGCGACGTACAGATCGCGGGCAAAGCCGGCGTCGATGCCCGCCTCGGTCATCATCGATTGCTGCACGCTGTACAGGCGTTTTTCCGGATGCAGGACGCTCGACACTTCGCCGTCGCGCAGGACCCGGATCGTGCCGCGGTCGGAGGTAAAGTTCGGGCCCTGGTAATGGCGGGCGCCTTCGAACACGAACTGATAGCCGCCCAGCTCGGTGGATTCCCCGGGCGCCAGCCGCAGGTCGCGCTCGGCGCTGTACTGGCTGGACAACACCACACCCAGCGCGCAGACGGCAATGCCGATGTGCGCCAGTTGCATGCCCCAGTAGCTGCGGCTCAACCCACGCATGCCCTTGAACAGCCCTTTGTGCCGGGTCTTGTCGAGCAGGTCGCGGACACCGGCCAGCAGCACCCAGGCCGCCAGCATCACAGTTGCCAGCACCGCCCAGTTGAAGTCGCCCATCAGCAGGCCCATCAGTACCGCCAGTGCCGCGCTGCCCAGCAGCACCGGCGTCAGCATGCCGAGCAGCCATTTGATCGGGGTATCCTTCCAGCGCACCAGCACGCCGACTGCCATCACCACCATGAGCAATGCCATCAGCGGCACGAACAAAGCGTTGAAATACGGCGGACCGACCGACATCTTCGCGCCGCTCAGCGCATCCAGCACCAGCGGGTACAGGGTGCCCAGCAGGATCATCGAAGCGGCGACCACCAGCAGCAGGTTATTGCCCAACAGGAGGGTTTCCCGGGACCAGAGTCCGAAGCCGGTCTGGCTCTTGACCACCGGCGCGCGCACGGCGAACAGCGTCAGCGAACCACCTACCACCACCAGCAGGAACGCCAGTATGAACACGCCCCGCGCCGGGTCGGACGCGAACGCGTGCACCGAGGTCAGCACGCCGGATCGCACCAGGAAGGTTCCCAGCAGGCTGAGGGAAAATGCCGCGATCGCCAGCAGCACTGTCCAGCTCTTGAAGACCCCGCGTTTTTCCGTGACCGCCAGCGAGTGGATCAGCGCGGTGCCCACCAGCCAGGGCATGAACGAGGCGTTTTCCACCGGATCCCAGAACCACCAGCCGCCCCAGCCCAGTTCGTAATAGGCCCACCAGGAACCCAAGGTGATACCAATGCCCAAGAACGCCCAGGCGACGATGGTCCAGGGCCGCGACCAGCGTGCCCAGGCCGCGTCCAGTCGTCCGCCCAGCAGCGCGGCGATGGCGAATGCGAAGGCCACGGAAAAACCGACGTAGCCCATGTACAACATGGGCGGGTGCACGATCAGGCCGATGTCCTGCAACAGCGGGTTGAGGTCACGACCGTTGGCAGGAACTTGCGGCAGGATGCGCGAGAATGGATTGGAGGTCAGGATCAGGAACGACATGAAGCCGACGCTGATCATGCCCATCACCGCCAGCACCCGGGCCAGCATCGTTTGCGGCAACTGCCGGGAAAAGATCGACACCGCAAATGTCCAGCCGCCCAGGATTAAGGCCCAGAGCAGCAAGGAACCTTCGTGCGCGCCCCACACGGCGCTGAATTTGTAGTACCAGGGCAGCGCGCTGTAGGAGTTTTCCGCGACGTAGGCGACCGAGAAGTCATCGGTCATGAACGCCTGGGTCAGGCAAGCGAAGGCGAACGCCAGAAACGCGAACTGTCCCCAGGCGGCCGGGCGAGCGAGGCTCATCCACAGGCGGTCGCCGCGCCAGGCGCCAATGAGCGGGACGCTGGCCTGCACGACGGCGAAGCACAGCGCCAGAATCATGGCCAGATGGCCGAGTTCAGGAATCATGATCAACCCTGCTTCGATGGTGGGGTGGCCGGCGCCGTCTGGCCGCTGTCCTTGAGCGCCTTGGTCACTTCCGGCGGCATGTACTTCTCGTCGTGCTTGGCCAGCACTTCATCGGCCACCACGACGCCGTCGGCGTTGAGCTTGCCCAGGGCGACAATGCCCTGCCCTTCGCGGAACAGATCCGGCAGGATGCCTCGGTAGGCGATAGTCACCGACCGGTTGAAGTCAGTCACTACGAAGCGCACGTCCAGCGAATCGGCGGAACGCTGCAGCGAACCCTGCGCCACCATGCCTCCAGCGCGGATGCGGGTGCCGAGCGGCGCCTCGCCATTGGCGATCTGGGTCGGGGTGTAGAACAGGTTGATGTTTTCCTTGAGGGCGCTCAACGCCAGGGCCAAGGCAATGCCGACGCCGACCAGAATCGCGAGGATGATCAGCAGGCGCTTTTTGCGCGCAGAGTTCACTTGGAAGTCTCCCGGCGCAGACGACGCGCCTCTTGTTGCAGATGACGCCGACGCGCCGCAAGCGGCATCGCCACGTTGATGACCAGCACCGCCAGGGCGATGGCGTAGGCCGACCAGACGAACAGGCCGTGACGCCCCATCGCCAGAAAATCGCTGAACGACTCGAAACTCACCGCTGATTCTCCCTGGTCCCATTCAGGCTGTGTTCCAACTCGGCCCTGACCCATTGGGTGCGCGCTTCGCGCTTGAGCACTTCCAGGCGCATGCGCAACAAAAGCACGGCGCCGAAGAAGCAGTAGAAGCCCAGCGTCGTGAACAGCAGCGGCAGCCACATGTCGGCGGGCATGGCCGGTTTTTCGGTGAGGGTGAAGGTCGAGCCCTGATGCAGAGTGTTCCACCACTCCACCGAATACTTGATGATCGGAATGTTCACCACGCCGACGATTGCCAGCACCGCGCAAGCCTTGGCTGCGCTGTCGCGATTGCTGATGGCGTTGCCCAGCGCGATCAGGCCGAAATACAGGAACAGCAGGATCAGCATCGAGGTCAGCCGCGCATCCCACACCCACCAGGCACCCCAGGTCGGCTTGCCCCAGATGGCGCCTGTGACCAGCGCCAGCGCGGTCATCCAGGCTCCCACGGGTGCGGCGCTCTGTAGGGCGACGTCGGCTAGCTTCATTTTCCAGACCAGCCCGACCACGCCGCATACTGCCAGCATCACGTAGCAGGACTGCGCCAGCATGGCGGCAGGTACGTGGATATAGATGATCCGGAAGCTGTTGCCCTGCTGATAGTCCGGCGGCGCGAACGCCAGCCCCCAGATGATGCCGACGAGCAGGAACACTGCTGCCAGCGCGCTGAGCCACGGCAGGAACCGCGCGCTGGTGGCATAGAACCATTTGGGCGAGCCGAGTTTGTGAAACCAGGCCCAACTGATGCGGCTTTTGATCAGGTTGCTTTTCATCACGGTGCATCCAGGGTTTTGCGCGGGATCGGTGTCGTATTGCAGACAGCTGCGTCCCGCAACCTCAATTATTCGCCGACGCTGATCTTCAGGCCAGCGGCTATGGCAAAGGGTGTCAAAGTCACCGCCAGGGCGGTCAGGCTTCCGAGCCAGAGCAGATAGCCCGCGGTCGGCATTCCTTGCAGCGCCGCTTGCAGTGCGCCGCTGCCCAGGATCAACACCGGGATGTACAGCGGCAGAATCAGCAGCGCCAGCAACAGCCCGCCCCGCTTGAGACCGACGGTCAGCGCGGCGCCCACCGCCCCGAGCAGGCTCAGCACCGGCGTACCCAGCAGCAGAGACACCAGCAAGACCGGCAGACAGCGGGCCGGCAGCCCGAGCATCAGGCCCAGCAGCGGCGCGAGAAGCACCAGCGCCAGACCCGAGAAGACCCAGTGCGCGAGCACCTTGGCCAGCACCAGGACAGGCAGGGGATGGGGCGAAAGGACCCATTGTTCGAGGGAGCCGTCTTCGAAATCGCTGCGAAACAGGCCGTCCAGCGACAGCAGCACGGCCAGCAGAGCCGCGACCCACACGAGGCCCGGGGAGAGGGTCTGCAACAATTGAGTCTCCGGCCCGACGGCCAAAGGGAACAATGCAATCACGATAGCGAAAAAAACCAGTGGGTTCGCCAGCTCCGCCGGACGGCGGACCAGCAGCCGCGCTTCACGGACCAGCAGCAGGGTAAAGACATTTCTCATACCGGCCACTGCCCCAGATCAAGATCCCGATAAGCCGCAGGCTTGTGCAGCAGGCTGTGGTGAGTGGTCAGGACGACCACGCCGCCGCGCTCGCAATGCGCTGCCAGATGCGTTTCGAGCTGAGCGACGCCTTGCTTGTCCAGCGCGGTGAAAGGCTCGTCCAGAATCCAGATCGAGGGGCCGGGCAGATACAGTCGGGCCAGCGCGACGCGGCGCTGCTGACCGGCCGACAGGGTATGGCAAGGCACATCCTCGAAGCCGCGCAGCCCCACGGCTTCAAGCGCCGCTTCGGTATCCGCGTCGGCCACCGGCTGGTGCAGCGCGCAGAGCCAGGACAGGTTCTCGGCCGGCGTCAGCAACTCCTTGATGCCCGGCGCATGGCCGATCCACAGCAGATGACGGGCCAGTTCGACACGCTGTTCGCTCAATGGACGGCCATCGAGCAGCACCTGACCCGCGGTCGGCTGCATCAACCCGGCCAGCAGCCTGAGCAGACTGGTCTTGCCGCTGCCGTTGGGGCCGCTGATCTGCACCATGTCGCCCGCGTCCAGGCGCAGATCCAGGTCTTCGAACAGCACCCGCCAGTCCCGTTCGCAACACAGGGCAGCGGCTTGCAGTGTGGGTGTCGCACGGGTCATCAGGGTTTCCAGAACGGCATCGAGCGCTCGCAAGGTACGCGGTGCGCAGCATGAATCAGGCAGCAGGCGGTTCAAGTCAGGATTGAAACGGCCGTTACATTGGTGCAACTTCGTTGCGTCCGGCCATTGCAAAATGGCCAGCATTATACATGTATGCCCTGCTCCGGACGGGGCAAACTTGCTCAGGTTCATGCAAATGACAGGTGACATCACCAGCGTTCCCGCCGCCGTGCCCTCGACGGCCCAATTGCGCGCCAGTCTTGCTCAGGCCCAGGTGCTCGCGCTGCTGCAAGCCGCGCCCAACCTGGTGCCGAAGGGGCAGACCGTGGATGCCGAAGTCGTCGCCCTCAAGCAGGTCGAGCAGAACTTTCAGCTGCTGCTCAGGCTGATCACTGCCAATGGCATCCAGACCAGCCTGCCGGTGATCAGCGCCCTGCCCTTCACGCCGGGCACCAGTCTGCAAGTGGCGCAAGCATCGCCCAACGAGCTGACGCTGACCCTGCAACAGATCAATACCGCGTTGAAAAACTCGCTGACCAGCATCGATACCCGGCAACTGCCCGTGGGCACCTTGCTGCAGGGCAAGGTCATGACCAGCCAGGTCATTGCGCAGATACCCGACCTGCTCGCCGGCCAGCCGGCCTCGTCGCCGGTCTACCGTTCCATGGTGATGCTGCTCAATACCGCACAAGCCGGAATGACCCTGACCATCGACAGCCCGCAGCCGTTGACCGTCGGTAGCCTGTTGAGCGCGCAGGTTCAGGGCAATCAGGCGCTGAGTTTCGTGCCCCTGCCCGGGCGCCTCGACCAATTGGCAGTCGCCCAGCAACTGGCCACCCAGCAGAACCGGCAGGGCTCGTTGGAAACACTGTTGAACGCGCTGCAAAACCTGCCGCGCAACAGCCCGGCGATTGGCGCGCCGCTCCAGGCTGGCATCGACCAATTGCTGGCGAGCCTTCCCGATCTGAAGCAGATGACCAGCGCCTCCGGCGTGGCTCAGGCACTCAACGCCAGCGGTGCGTTCATGGAAGCGAGGTTGCTGGCGGGGCTCAACCCGTTGCAGACGCCGGACCTCAAGGCCAACCTGATGCGCCTGATCGCGCAGATCATGCCGGGTCTGCCGGACAACGCGTCCTATGGCGCGGCCGCCGCCTCGAATACCCTGGCGCGGGCCATGCCCGGCATGTTGCGCAGCGCGCTGGGCACTCTGGGCATGGTTGCACCCCGGACACCGCCCGGCGCGTTTCCGCTGCCCGCGCGCAATGTCGGGGGGGGTGAAAAGGAAGAGGATCTGGAACTGCTGCTGAAACTGGCCGCCGCGGCGGTTTCCCGGTTGCAGAGTCATCAGCTGGGGGGCCTTGAACAGACCCGGGTCAATGCCGAGGGTAATCAGGTCACCACCTGGCAGAGCGAAATTCCGATGCGCAACGCGCATGACATCGTGCCATTGCAGGTCAAGATCCAGCGTGAAGATACGCCTGGGCAGAACTCATCCGAGGCGGAGCACGACAGCGGCGAAAGCCCGGAGACTCGCGAGAAAATCTGGAGGATCGAACTGGCATTCGACCTGGAGCCGCTGGGACCCTTGCAGGTTCAGGCGCAACTGCTGCGTGGCACCTTGTCCAGCCAGTTATGGGCGCAGCGCCCGGAAAGCGCGGCATTGATCGGCCGGGAGCTGGACCATTTGCGGGATAGACTGCTGGCCTGCGGTCTGGCGGTCGGTGAACTGGCCTGCAACCACGGCGCGCCGCCGCAAGGCCCGCGCACGACCCTCGAACAACGCTGGATCGACGAGAACGCCTGATGAACCCTTCCGACAGCACGCCCCGCCAGGCCATCGCCCTCACCTACGACGGCCAGCGCGCCCCGACCTTGAGCGCCAAGGGAGACGATCAACTGGCCGAAGCCATTCTGGCGATTGCCCGGGAATACGAAGTTCCGATCTATGAAAATGCCGAGCTGGTCAAACTGCTGGCGCGCATGGAGCTGGGCGACAGCATTCCCGAAGCGCTGTATCGGACCATCGCCGAAATCATCGCTTTCGCATGGCATCTCAAAGGCAAATTTCCCGTCGGGCAAGACCCGAATGCACCGCCGGTGGAACGGGATATCACCCCAAAGCACTGACTTACCTGTAGGAGCCCGCTTGCTGGCGATCTGCCGCAGCGCGGCAGAAGGGATTGCTGCGGCGTTTCAGGTACAACGCGTGAACCTTCATCGCCAGCAAGCTGGCTCCTACAGAGTTCGTGGCGCACGCGGACCTCGTGGGAGCCAGCTTGCTCGCGATCTGCCGCAAAGCAGCAGTAGGGATTGCTGCGGCGTTTCAGGCACAACGCGTGATCGTTCATCGCCAGCAAGCTGGCTCCTACAGCCGGTGATGTGCCTCTGTAGGAGCGAGCTTGCTCGCGATCTGCCGCACAGCGGCAGCAGGGATCGTCCCCCGCAGAAGCGCCGAAACGGCTTACCGCTGCGGGTTGCCGTGCAACTTGGTCATCAACTGGGCTTCGGCCTGGGTCAGGCCGCAAGACTGGGTGAGTTCTTCCACACTGGCACCCATGCCGACCAGACGCGCGGCCTGGGCGAAGGACAGCGTGGAGGGATCGCGTTGCTCCAGCGCCGTGACCTTGTCCGGCAGCGGAGCGACGATTGCACGCAGTTCATGCAGATCCTCGCCCATGCGCACCGTGCCGCTCTGATAGTTGTCCAGACGCCTGAACAGATCCTTGATCCGTTGATCGCGCTGGGCGCCGGCCTCGTCACGTTCGGCATCCAGCTTGCGCTGGCGCTTGATATGAGAGAGAAACAGCCCCAGGGTCACGGCCCAGAGAACGCCCAGCAATACGACAGCTACCTCAAGCATCAATCAGATATTCTCCAGCTCGGACCACTCTTCTTCGGACATCATCTTGTCCAGTTCGACCAGGATCAGCAGTTCGCCATTCTTGTTGCAGACGCCCTGAATGAACTTGGCCGACTCATCGTTACCCACGTTCGGCGCGGTTTCAACCTCGGACTGACGCAAGTAGACCACTTCCGCCACGCTGTCGACCAGTATACCGACCACTTGCTTGTCCGCTTCGATGATCACGATGCGGGTGTTGTCGCTGACTTCCACCGGCGCCAGGCCGAAGCGCTGACGAGTGTCGATCACAGTGACGACGTTGCCGCGCAGGTTGATGATGCCTAGCACGTAGCTGGGTGCGCCCGGCACCGGAGCGATTTCGGTGTAGCGCAGCACTTCCTGCACCTGCATCACGTTGATGCCATAGGACTCATTGTCCAGGCGGAAAGTGACCCATTGCAGAATAGGATCTTCGGAACCCTGTGCAGACGACTTGTTCATACCGCTAACCCCTCAGGTGTGTACTTGCGGGTGGCGCTCGGCGCCGGCCCATGATTATTTCGATTTGTTCAACTGCTTGACCGCGCCACTGGCAATCAGCTCGGCCAACTCCGATACATCCAGCAGCGCGCACATGTGTTCGATCACCGTGCCAGCCAGCCAGGGCCTCTGCCCTCTCTGGCTGCGCCATTTGATTTCGTTGGGGTCAAGGCGCAGCGATCGACTGACCTGATGCACCGCCAGCCCCCACTCGTACCCTTGCACCGAAATCACGTACTGCAATCCCTGTCGAAAATCGTCGCGGTAGCGGTCAGGCATGACCCAGCGCGCGGTATCCAGCACTTTCAGGTTGCCCGCCTGACACGGCAGGATTCCCAGAAACCAGTCCGGCTGGCCGAACAACGGCGTGAGTTCCTGGCCGGCCAATTGATAGATCGAGCCGAGGCAAACCAGCGGAACGGCCAGCGTCAGGCCCGCGACATCGAACAGCAGGCACTCGAACGGCTCGGCGGCCCACGCCGGACGACCTTCAAGGGTCGGCGGCGGCGTCGGAGTATTCTGCGCCACCGGCGCGCTCAGTTCGGCCAGCGGCTCGACCCGCTCCACCACTGGTGCCGGCAGATCAAGCGCGACGGGCTGCTCGACCACCACCGGTTTCGGCGCCGCTACAGGCGCCACAACAGGCGATGCGACTGGCGCGGCGACCGGCAACGGCGCAGAGACGACGGCCGCCATCGGCTTGACCTGCGCCTTGAGACGCTGGTCCATCGCCTGCTCTTCGAGCACGGCCGCCTGAAATTCGTCGACGCTCACGGACGGCTCTTCCAGCTCGGCCGTGGCGTCGTGCAGCAAGGCATCCAGATAGGACTGCAATGCCAGCTTGGGTCGTGTTGCTACTTCGATTGGGCGGTTCATGCCGGGACCCGAGAATAGTTGCAGCGAATGCCGCCTGAATGAGTTATCGGCCGCAGTGAGGTCCGACTTGAGCGAACCCCGATGAAAGAATGGACGCGCACGTCAGGCAACCTGAGCCGAAAGCTGCTCTGACAACAGGTGCTTGAGCAGCGCCCGATAGGCGATCACGCCACGGCTCTTCGGGTCATTCTGCGACGGCGTCATGCCTGCCCGACTGGCGTCGCGCAAACGCGTATCCACCGGCACATACGCCTGCCAGACATGCTCGGGAAAGGTATCGCGCAACAGTTTCAGGGTGCCCATCGACGCCTGGGTCCGCCGATCGAACAAGGTGGGCACGATGGTGTACGGCAAGGGCGTCTTGCGTGAGCGATTGATCATGGTCAGGGTGTTGACCATGCGCTCCAGACCCTTGACCGCCAGAAACTCGGTCTGCACCGGGACCACCAGCTGCTGGCTGGCCGCCAGCGCGTTGACCATCAGCACGCCCAGCAACGGCGGACTGTCGATCAGCGCGTAGTCAAAATCCTGCCACAGCTGCGCCAGGCTTTTCGCAACCACCAGACCCAGGCCGCTCTGGCCGGGCGACTGGCGCTCCAGGGTCGCCAGCGCGGTGCTGGAGGGAATCAGCGAAATGCGAGAGTCGCTGGTGGGCAGCAGCAACTGGCCGGGCAAGCCTTCCGGCACCTGCCCTTTGTGCAGGAACAGATCGAACGCGCTGTGCTCCAGTTCATCGGGATCGTGGCCGAAGTAGCTGGTCATGGAGCCATGGGGGTCCAGATCGACGACCACTACGCGCTTGCCGGCATCGGCCAGCAGGCCGGCCAGGGCGACGGTCGTGGTGGTCTTGCCGACTCCACCTTTCTGGTTGGCGACTGCCCAGACTCTCATTGAAGTTTTTCCTTGCGCACAACGACGTCCAGCTACCAGAGAACGAGGATCAGGGGGCTGGCGACGGAGAATTGACAGTGTTCGCGCGTGCCGGCGGTTTGGCGGGAACCGCTGCAGGTTGTGTGCCAGCACGCCTCAACGCCGCGTCAGGTTTGACGTTGGCAGAGCCGTTGCTGGTCAGACTGCGGCGCACATCCAGGTTACGCGAGATGACCAGCACCACGCGGCGGTTCTTGGCACGGCCGGCAGCGGTCGCGTTACTGGCGATAGGCTGGAATTCGCCGTAGCCGACCGAAGCCAGCCGCGCCGGATTGACGCCGTCCATCGCCAGCATGCGCACGATGCTGGCAGAACGCGCCGAGGACAGCTCCCAGTTGGTCGGGTACTGCGCCGTGCTGATCGGCTGATCGTCGGTAAAACCTTCCACATGGATCGGGTTGTCGAAGCGTTTGACGATGCCTGCGACCTTCTCGATGATGTTGAACGCCTGATCGCTGGGCATTGCGTCGCCGCTGGTGAACAGCAGACTGGAATTGAGTTCGATCTCGATCCACAGCTCGTTGCCGCGCACAGTCATCTGGTCCGACTTGATGAGGTCGCCAAAAGCATCACGTACGTCGTCGGCAATGCTTTGCAGCGCATCGGATGCGCTTTGCGCAATACCCGCTTCGGTCTGTTCGCTGTCCTTGATCAGCGGCTCGGCCGGCTTCACAGACAGTGGCCGCTGCTCGCCGATGGGAATCGGCTTCATGCTGCGCTCGGCGTCGTTGAACACGCCCACCAGCGCCTGGGACAGGATCTTGTACTTGCCTTCGTTGATCGAGGAAATCGAGTACATCACCACGAAAAAGGCGAACAGCAAGGTGATGAAGTCGGCGTAGGACACCAGCCAACGCTCATGATTTTCATGCTCTTCGGGCAGACGACGGCGGGCCATGACCAGTTACTCCATGAAGCCTTGCAGCTTGAGTTCAATGGAGCGCGGGTTCTCGCCTTCGGCAATGGACAGCAGGCCTTCGAGCAGCATTTCCCGATAGCGCGACTGGCGATGCACGATCGCCTTGAGCTTGTTGGCGATCGGCAGCAGGATCAGGTTGGCGGTGGCGACGCCATAGATGGTAGCGACGAACGCCACGGCAATCCCGCTGCCCAACTGGGTCGGGTCTGCCAGGTTGCCCATCACATGGATCAGGCCCATGACCGCGCCGATGATACCCACGGTCGGCGCATAGCCGCCCATGCTCTCGAACACCTTGGCGGCTTGCAGGTCGCGGGTTTCCTGGGTGATGAAGTCCACTTCCAGAATGCTGCGGATCGCTTCGGGTTCGGCGCCGTCGACCAGCAGTTGCAGGCCCTTGCGCGAGTAGTTGTCAGGTTCGCTGTCGGCGACGCTTTCCAGCCCGAGCAGACCCTCCTTGCGCGCGGTCATGCTCCAGCCGATCACGCGGTCGACGCCGCTGGCAAGATCGATGCGCGGCGGGAACAGAATCCAGCTGACGATTTTCATGGCACGCATGAAGGCGCTCATCGGCGCCTGCAACAGCGACGCGCCCAGAGTACCGCCCAGCACGATCAAGGCTGCCGGGCCGTTGAGCAGCGCGCCAAGATGACCGCCTTCGAGAAAATTACCGCCGATGATCGCAACGAATGCCAGGATAAGACCGATAAGACTCAAAACATCCATCAGATACACGCCTCGACCAGATGCCGACCGACATCGTCCAGGCTGTAGATCGCATCTGCCAGATCAGCCTTGACGACAGCCATCGGCATGCCATAAATCACGCAGCTCGCTTCATCCTGCGCCCACACCGTGCTGCCGCCCTGCTTGAGCAGGCGCGCGCCTTCGCGTCCATCGGCGCCCATGCCGGTCAGTACCACCGCCAGCACTTTGTCGCCGTAGGATTTGGCCGCGGAGCCAAAGGTGATATCCACGCAAGGCTTGTAGTTCAAGCGCTCGTCGCCGGGCAGGATTTTCACCGTGCCGCGACTGTCCACCATCATCTGTTTGCCGCCGGGAGCCAACAACGCAAGACCGGGACGCAGGACATCGCCGTCTTCAGCTTCCTTGACGCTGATCTTGCACAGCTTGTCCAGACGCTCTGCGAACGCTTTGGTGAAGGCCGCCGGCATGTGCTGGATCAGCACCAGTGGCGTCGGAAAACTGGCAGGCAGTTGCGTCAGCACGCGCTGCAGCGCTACCGGTCCGCCGGTGGACGTGCCGATGGCGACCAGCTTGTAAGGCTTGCGCTTGGGCGCGGGCGAATTATGCGACGGCGCCGGGGCGTGGGTATGCGCAGGTGCGGCCGCAGTTGCAGGCCGGCGGGGCGGTACAGCGCGGGCGGGTATGGGCGCAGGCGCACGTCCGGCAGCGGGTGCCGCAGAGGTCGGCGGGCTCGGTGCTGGCGCGGCGGTCGCGACCGGGCTTGAACCAAAGGCACTGAAGCGCCGGTTACTGCGCGAAATACTGTGAATCTTCTCGCACAGCAGTTGCTTGACCTTCTGCGGGTTGCGCGAGATGTCTTCGAAATTCTTGGGCAGGAAGTCCACCGCGCCGGCATCCAGTGCGTCCAGGGTGACGCGGGCACCTTCGTGCGTCAGCGAGGAGAACATCAAGACCGGAGTCGGAATCTTCTGCATGATGTGACGGACCGACGTAATGCCATCCATCATCGGCATTTCGTAGTCCATGGTGATCACGTCCGGCTTGAGTGCCAGGGCCTGTTCGATCGCTTCCCTGCCGTTGGTCGCCGTGCCGACGACCTGGATGTTGGGGTCCGAAGAAAGAATTTCCGTAACGCGGCGCCGGAAGAAACCGGAATCATCCACCACCAGGACCTTGACTGCCATAAACACTCCAATAGGCGTCGCGGGCAGCCGGGCTGGCCGCGACCCCAGAATCAAATACGCCGGGCGGCGTAACGCTTGAGCATGCTGGGTACATCGAGAATCAGCGCGATGCGGCCGTCGCCGGTGATGGTGGCGCCGGACATGCCCGGAGTACCTTGCAACATCTTGCCCAGCGGCTTGATCACCACCTCTTCCTGACCCACCAGCTGGTCGACCACGAAGCCGATGCGCTGAGTGCCCACGGAAAGGATGACCACATGCCCTTCGCGCTGCTCTTCGTGCTCGGCCGAGCTGATCAGCCAGCGCTTGAGGTAGAACAGCGGTAGCGCCTTGTCGCGCACGATCACCACTTCCTGTCCGTCGACGACATTGGTGGTCGACAGGTCCAGGTGGAAGATCTCGTTGACGTTGACCAGCGGGAAAGCGAATGCCTGGTTGCCCAGCATCACCATCAGCGTTGGCATGATCGCCAGGGTCAACGGCACCTTGATGACGATCTTCGAACCCTGGCCCTTAGTGGAGTAGATGTTGATCGAACCGTTGAGCTGGGAAATCTTGGTTTTCACCACGTCCATGCCCACGCCACGGCCCGACACGTCGGAAATCTCGGTCTTGGTCGAGAAGCCTGGCGCGAAAATCAGGTTGTAGCAGTCGGTATCGCTCAGACGGTCGGCGGCGTCCTTGTCCATCACGCCGCGTTTGACGGCGATGGAACGCAGCACGTTGGGGTCCATGCCCTTGCCGTCGTCGGAAATCGACAACAGAATATGGTCGCCTTCCTGCTCGGCCGAAAGCACTACGCGACCGCCACGATTCTTGCCGGAGGCTTCACGCTCTTCCGGCGTCTCGATGCCATGGTCGACGGCGTTGCGCACCAAGTGGACCAGCGGGTCGGCGAGTGCCTCGACAAGGTTCTTGTCCAGGTCGGTTTCTTCACCCACCAGTTCCAGGTTGATCTCTTTCTTGAGCTGACGCGCCAGGTCACGGACCAGACGCGGGAAGCGGCCGAAGACTTTCTTGATCGGCTGCATCCGGGTCTTCATGACCGCGGTCTGCAGGTCGGCGGTCACCACGTCCAGGTTGGACACCGCCTTGGACATGGCTTCGTCGCCGCTGTTGAGCCCCAGGCGCACCAGACGGTTACGCACCAGCACCAGCTCGCCGACCATGTTCATGATTTCGTCGAGGCGCGCCGTGTCGACCCGTACTGTGGTTTCCACTTCGGAGGCAACAGGCTTCTCACCGCCGACGGCAGGCGCGCGGGCCGGGGCCGGCGCAGCCTTGGCGGGCGCGGCTTCAGGCTTGGCGACGGCAGCAGCGGGCTTGGCCGCAGGAGCCGGCGCCGGCGTGGCTTTGGCAACAGGCGCGGCAGGAGCTGCGGGCGCTGCGCTGCCAACCAGTGCGGAAGCCTCGAATTTGCCCTTGCCATGCAGGTCGTCGAGCAGGCTTTCGAATTCCTGATCGGTGATTTCGTCGGACGCCGGTGCGCTGGCGGCGGGCGCCTTGGCTGCCGGTGCGACAGCGGGTGCGGACGCCGCCACCGCGCCATCGAACGAGCCCTTGCCGTGCAACTGGTCCAGCAAGGCTTCGAATTCGTCGTCAGTGATCTCGTCACTGGCTGGCGACTTCTCGGCGCTCGGCGCTGCGACAGCAGCGGCCACAGGCGCAGGCGCGGCAGCGGTATCAGCCGCGAACTTGCCCTTGCCGTGCAGCTGGTCCAGCAGCGATTCGAATTCCTGATCGGTGATTTCGTCGCTGGCAGGCTGGGCCGCTTGCGGCGCCGCCACGACTGATTCGGACTGAGCACCTTGCAACGAGTCGAGCAATTGCTCGAACTCGGTGTCGGTGATGTCGTCGCTCGCCGGCTCTGCCACCGCGACCGGCGCGGCCACAGGTTCAGGCTCGGCGACCGGTGCATCGGCCGACTGGGGTTCGGCCAGGCGCGACAGCGCAGCCAGCAACTCGGGCGTGGCCGGGGTGATCTCGGTGCGTTCCCGAACCTGACCAAACATGCTGTTGACCGTGTCCAGGGCTTCCAGGACCACGTCCATCAATTCGGAGTCGACGCGTCGCTCACCCTTGCGCAGGATGTCGAACACGTTTTCGGCGATGTGGCAGCACTCCACCAGCTCATGGAGCTGGAGGAAGCCGGCGCCTCCTTTTACAGTGTGAAAACCGCGAAAAATTGCGTTGAGCAGGTCGGCATCATCCGGTCGGCTTTCCAGCTCGACCAATTGCTCCGACAGCTGCTCCAGAATTTCGCCGGCCTCTACCAGAAAATCCTGAAGGATTTCTTCATCGGCGCCGAAGCTCATGGGGTGCTCCCTAAAATTAAACCGTCAACAGACCTAGAAGCCGAGGCTCGATAGCAGATCGTCTACATCATCCTGACCGGATACGACGTCTTCACGTTTATCGGCATGAATCTGCGGACCTTCACCCTGGGTGAGATGTTTTTTGGGATCTTTTTCAGCACGCAGCGCTTCGGCGTCATGCTCGATCCCGGCGAAGCGATCGACATGGCTGGCCATCAGCACCAGCTTGAGCAGATTGCTCTCTACCTCGGTCACCAGCTGCGTTACCCGCTTGATCACCTGACCGGTCAGGTCCTGGTAATCCTGGGCCAGCAGGATGTCGTTGAGGTGAGTGGCAACGGCGTGGGTTTCCTTTTCGCTACGCGTCAGGAAACCGTCGACCCGCTTGGCCAGATCACGAAACTCTTCGGCGCCGATTTCGCGGCGCATGAAACGTCCCCAGTCCTCGCTCAACGCCTTGGCGTCGGCGCTGAGGCTGTTCATCAACGGCGTGCTTTGCTCGACCAGGTCCATCGTGCGATTGGCCGCACCCTCGGTCAGTCGCACCACATATGACAGACGCTCGGTCGCGTCAGTGATCTGCGACACTTCTTCGGCTTGCGGCATGTGCGGGTCGATCTGGAAATTGACGATCGCGCTGTGCAACTCGCGGGTCAGTTTGCCGACTTCCTGGTACAGGCCGCGATCACGGGTCTGGTTAAGCTCATGGATGAGTTGCACGGCATCGCCGAACCGGCCTTTTTCAAGACTGGTGACGAGTTCCTGTGCGTGCCTCTTGAGGGTGGCTTCGAAGTCACCCAACGAATCTTTGTTCTCCATAGCGCCCTCGCGGCATGCCTCAGCTATTGACGCGTTCGAAGATCTTTTCGATCTTCTCTTGCAGCACCTGGGCGGTAAAAGGCTTAACCACGTAACCGTTCACGCCGGCCTGGGCAGCTTCGATGATCTGCTCCCGCTTGGCTTCGGCGGTCACCATCAGCACCGGAAGATTCTTCAGACGTTCGTCCTGACGGACCTGACGCAAAAGATCGATACCGGACATGCCAGGCATGTTCCAGTCGGTCACCAGAAAATCGAAGGCGCCGCTTTGCAGCATCGGCAGCGCGGTAATACCGTCGTCCGCTTCCGATGTGTTGGTGAACCCCAGGTCACGCAGCAGGTTCTTGATGATGCGCCGCATCGTCGAGAAGTCATCGACGATAAGGATTTTCATGTTCTTGTCCAATTCGACCTCCAAGCAGTCTTTGACGCGTTCAGCACCTGAACGCGCTGTTCAATCAATACTGGCACAGCACACCCCCGGCTGTACGAAACACGACGGGCTTGGCACAACGACAGCCACATACTTCAAGCGGCCTTCGGGTCTTCACCCGCAAGGCCGCCTGTTCGATCCGTCCCATTACCACGTAACGCTCTGCACAGCCAGTTCCAGTCACTGCGCGCCCACTGGACGCGCCTTGCCTGTCAACGCGCTCGCCACTCTCCCAAACGCCCCCGCAAACGAGCGGCGCACTGGCTGTGTAACTGACTGACCCGCGATTCGCTGACCCCCAGGACCTCACCGATTTCCTTGAGGTTCAGCTCTTCGTCGTAGTACAGCGCCAATACCAGACGCTCGCGCTCCGGCAGATTGGCAATTGCATCGGCCAACGCGGCCTGGAAGCGCTCATCTTCCAGATCGCGCGACGGTTCGAGCGAAGCGCTCGCGCCGTCCTCGTGCAGCCCTTCATGCTCGCCGTCCTGCAACAGGTCGTCGAAGCTGAACAGTCGGCTGCCCAGGGTATCGTTCAAAATCCCGTAGTAATCGTCGAGACTCAACTGGAGTTCGGCAGCAACTTCGTGATCTTTAGCGTCACGGCCGGTTCTCGCTTCGATTGCGCGAATCGCGTCACTGACCATGCGCGTGTTTCGATGCACCGAACGGGGTGCCCAGTCACCTTTGCGCACTTCGTCGAGCATCGCGCCACGAATCCGGATGCCGGCATACGTCTCGAAACTCGCGCCCTTGGTGGAGTCGTACTTGGTCGACACCTCCAGCAGACCGATCATGCCGGCCTGGATCAGGTCCTCGACCTGAACGCTGGCCGGCAGACGCGCCAGCAGATGGTAAGCGATACGTTTGACCAGCGGCGCGTAGCGCTCGATCAGCTCGTACTGCGAGTTTCTGGAAGCCTTGCTATACATTTGAAATCCGCTCGCAGTCATTGGACGGAACCTGCGCTGGTCTGGTGAACAAGCCGTTCGACGAAGAATTCAAGATGACCTCTTGGGTTGGCCGGCAAGGGCCATGTATCTACTTTCTGGGCAATGGCCTTGAAGGCCAGCGCACATTTGGAACGGGGAAACGCTTCGTACACCGCGCGCTGCTTCTGCACCGCCTTGCGCACGCACTCGTCGTAAGGAACAGCGCCGACATACTGCAGCGCCACGTCCAGGAACCTGTCGGTCACCTTGGTCAGCTTGGCAAACAGGTTGCGGCCTTCCTGCGGGCTCTGCGCCATGTTGGCGAGCACCCGGAAGCGATTCATGCCGTAGTCGCGGTTGAGCAACTTGATCAGCGCGTAGGCGTCGGTGATGGAAGTCGGCTCGTCGCAGACCACCAGCAGCACTTCCTGGGCCGCGCGCACGAAGCTCACCACCGACTCGCCGATACCGGCGGCCGTGTCGATCACCAGCACATCGAGATTGTCGCCCACCTCGCTGAACGCCTGGATCAGACCGGCGTGCTGCGCGGGCGTCAGATGCACCATGCTCTGGGTACCCGAAGCGGCGGGCACGATGCGCACGCCGCCCGGCCCCTGCAGGAGCACATCGCGCAGTTCGCAACGACCTTCCATGACGTCGGCCAGCGTACGCTTGGGCGTCAGACCCAGCAGCACGTCGACGTTCGCCAGACCCAGATCGGCGTCGAGCAGCATGACGCGCCGGCCGAGTTCGGCCAGGGCCAGTGAAAGGTTCACCGACACGTTCGTCTTGCCTACGCCACCTTTGCCACCGGTCACCGCGATGACCTGTACGGGATGCATGCTGCCCATGTTATTTCTTTACCTTGTCTTGCGTAGACCGAAGCCACATTACGGGCTGCATGCTCGAATCCGAACGATGCTTGGCAGACCATTGATGCAGGGACATTCCACTGGTACCCATCACTTAACCCACTCTCTTGCCGGGGGTGTGATAGAGGTCGGCAAACATATCAGCCATCGCTTCCTCACTCGGTTCGTCCTGCATCTGCACACTTACGGCACGGCTCACCAACTGGTGGCGGCGCGGCAGATGCACGTCGTCAGGAATGCGCGGCCCGTCGGTCAGATACGCTACGGGCAATTCGTGGCTGATTGCGAGGCTCAGCACTTCGCCGAGGCTCGCGGTTTCGTCCAGCTTGGTCAGAATGCATCCGGCCAGGCCGCAACGCTTGTAACTGTGGTACGCGGCTGACAGCACCTGCTTCTGGCTGGTGGTCGCCAGGACCAGATAGTTGCGCGAGCGGATGCCACGACCCGCCAGGCTTTCCAGTTGCAGACGCAGCGCAGGATCGCTGGCTTGCAGGCCGGCGGTATCGATCAATACCACGCGCTTGCGAATCAGCGGCTCCAGCGCCTGGGCCAGGGACTGGCCCGGGTCCAGATGAGTCACCGGCACGTTCAGGATGCGGCCCAGTGTCTTGAGCTGCTCCTGCGCGCCGATACGAAAACTGTCCATGCTGACCAGCGCGATGTTCTGCGCGCCGTACTTGAGCACGTAGCGGGCGGCCAGCTTGGCGAGCGTGGTGGTCTTGCCCATGCCGGCCGGGCCGACCAGGGCGATCACACCGCCCTCTTCCAGCGGCTCGACTTCGGGCACTGTGATCATCCGCGCCAGGTGCGCCAGCAGCATGCGCCAGGCCTGACGGGGTTCGTCGGTTTCCGGCACCATCGCCAGCAGGTCGCGCGACAGCGGGCCGGACAGGCCGACGCGTTGCAGGCGGCGCCAAAGGTTGGCCTGCTGCGGACGGCTGCCCTGCAGCTGGTTCCAGGCCAGCGAGCCGAGCTGGACTTCCA
Organism: Pseudomonas sp. JDS28PS106; assembly: GCF_036706555.1. NCBI lineage: Bacteria > Pseudomonadati > Pseudomonadota > Gammaproteobacteria > Pseudomonadales > Pseudomonadaceae > Pseudomonas > Pseudomonas sp. JDS28PS106. The sequence continues at coordinate 68,443 of NZ_JBAJGT010000009.1, read as the reverse complement.
GCAGCTCGCGCAGGCCGTTCAGTTCGGCGCGCATCGAATCGATGGCGCGCTGGCCGGCGGCAGGCTCGGCGGAAGCGGCCGGCGGCGCGTAGCTGTACGGGCGCGGCGGCTCTTCGAGGGTCGGCTCGATGTGTGTATCGGGTGCGGTCAGCGGCTTGCCGGAGAACAACTGCAGGTTGATCGACGGATCGCTGTCGCTGCGGTTGTCCAGTTCGGCCTGGGCGGAGACGATGCGCGACTGGGTCTTGCGCAGCTCGTCCTCCAGCTCCATGTTCGGCACACGGGGTGCCAGCGCGGACAGCTTGTAATCCAGAGCGGCAGTCAGCTCGACACCGCCGGCGATGCGCCGGTTACCGATGATGGCCGCCTCGGCGCCCAGCTCATCGCGAACCAGCTTCATGGCCTGACGCATATCGGCGGCGAAAAATCGCTTAACTTGCATGACTCTTTACCTCAGCCGTTAGGCCCGACAGTCGCTACGATGGTGACTTGCTTGTTGTCAGGAATCTCCTGATACGCCAGTACATGCATACTTGGTACCGCCAGACGTCCAAACCGCGAGAGCATGGCCCGAATCGGACCCGCTACCAGCAGAATGACCGGCAAACCTTGCATTTCCTGACGCTGGGCGGCCTCGATCAACGACCGCTGGAGCTTCTCGGCCATGCTCGGCTCGAGAAGAACGCCTTCTTCCTGACCCTGACCAGCCTTCTGCAGACTATTGAGCAATATCTGTTCCAACCTTGGCTCGAGCGTGATAACAGGCAGCTCCGGCTCAATGCCTACAATGCTTTGCACGATTGCGCGGCTTAGACCGACCCGGACGGCCGCCACCATAGCGGCGGTATCTTGACTCTTCCCGGCGTTGTTGGCGATAGCCTCGGCAATGCTGCGGATATCGCGTACCGGTACGTGCTCGGCGAGCAACGCCTGCAGGACATTGAGCAGCGCCGACAGCGACAGCACACCGGGCACCAGCTCTTCAGCCAGTTTAGGCGAGCTCTTGGCGAGCATCTGCAACAACTGCTGGACTTCCTCGTGGCCGATCAGCTCGTGGGAATGCTTGTAGAGAATCTGGTTGAGGTGGGTCGCCACCACGGTACTGGCGTCCACCACGGTGTAACCCAGGGACTGTGCCTGACTGCGCTGGCTGACTTCGATCCACACCGCTTCCAGCCCGAACGCCGGGTCTCTGGCGGTGATGCCGTTGAGGGTGCCGAAAACCTGACCAGGGTTGATCGCCAGTTCCCGATCCGGGTAGATCTCGGCTTCGGCCAGAATCACACCCATCAGCGTCAAACGATAGGCGCTCGGCGCCAGATCCAGGTTGTCGCGGATATGCACGGTCGGCATCAGAAAGCCCAGCTCCTGAGACAGCTTCTTGCGCACACCCTTGATACGCGCCAGCAGTTGACCACCCTGATTGCGGTCCACCAGCGGAATCAGGCGATAGCCCACTTCCAGGCCAATGATGTCGATCGGTGCCACGTCGTCCCAGCCCAGTTCCTTGGTTTCCTGCGCGCGGGTCGGCGACGGCAGCAGATCCTGCTGACGCTGCACTTCAGCCAGAGCTTCGACCTTCACGCGGTTTTCCTTCTTCCACAGCAGATAAGCGCCACCACCGGCCAACAGGCCCAGGCTGATGAACGCGAAATGCGGCATGCCCGGCACCAGCCCCATGACGATCATGATCGCGGCGGATACCCCCAGAGCCTTGTAGGAGGTGAACATCTGGCGGTGGATCATCTTGCCCATCTCTTCCGAACCGGAAGCGCGGGTCACCATGATCGCGGCGGCAGTGGACAGCAACAGTGATGGCAATTGTGCCACCAAACCGTCACCAATGGTGAGCAGGGTGTAGACACGGCCGGCGTCGGCGAAGGCCATGTTGTGTTGCAGCATACCCACCAGCACGCCGCCGATGAGGTTGATGAAGAGGATCAGCAGGCCGGCGATGGCATCGCCACGCACGAATTTGCTCGCACCGTCCATGGAGCCGTAGAACTCGGCTTCCTGCGCGACTTCGGCGCGACGGCGTTTGGCTTCGGTCTGATCGATCAGACCGGCGTTGAGGTCGGCGTCGATCGCCATCTGCTTGCCAGGCATTGCGTCGAGGGTGAAGCGCGCGCTCACTTCGGAAATACGGCCGGCACCCTTGGTGATGACCACGAAGTTGATGATCATCAGGATGGCGAAGACCACGATACCGACGACGTAGTTGCCGCCGATCACCACTTCACCGAAGGCCTGGATCACCTTACCGGCCGCGGCGTGACCGTCCTGGCCGTGGAGCATGACCACGCGGGTCGAAGCGACGTTCAGCGCCAGGCGCAACAGCGTGGCGACCAGCAGGATGGTCGGAAACACGGAAAAGTCGAGAGGCCGCATGGCGTACACGCACACCAGCAGCACGACGATCGACAGCGCAATGTTGAACGTGAAGAACACGTCCAGCAGGAACGGCGGAATGGGCAACATCATCATTGCCAGCATGACCAGCAACAACAGCGGAATACCAAGCTGTCCGCGGCCCAGCCCTGCCAGGTTGCTACGTGCGCCACTGATTAACTGAGAACGATCCACTGATTCTTCACCCTGCGCACTGAATCAAAACTTTGACGCCTCGAGGCATCCTGATTCTCTTAGTGCAAAAAGCTGTCCAACTTTTGTGTAGGAGCGGCTTTAGCCGCGATCTGGCGTGCAGCGGCAGGAAATCCGGACAGCGTGAATCGCCAGCAAGCTGGCTCCTACAGGGGGGTGTGGGAGCGAGCTTGCTCGCGATCTGCCGCGCAGCGGCAGCAGATCGGTCCAGGCGGTGCGTCAGGCGAGATGCATGAATCCCGTCGCGAGCAAGCTCCCTCCCACAAGCGACAGCGCAACGGTCACGCGTCGCGCTGCAGGTCCGGCGGGATGGGCATGTCGCCGAGCGGGGCGGGGCGTTTGGCACGGCCGGCGTGGTACTGGCGGATCTGATACACGTAGGCCAATACCTGCGCCACGGCCAGGTACAACCCGGCGGGGATCTCCTGTTCAAGCTCGGTGCTGTAGTAGATCGATCGGGCCAGGGCCGCCGACTCCAGGATCAGGATCTGATTGTGCGCGCCGATCTCGCGGATCTTCAGGGCGATCAGATCCGTACCCTTGGCCAGCAGCATCGGCGCCCCGCCCTGCTCCGGATCGTATTTGATCGCCACGGCATAATGGGTCGGGTTGGTGATGATGACGTCGGCCTCCGGGATCGCCGCCATCATCCGCCGCTGGGACATTTCCCGCTGCAACTGACGAATCCGCTGCTTGACCTCAGGGCTGCCCTCGCTGTTCTTGTACTCGTCGCGCACTTCCTGCTTGGTCATCAGCAGCTTCTTGTGCGCGGAATACAACTGGAACGGCACATCCGCCGCGGCGACGAAAATCAGTCCGCACGCCATCCAGAAACTGCTCCAGCCCACCACTTGCAGGCTGTGCACGATGGCTTGTTCGAGCGGCTCATGGGCTATCGCCACCAGATCGTTGCGCTCCTTGGAGAGCACGATCAGCGCCACGATCAGGATGATCAGAAACTTGGCAAGGGACTTGAGCAATTCCACCAGCGCGCTGGGCGAGAACATGCGCTTGAGGCCCGCCGCCGGGTTCATCCGGCTGAACTTGGGCATCAGCGACTTGCCGGCGAACAGCCAGCCGCCGAGCATGATCGGCCCCACCAGCGCCGCGAACAGCATGGCGATCAGGAACGGCAGCACCACGATCAATGCGTGTTCGCCGGAGGCGAGCAGCAGCTTGCCCATGAACGTGGTGTCCATGATGGACTCGCGGGTAATGGTGAAGTTGTTGCGCATCAGCGCCAGCATCATTTCGGCAATGCCGCCGCCGAACACCAGCAGTCCCCCCGCACCCATGAGCATCACCACCAGCGTGGTGAGCTCCTTCGAGCGGGCGATCTGGCCTTCGGCGCGGGCATCACGGATCTTTTTCTCCGTGGGCTCTTCTGTCTTGTCCTGACCGTTCTCGTTCTCGGCCATGTCAGCGGGCCCTCACCAGATCGCGCAACGCCTGCAGGGCATCGGTCGCCATCGGTTGATATTGAGTGAGAATGTCGGCCATCGACATCCAGAGGATGACCATGCCCAGCACCAGCGTGAGCGGAAAGCCGATGGAGAAGATATTGAGTTGCGGCGCCGCGCGGGTCATGACGCCAAATGCGATGTTGATCACCAGCAAGGCGGTAATGGCCGGCAGCACCAGGCGCAGTCCAGAACTCATTACCGCGCCCAGTCCGGTCGCCAGTTGCCAGAAGTTGTCGACCAGCAGACCGCCGCCCACCGGCATGGTGTTGAAACTCTCGACCAGAATGTCGAGCACCACCAGATGGCCGTTCATGGCCAGGAACAGCAAGGTGATCAGCATGGTGAAGAACTGGCCGATGACCGCCGAAGACACGCCGTTGGTGGGGTCGACCATGGACGCGAAACCCATGCCCATCTGCGTGGCGATGATCTGCCCTGCCACCACGAATATGTGGAAGAACAACTGCAAGGACAGGCCCATGGCGGCGCCGACGACGATCTGCTCGCCGATCAGCAGCAAGGCGCTCAGGTCAAGCGCCTCGACGGTCGGCATGGCGGGCAGCACCGGAGCGATCACAACCGTGATCGCCAGCGCGAAGTAAAGCCGCACACGCCGGGGCACCAGCGTGGTCCCGATGATCGGCATAGTCATCAGCACCGCGACGATCCGGAACAGAGGCAGCATGAAGCTGGCGACCCAGGTACTGATCTGGGCGTCAGTCAGCGCAAGCACAGGCTGCATGCGGAATCAGCCGATCAGCGTCGGAATGCTGCCGTACAACGACAGGATGTATTCCATGACGATCTTCAACAGCCACGGCCCCACGACGATCAGAGTCAAAAGCATGACGATCAGGCGAGGCAGGAAACTCAAGGTCTGTTCGTTGATCTGCGTGGCGGCCTGAAACATGGCCACCAGCAGGCCGCAGATCAGACTGGGCACTACCAGAATCGCTACCAGCACCGTGGTCAGCCACAGCGCTTCCCGAAACAGATCGACTGCTACTTCCGGCGTCATCGGTCAGCCCTCACGTCACTACGAGTCATACACCACCAAAACTGCCGGCCAGAGTGCCGACGATCAACGCCCAGCCATCCACCAGCACGAACAGCATGATCTTGAACGGTAACGAGATGATCAGCGGCGACAGCATCATCATACCCATCGCCATCAGGACGCTGGCGACGACCAGGTCGATGATCAGAAACGGAATGAAGATCATGAAGCCGATCTGGAACGCGGTCTTGAGCTCGGAAATCACGAATGCCGGGACCAGAATCGTCAGCGGCGCGGCATCCGGCGACGGGATGTCGGTGCGCTTGGACAGGCGCATGAACAGTTCGAGATCGCTGGTGCGGGTCTGCGCCAGCATGAAATCCTTGATCGGCACTTCCGCGCGAGCCACGGCGTCCTGCGCGCTCAATTGCTCGGCCAGATACGGCTGCAAGGCGTCCCGGTTAACGCGATCGAACACCGGCGCCATGATGAACATGGTCAGAAACAGCGCCATGCCGGTCAGGATCTGGTTCGACGGCGTCTGTTGCAGGCCGAGGGCCTGACGCAGGATCGAGAACACGATGATGATCCGCGTGAAACTGGTCATCAGCATGACGAACGCCGGAATAAAGCTCAGCGCCGTCATGATCAGCAGAATCTGCAGACTGACCGAATACTCTTGCTGGCCGTCGGCCCCGTTGGACAACGTGATAGCCGGCACCGACCAAGGGTCGGCCGCAAACACATACGGCGCTGCCGTCAACAGCAGCAGGCCTATCAGGAAACGCAAGGCGCCCATTACTTCTTGTCCTTATCCTTGCCCATCAGTTTCATCAGTTGCTGGGCGAACTCAGGCGTCACCTGCTCGCGCTCCGGCACCTGCACCGGCTCCTTGAGCACATGCAGCGGTGTGATGCGACCGGGCGTGATGCCCAGCAGAATCTGCTCCTGGCCGACCTGAACCAGCATTAGACGATCACGCGGCCCCAGCGCCCGGGAGCTGATCAGTTCGATAACCTGACCACTGTTGGGCCCGACGCGCTGGACGCGACGCATGACCCAGGCCAGCACGAAGATCAGCGCAATGACCAGCAGCAGGCCGAGCAGCAGCTGAAACAGCTGACCGCCCATGCTAATGCCGGTGTTGGCGACCTGCGACGCGGCGGCCTGGGGCGCAGTCGCCTGTGCAGGCGCGGATGGCGCCGCCGGCTCGGCCGCCCAGGCCAGGGCCGGTGCCAGTACGGAAAACGTCAGAACCGCCAGAAACCGCCTCACTTAGCGCAGCTTCTTGATACGTTCACTCGGACTGATCACGTCAGTCAGACGAATCCCGAACTTCTCGTTGACCACGACCACTTCGCCGTGGGCGATCAGCGTGCCGTTGACCAGCACGTCCAGTGGTTCACCCGCCAGACGGTCCAGCTCGATCACCGAACCCTGGTTGAGCTGCAGCAAGTTGCGGATGTTGATGTCGGTGCTGCCCACTTCCATGGAAATCGACACCGGGATATCCAGGATCACGTCCAGATTGGGGCCGTCCAGAGTGGCCGCACCTGCCGTCTTCGGCACGCTGCCGAACTCTTCCATCGCCATGCGATTGGACGAGTTCCCGGCATCGGCGGCCAGCAGCGCGTCGATGTCCGCCTGCCCGCCTTCGCCAGCCTCGCCCAGGGCCGCAGCCCATTCATCGGCCAACGCCTGATCTTCAGCAGACGTCATTTCGTTTTCATCAGCCATTGGTTGTCCTCTGCGGGCAATGATTCAATTACGCAACAATTACCGGCACCGACGTTTGAGTCAGCGCCGCTCTATGGGTTCGATTACTTGCAGGGCCAGATTGCCCTTGTGCGAGCCGAGCTTGACCTTGAACGACGGCACGCCGTTAGCACGCATGATCAGCGCATCCGGCAGCTCGACCGGGATCACATCCCCTGGGCGCATGTGCAGAATGTCGCGCAACGGCAACTGGCGCTGGGCCACCGTGGTGGTCAAAGGCACCGAAACGTCCAGCACGTCTTCCTTCAATGCGTTGATCCAGCGCTCGTCCTGGTCGTCCAGATCGGACTGGAAACCGGCGTCGAGCATTTCGCGAATCGGCTCGATCATCGAGTACGGCATGGTCACGTGCAGGTCGCCGCCACCGCCGTCCAGCTCGATGTGGAAGGTGGAGATCACGACCGCTTCGCTCGGGCCGACGATGTTCGCCATGGCCGGGTTCACTTCCGAGTTGATGTACTCGAAGTTGACTTCCAGGATGGCCTGCCAGGCTTCCTTCAAATCGATGAACGCCTGATCCAGCACCATGCGCACCACGCGCAGCTCGGTCGGCGTGAACTCGCGCCCCTCGATCTTGGCGTGACGACCGTCGCCGCCGAAGAAGTTGTCCACCAGCTTGAACACCAGCTTGGCGTCGAGGATGAACAGTGCCGTGCCGCGCAAAGGCTTGATCTTCGCCAGATTGAGGCTGGTAGGCACATACAGCGAGTGGATGTACTCGCCGAACTTCATCACTTGCACCCCGCCGACCGCCACGTCCGCCGAACGGCGCAGCAGGTTGAACATGCTGATGCGGGTATAGCGCGCGAAACGCTCGTTGATCATCTCAAGGGTCGGCATGCGACCGCGGACGATCCGGTCCTGGCTGGTCAGGTCATAGCTTTTGACGCTGCCAGGCTCGGTAGGGCTTTCGGTCTGGACCATACCATCGTCGACACCATGCAACAGCGCGTCGATTTCGTCCTGGGACAGAAGGTCTTGCACGGCCATGTGGGGGTCCTACTGCAATACGAAGTTAGTGAACAGCAGCTGCTCGATCACAGTCTTGCCGAGTTCTTTCTGAGCCACTTCCTGAATGCTGGCGGTCGCTTTCTGACGCAGCATTTCCTGACCTACCGGCGTTGCCAGCGATTCGAAGGGAATCCCGGCGAACAGCATGACCAAGTTATTGCGGATGACCGGCATGTGCGCCTTGAGCGCTTCCATGTCGGCGGCATTGCGCGAGAGCATGGTGATGCTGACCTGCATGTAGCGCTGGCGACCGTTGGCATTGAAGTTGACCACGAACGCCGGAGTCAACGGCTCGTAGACCGCCACCGGCTTGACATCGGTCGCGGCGGCCGCGGCTGCCGGGTCCGGCGCGCTGTCGGATTTGTGCATGATGAACCAGGTTGCTCCCACCGACAAACCCACCGCGAGCAGTAACGCTACCACTGCGATAATGATGAGTTTGAGTTTTCCTTTGGAAGCTGGGTCTTTGGGTTCGTCGCTCTTCGCCATGCCAATAATCCGTCGCTATTGAGGGGATCTTCAATACATGACAGTGGCTGAGCAAGTGTTATGCCAGAGTTGTGCGGGGGGATACGAATGAGGGAACAGATAGAGAGGGAAGGCAATATCGCCAGCAAGCTGGCTCCTACGGAGGAGCCAGCTTGCTGGCGATGGTTACCGTTGATCAGGCGTAGTAGTCGATCTCGCTGGTCCCCACCACCCGCTGCACAGGCTGACTGACCGGCGCTGCAGCTTCGGCCACGGCACCGTCATCGCCGCTGTCACCGCCCGACAGCCTCGAACCGCGACCGCCACGCTGGGCACGGCTGGCCTGCTCTTGGGCTTGCTGTTGCGCCTGCTGCTGTGACTGGTCGGCAACGTTCACGTCAACCTGCCCCAGGCCTTGCTGAGTGAAGGAGTCGCGCAGCCGAGACATCTGGCTTTCCAGCGCTTCGCGAACGCCGAGGTGGGCGCTCATGAAGGTCACCTGGGTCTGCTGATCCGGCGCCATGTTGACGCGAATGTCGAGACGACCGAGTTCCGCCGGTTCCAGCTTGATTTCCGCCGACTTGAGGCTTTGGCTCGACAGATACATCACACGCTCGACGATACCTTCGCTCCAGCCGCTCTGGTGCATCGCCAAAGGCTGGCTGAGCAACGGCGTGGATGGCGCGGCGGTCCTGGCCGGCTGCGCGGCCTGACTCAGAGCCGCCAGACGCTCGGCGAAGTTGTCGACCCGCGTGTCGCCTGCCGCGCTCTTGACGTCCTTGAGGGCGTCGCCAATCAGGCTGGTGAAGGATTTGTCGCTGCTCTCGGTGCTGCTTTCATCCGACGCCTGCTGCTCGGTGAGCGCCGCCAGGTTATTGGCGAGGTTCTGAGTCGGGTCAGCTTCCGGATCGGCAGGCACATTGGCGGCAGCCTGATGGTTCTGCGGCGCAAAGTGCGTCTTGGCGTTGGCGCTTTCCAGCGCCAACTGCACGGCAGGCAGGTCCTTGAGCGGATCGGCGTCCGGGTCGAAGGAGTCTTCCACAACCGTCGCAACCGGCGCCGCATTCATGGCGGCCAGTACGGGAGCTGTATTCGCATCGGGCGCCGAATCGGTCACCAGTGCGACAGGCAGTTCCCCCGGAACCGGACCATCCGCAGTCAGCAGAGCCGGATCGAGCGAGTCGGTGCTGAGTGCGTCGCTTGCGGCCAGCGCCGCTTCGGACGTGTCCGCCTCATCACCGGCGGATTGCTCAGCGGTCGCTGCCGCCGAATCGGCAGGCAAGTCTTTGCCGCTTTCGGCAACGGTCGATTGAGAGCCGGCTGCGGGCTGGCCGGTATCGGCCTTGTCTTTGGCCGCCACAGGCTTGTTCTTTTCCGTGTCACGAGAAGTCTTCGCAGGGGCGTCCTGATGCTGAGCGACCTTGTCCCGCCCTTGTTGGTCATAGACGTTGGAGAAGCTGGAAGCCCCGTCCCTGCCAGCATCGGCTGGTTTTGAAGCGGTGTTGGCCATACCGGACCTGGAGGTCGCGGCAGTGCTGGCCTGGAGAAGCACATTAGTGGCGAGGGACATTTGAAACTCCGCAGAAAGCAGCTGGTTGCCCAAGCTACAGCAAGATCCGGGCCAATAAACGCTTGCGCGGTTTGTAGGAGCGGATTTATCCGCGAGATAGGCGTCCGAACCAGTGCGTCTCGTCGGATGTACCGGCGCTTCGCGGCTGAAGCCGCTCCTACCGAAGGGGGCTGGTATCAGCTGTTGTAGAGCCGCCGCTCGGCGATGAAAAGCCGGCGTACGGTCAGGTATTCGGCGTCGATCTGCTCGATCAGGCGCTCCAGCTCATCGCGCTTTCCCAGGCGGGACTGGTCCTCCAGTTGCCGGCATAGCTCGGACAATTTGAAAGCCCCCATATTGGCGCAGCTGCCCTTGAAGCTGTGCGCATTCAGGCTCAGCGCCTGCAAATCCGGCGCAGGGGAATGGCAGGCCGCGTGCAATTGCGCGACCCGTTGCTCGGAATCTTCAAGAAAGACGTCGAGCAAGGTCGGGTACTCACCTTCCATGACATCCTGCAAAGCGCTCAACACGCTGCTGTCCACATGAATCGACACTTGTTCGCTCCTTGATTCGCGGCCGATTATGCCATTGCGCTCCATGAAAACTCTACGCTGGCAGTCCGGCCATCGTCGCTCCAGCGGGCCTGTTGACCAAGTTCGCACACCAGCCGGATGCCCCGCCCGTACAGACTGTCGAGCGCCGGCGGCGTAGCCAGCACCTGCCGGGCGTCGAAGCCCCGACCGCTGTCTTCGATGCTGACCGTCAGCCGGCCGCCCTGCGCCACTGGCTTGACGCTGACATGCAAGCGGATGAAACCGCTGTCGAGCGCTGTCAGACGTTCGGCCCGCTGTTCATAGTAGCTGGCAAATCCGGCCGCATCATGTTTAAGCGCCGAATCGAGCCCTAAAACTCCGTGTTCGAGGGCATTGCTGTACAGCTCGGCGAGCACGCTGTGCAACGCGCTGGTCTGCGCGCGCAGTCCATGGACTTCCAATAGCAACTGCACGACGTACGGCAATGGGTTGAAGCGTTTGAGGGTCGCGGCGCGGAATTCGAAGCTGGCCGACCAGTCCAGCGGACTCGACGCCCCGCTGTCGGAATAGATCAAGGGCGGCGGCGTCGGCATCGCGGATTCGTCGGCAATGATTTCCAGCATGCTGACGTCATCCCGAGCCTTGCCGCCGAAGTCGTTCAGGGCCTGGAGTATTTCCTGGATCAGCAGCTCGGGTTCGCGATTGGCCGCCAGCACCTCTCGCAGGCGTTGCCCGCCAAATCGCTCGTCACAGCTGTTGGACGTGTCCAGCACGCCATCGGAGAGCAGAAAGATGCGGTCGCCCGGCGCCAGCGGATGCACTTCAGTGCGGGTGTCAAAGGCTTCGACGCTCAACACGCCCAGCGGCAAATGGCGGGATGCAAGCGGCGTCGATTCACGGCCATGGCCGCGCAACAGATAGCCCTCGGGGAGCCCGCCGTTCCATACCTCCACTTGCCGCTGGGCAATATTGACGCTTAGCAGCGTGGCGCAGCAGAACATGTCCACCGGCAGGATGCGCTTGAGCTTGGCGTTCATCTCGCGAAGGATTTCCGGCAGGCCGTAACCCTTGGTGGTCATGCCGTAGAATACTTCGGCCAAGGGCATGGCACCCACCGCAGCCGGCAGCCCATGGCCAGTAAAGTCGCCGAGCAATACGTGCATCAGGCCCGCAGGGGTATAGGCGGCCAGCATCAGGTCACCATTGAACAGCGCATAGGGCGATTGCAGATAACGGATATTTGACGCGCCCAGGCACCCGGAATGAGCCACCTGGTCGAACACAGCCTTGGCGACGCGCTGCTCATGCAGCAGGTATTCGTGGTGTCGGGCGATCTGATCGCGCTGTTGCAGAACGGTCTCCTGCAACAGGCGCAGGCGATTCATGGCGTTGATCTTGGCCGCGAGCACCACTGGGTTGTAGGGCTTGGAGATGAAATCGTCGCCGCCGGCTTCCAGGCAGTACGCCAAGGCTTCGCCTTCGGTAAGAGACGTCAGGAAAATGATCGGCACCAGCGACTCGCCGGCCATTTTCTTGATGCGCCGCGCCGCTTCAAAACCGTCCATGACCGGCATCATCGCGTCCATCAGTACCAGCTGTGGCCGCTCAAGCTCGAATACGGCGACGGCCTCGATGCCCGTCGCGGCGCTCAGTACCCGATGACCCAGCCGACCGATGATGGTCGACAGCAGCAGCCGGTCGCTGGGGCTGTCTTCGGCGATGAGAATGCACAGCCCCTTGGAAACGGTGCCCAAGGCGTCAGCTCAGCTGGAACAATTTGGAGAAGTTGGAAATGGTCAGGATCTTGATCACGTCAGGCGTGCAGTTGATCAGCCTGACGCGGGCCGTGTCCCCGCCGGCATGGTCGCGCAGCAAGAGCAGCATGCCCAGCGCAGAGCTGTCCAGATATTGGGTACCGCGCAGATCCACGACGTAGTTGAGGTTTCCGGGACGATCCTGATACGCCGCGCGAAAGTCCTGATGAGCACCGAAGTCGAAACGGCCCTCGACGAAGATCGTCAACTGCTGACGATCGGGGGAAAGCTCGGACGTGACAGTCATATTGATCCCTAATGTTTCATCACCGAGACACCCAAAGCTTAGAGGGTGTTTACAAAATAGGCGAACCAAAGGCCTCGAAGAGAAACCGGCCCGGATAACCGTTCAGACTTCATGGACCCGGTCGATCAGTCAGGCTCGTGACGTGGCAGGCGCTGGGATAACTCGTCCAGCAGCTTCTGCTCGCGCTTGTCTTCCAGACGACGAGCCTCGTCGATGTAGCGCTGTACCAGCTTGCGCAGCCCTTCCACCCGGGCGTAGGCCTCCTGCCAGGAGGTACGCGCCTTGTCGAGGTTGGACTGATGCCACTCCAGACTCTTGTTCTGCTGGGCGACGGCGGTGTCGAGCTGGCTGAGAAAGCGCTGGTAACCCATCATCCACTGCCCGGATACGCCACCACTGCCCTTCGCCAGCCACTGCTGCTGGTAGTCGTGACGGAACTGATCGAGCTCCTGCAGTTTGTTGAGGGCCAGATTGACCTGGCCCTGAAAATAGCCAAGCCGCTGCGCCGCGCTTCGCTCGGCGGCCTCGGCCATTTCCACCACGGGCGCCAGACGCGCCGCTCGACTCTGAGCCATCGGTCATCAGCCGCCAGGGGCCGGACCGAACACGGCCGCCAGCGCTTCGCCACTGGCCTGCATGCTCTCGTTGTCGCGCAGCCCCTGACGCTGATAACGCACCAGCGCCGGTTGCAGGGCGATGGCCATGTCAGTCTCCCGGTCACCGCCGGCCACGTAGGCACCGACGCTGATCAGGTCGCGCGTCTGCTGATAGCGCGACCACAATTGTTTGAAGTGTTGAGCACGGGCCATGTGCTCCGGGCTGACCACCGCGGGCATGACCCGGCTGATCGACGCCTCGATGTCGATGGCCGGATAGTGCCCCTCCTCCGCCAGACGCCGGGACAACACGATGTGCCCGTCGAGCACGCCACGCGCCGAGTCGGCAATCGGGTCCTGCTGGTCGTCGCCTTCGGACAGAACGGTGTAGAACGCCGTGATCGAGCCACCGCCTGCTTCGGCGTTGCCGGCGCGTTCGACAAGCTTGGGCAGCCGGGCGAAGACCGAAGGCGGATAGCCCTTGGTCGCTGGAGGCTCGCCGATAGCCAGCGCGATTTCCCGCTGGGCCTGGGCAAAACGGGTCAGCGAATCCATGAGCAGCAGTACGTTCTTGCCCTGGTCGCGGAAATATTCGGCAATGCGAGTGCAGTACATGGCGGCACGCAGGCGCATCAAGGGCGCATCGTCCGCTGGCGAGGCGACGACCACGGCGCGCTTGATGCCTTCCTCGCCCAGAATATGCTCGATGAATTCCTTGACCTCACGACCCCGCTCGCCAATCAGCCCGACCACGATGATCTCGGCTTCCGTGAAGCGGGTCATCATGCCCAGCAGCACGCTCTTGCCGACGCCCGTACCGGCGAACAGGCCCAGACGCTGCCCCTTGCCAACCGTGAGCAAGCCGTTGATGCAGCGAATGCCGACGTCCAGCGGCTGGCTGATCGGATCGCGCTTGAGCGGGTTGATGGTCGGGCCGTCCATGGGCACCCAGTCTTCGGCCTTGATCGGCGGACGTCCGTCCAGCGGTCGACCGGCGCCGTCGAGCACTCGACCGAGCATGGTCATGCCCATGGGCAGGCGACCGGTGTCGGCCAGCGGCACCACTCGCGCACCCGGCGCGATGCCCGCCACGCTGCCGATCGGCATGAGAAAGACCTTGCCGCCAGCAAAGCCCATCACCTCGGCTTCGACCTCGACGGCATCATGACTGTCGTCGTTGATGACCACGCAGCGGCTGCCCATGGCGGCACGCAAGCCTTCGGCCTCCAGGGTCAGACCGACCATGCGCAGCAGACGCCCCTCGACCACCGGCTGCACCGGCAGGCGGATCGAGTCGGCGTAGGTGCCCAGGCGCTTGCCGAAGCTGGTTCGATCAAGACGCATCGTCAGCGTCCTTGCGTGGCTGTGCGGTGGCAGACTGTTCGGCTGGAACATCGGTGTCGACGTTCAGGTCCGGGGCCGCCGGATGCATGACCTGGTCATGCATCTGGTCGTACATCTTGGCGATGGCCAGTGACAGGCGGGTCTCGACGCTGGCGTCGATACGGCTATGTTCGGTTTCAATGCGGCAACCGCCCGGCAGCAGCGTGTCGTCCTCGACGATTTTCCACGCTTCTTCGTAACGCTCGCGCATCGCCTTGACCAGCCCGAAGTCCTGCGGGTTGATGAAGATCCGCAGATTGTTGGCGCCCATCGGCAACAGCTTCAAGGCGTCGCGCAGCACATTGGCGATCTGCGACGAATCGGTCTGCAATTCGCGCTGGATGACCTGACGGGCAATATGCTCGACCAGATGAACCAGCATCTTCTCGATCTGTGTATCCTGTTTCGCGATGGGTTCGAGCAGATGCTGCATCAGCTGTTCAAGGCTCTCGACCTTGGCCGCCAGTGCCACTTCGGCTTCCTGACGGACCTTGAGCGAGGTGCTGTGGAAGCCCTCTTTCTCACCCGTGGCGAAGCCTTCGTTCCAGGCTTCCTGACGAATGCTTTCGAGTTCTTCCAGGGTCAGCGGCTGGACTTCCTCCAGCGGAACCTCTTCGCTGGGAGCCGGTTCCTCTTCAGGCATCGGCTCGGGTTCGGGTTCCGGCTCGGGTTCGGGATCGAAGCTGGGCAGCGCCCAGGCATCGAACCCGCGGATGTCCTCGTGACGAATCAGGTCGCTTGGCGGTTCTTTACTACTGGAGCTGGACATCGATCAGGCCAATCCTTAGATCATTTCCTCGCCACCCTTGCCACCGAGCACGATCTCGCCGGCCTCGGCCATACGACGCGCAATGGTGAGGATTTCTTTCTGTGCGGTTTCCACGTCGCTGACGCGTACCGGGCCCTTGGCTTCCAGGTCGTCGCGCAGCAGTTCGGCGGCGCGCTTGGACATGTTCTTGAAGATCTTTTCCTTGATCGCCTCGTCCGAACCCTTGAGCGCCAGGACCAGCACATCCGAAGACACTTCGCGCAACAGTGCCTGGATACCGCGGTCGTCGACGTCCGACAGGTTGTTGAAGACGAACATGAGGTCTTCGATCTGCACCGACAAATCTTCGTCGACCTCGCGGATCGAATCCATGAGCGCGCCTTCGATGGAGCTGTCGAGGAAGTTCATGATATCGGCCGCGCGCTTGATGCCACCCAGGGTGGTCCGCGACGTATTGGCGTTACCGGAGAACTGCTTCTCGAGAATCTGGTTGAGCTCTTTCAGGGCGGCCGGCTGTACAGTGTTGAGCGACGAGACGCGCAGGATGATGTCCAGACGCACCTTGTGGTCGAAGTGACCCAGCACTTCGCCCGCCTGGTCCGCGTCCAGATACGCCACCACGATGGCCTGGATCTGCGGGTGCTCGAAACGGATCACGTCTGCCACGGCGCGCGGCTCCATCCACTTGAGGCTGTCCAGGCCGCTCGTGTTGCCACCCAGCAGGATACGGTCGATCAGACCGTTCGCCTTGTCTTCGCCCAGCGCCTGGGTGAGCATCTTGCGGATGTAGCCATCCGAACCCACGCCCAGGCTGGTCTGGTCGCCGACGATATCGACGAACTCGCTCATCACCTCTTCGACCTGCTCGCGATGCACGTTGCGCATCTGAGCCATGGCCACGCCCACTTTCTGGACTTCCTTGGGGCCCATGTGCCGCAGCACCTGGGCCGCATCGGTTTCACCCAGCGACAACAGCAGGACCGCTGCCTTTTCGACCTTGGTCAGTTTGGCTACGACGGCTCGATCATTCATCAGTGTTAATCCACTCTTTTACGACCTGGGCCACACGGCCCGGATCTTCGGCCACCAAACTCTTGATTGCATTCAGCTGGGCGTCATAGCCCTCGGTCGGGCTCGGCAGCAGAATGCTCTGCGGGCCGCCCAGGCTGACGCGGTCGTTGGACAATTCACCGTCCATGCCACCGCCCATGCCGCCACCCAGGTCATCGCCGAAACCGGCCAGTTCCTTGCTCTTGCCGTTGGTGATGTTGTTCAACACCGGACGCAGTACGCCGAACACCAGAATCAGGATGAAGATCACG
This sequence comes from Pseudomonas sp. JDS28PS106, assembly GCF_036706555.1. Taxonomy (NCBI): domain Bacteria; kingdom Pseudomonadati; phylum Pseudomonadota; class Gammaproteobacteria; order Pseudomonadales; family Pseudomonadaceae; genus Pseudomonas; species Pseudomonas sp. JDS28PS106. Next base: position 51,914 of record NZ_JBAJGT010000009.1, on the reverse strand, counting down.
CCCACGGCCTGTTTGACAATGTCCCAGAACCAGGGTTGCGAGTAGAACGGAATCTCCGGCAATTCTTCGGCGCGCTCACTGGAGAACGGCACGTTGATAACGCTCACACTGTCGCCGCGGCTGGCGTCGAAACCGACGGCATCCTGCACCAGGCGCGTAAAGCGAGCCAGGTCGGCGGCGCTCCAGGGCGCGCGGGTCACGTCACCTGTGGCCGGATCGGTCTTGACCATGTCGTCTACCACGACCGCAACCGACAGGCGGGTCAGACGGCCCTGCTGCTGCTTGGTGTGGCTGATGGAACGGTCCAGCTCGAAGTTCTTGGTCGACTGCACACGCTTGTCAGCCGGGTACGGTGCCAGAGCGGGCTGACCGGTCGCCGGGTCCATGATCTGCTGACCATTGGCATCAAGCAGCGGCTGGCCAGGGGCGATGGCCGCGGCTGCGGCGCCGGCGGCACCCCCGGTGGTCTGTGGCGCGGTCGCCGGACCGGGCGGCTGATTGCTCAACGCACCCGGAACGCCTTGCGGGCCGAGGCTGCTGGAGCGCTGTTCATTGACCGACTGCTCGCTGCGCAGCGCGGGCTGATCGGGGTTGAAGCTTTCCGCGGTCGACTCGACGGCACTGAAATCCACCACTGCCGAGACTTCGGCCTTGTAGCGGTCGTTGCCCAGTATCGGCTGCAGAATATTCTGCACACGCTGAGTCAGCATGCCTTCCATGCGACGGCTGTAGTCGAACTGCTTGCCGGCCATGGTCAGCTCGGAGTTCTCGGCCTGATCGGACAGCAAGTTGCCTTTCTGGTCGACGACGGTGATCTGCGATTTGCTCAGTTCCGGCACGCTGGTCGCGACCAGATTGGTGATCGCCACCACCTGACCGGGCTCCAGCGAACGGCCGGCATACAGCTCCACCAGCACCGATGCGCTCGGCTTGCGGTCGTCGCGAACGAATACCGAACTCTTGGGAATCGCCAGGTGAACGCGGGCCGCCTTGACGTTGTTCAAGGAGGAAATGGTACGCGCCAGCTCACCTTCCAGACCACGACGGTAGCGCGTGGCTTCCATGAACTGGCTGGTACCCAGGCCCTGATCCTTGTCGAGGATCTCGAAGCCGATGTTGGCATCGTTCTGCACGACACCGGCCTGGGCCAGCTGAATGCGCGCACGCTGCACGTCATCGGCCTTGACCAGCAAGGCGCCGGAATTCGGCTCCACGGTATAGGCGATGTTGGCTGCAGTCAGGGTGTCCATGATCTGCTTGCTGTCCATGCCCGCAAGGCTGCCGTACAACGGGCGATAGTCGGGTTGCTGCGACCACAGCACCACAGCAAAACCGATGGCCACGCTGGCGGCCAGACCGACCAGCAGGCCGACCTGACGCAGCATGGTCATCTGGGAAAGATTTTCCAGGAACGCCAGACCAAACAAAGGTTTCTTGTCGGGTGTGCCCGCGCGTGCAGGAACCGGATCGGCTGTAGCTTCGGCCATGACTCAGTACGTCCCTTAAACCGGCATCTGCATGATGTCTTGGTAAGCCTGGACCAGTTTATTGCGAACCTGGGTCAGGGCCTGAAACGAAACACTGGCTTTCTGCGACGAAATCATGACGTCGGTCAGATCCACACCGCTCTTGCCCATCTCGAACGCGCTCGCAAGCTGACTCGACGCCTGCTGGGTGTCGGCAACCTTGTTGACAGCCTGACCCAACAGATCTGCAAAGCTGCCGCCACTGATCTGTGCGCTTGCGTTCACAGGCTTGGGGGCTGCCATGGCTTCTGCCTGCATGGCCCGCATATCCAACATCAAGCGATTAAATTCAACACCCTGGCTCATGGACATCTTCTCTCGTAAGGCCCGCAAATTTTTGACACTGGTTCAGCGGATACATAAGACGTAGCAACAAGAGTGCCAGCTATGCGGCAAAGACTTGCCGCTCGCGCCCCTGATTTGCATCCCTGCCGGTAAACCGTGTCCTGCGGCCGTTCATTTTCTGTTTATGAACAGCGCCCCATACAAGGGGCGCTGTCTGAATCTGATGTAATCGGGTGGCGATACTTCCGCCTGCACGCCAGGATCAATTGGCGAACAGATAACCTTCGACGTCCATGCCCGCGTCGCGCATCTGGGCCAGCTTGTAGCGCAAGGTTCGCGGGCTGATGCCCAGCCGCTCTGCGGCCTCCTTGCGACGCCCGCGCTCGCTGCGCAAGGTGTCGATGATCATCTGGAATTCCCGACGCCGCAGATCGTCGCCCAAGGCTCCGGCCGACTCGCCGACGCCGCCCTGTGCCGGTATTTCGGCGCTCGACTGCTCGGTACTACGCAGCAAGGGCGCGGCAGTGACATTAATCGGCGCCTGGACCGGTCCCGCACCGATGGGACCGGCCAGACAAAAGTCCTCGGCGCGGATCACCCCGCCCTGCTGCAGGATCAAAGCGCGCTGCACAGCGTTGTCCAGTTCACGCACGTTCCCCGGCCATGAGTAGCCAACCAGACAGGCCTGCGCTTCGGGGGACAGCCGAACCGGAGCGTGCTTCATTTTCTTGACGTGTTTGGCGAGCAACCGCTCGGCCAGCGGCAATATATCGGCGGTCCTTTGACGCAAGGCTTGCCAGGCCAGCGGGAATACCGACAGTCGATAGTACAAATCTTCGCGGAACCGCCCCGCCGCCACTTCTCCCGCCAGATCACGGTTGGTGGTCGCCACTACCCGAATGTCCAGACTAATCGGCCGGCGCGCGCCGACCCGCTCAACTTCCCGCTCCTGCAGCACGCGCAACAGCTTGGCTTGCAGACCCAGGGGCATTTCCGAAATCTCATCGAGCAGGATCGTGCCGCCGTCGGCCTGTTCGAATTTGCCGGGCTGCGAAGCGATGGCGCCGGTGAACGAACCTTTCTCATGACCGAACAGTGTCGCTTCGAGCATGTTGTCTGGAATCGCGGCGCAGTTGATCGCAATGAACGGCTTATCGGCACGGGGCGATTTTTGATGAATGTAACGCGCCAACACTTCCTTGCCGGTGCCCGATTCGCCGGAGATAAGTACCGTGGAATCGCTCTGGGCCACGCGGCTGGCGAGGTTGAGCAATTGCAGGCTGGCTGGCTCTACTGCCACAGGACCGTCGCTTTCGACCGGCCCGAGCTTGCCGGCCGCGTGACGAGCGACCAGCGCCAGCAGCGCGCGCGGCTCGAAAGGCTTGACCAGATAGTCCGCCGCGCCCTGACGCATCGCGTCTACCGCACGCTCCACGGCACCGTGGGCCGTCATCAACAAAACCGGGAGATGAGCGAAACGTTGGCGCAGCTCGGCCAGCAACTGGTGACCATCCATGCCCGGCATGTTGACGTCACTGATCACCAGGCTGAACGGCTCCTGCTCGACCGCGACCAGCGCCTCCTCGGCGGAGCCGACCGCACGGTAGCCGTAGCCGGCCAGTTCCAGGGTTTCGCCCAGCGCTTCACGCAGAGAACGATCGTCTTCGACCAGCAGCACTTTGATCGACATCAGTCGGCACCTGTAACAAAGGAAGCAGGAATCAGTGGCAGCGTAACGATGGCGCAGGTCCCGCGCCCGACGCGCGAGCGGTACTCAACGCTGCCCTGATGCGCGCGGGTCACGGCCGCCACGACGGCAAGACCCAGCCCGGTGCCGGTGGTCTTGGTGGTGAAGAAGGGTTCGCCGATGCGCGCCAGAGCGTCGCGATCCATCCCGCTGCCGTTGTCGCTGATGCACAACCGCAGCCGGTCGCCACGACCGTAAGCGTGAATTTTCAATCGGCTACGCCCGGCACTGGCCTGCACCGCGTTTTCCACCAGATTCAGCAGTGCGCCCACCAGGGTGTCGCGATTGCACAGCAGTTCGCCGTCGATGCGCTCGCATTGCCAGCGCACCGCGACATCCTGCACATGGGTATGCGCCGACTGTTGCAAGGCTTGAAACAGCTCGCCCGGCGTAACCCGATCGGTCAACGGCAGCTCGCCCCGGGCGAACACCAGCATGTCGCGCACCTGATGCTCCAGCTCGTGCAGACGTTCCTTGAGCCGCCCCGCGAAACGCTGCTGGGTTTCCACCGGCAGAGGCTGTTCGGTCAGATGACTGGCATAGATCATGGCCGCCGACAATGGCGTGCGGATCTGATGGGCCAGCGAAGCGACCATCCGCCCCAGCGACGACAGGCGCTCATGACGCGCGAGCTGTTCCTGCAAGCGACGGGTTTCAGTCAGGTCGTTGAGCAACACCAGTTGCCCGGGCTCGGCCCCTAGCGAGCGGGTCGCGATGGACAGCCGGCGACCGTCCTTGAGCGAGACTTCATGCCCGTCGTCCTTGCGCGGCGCGAAGCAGCGGCTGATGACATGCCGCCAGAGCATGCCTTCCAGCGGCTGGCCCAACAGGTCTATGGCCGCGGGGTTCGCCTCGCGCACCACGCCCATGCCATCGATCACGATGACACCGCCGGGCAGCAGATCCATCAGATTCTGCAGACGATTGGCCAGACGCTCTTTTTCCGCCAATTCCTGCAAGCGCTCGACATCGGCCTGGACCAGTTCGCCCTTGAGTTCGGCAACCCGCGCTTCCAGCAATCCGTAGGAACTGGTCAGCTGCGTGGACATCTGGTTGAACAACGAAAACGCTTGCTCAAGACCATTGCGGCTTTGCAGCTCAGGGCACAACGGCACAGGACTGAGCACGGCTGACGACAATTGGGCGGCATTGGACATCGTTCATCTCTCGCTGGGCGAACCGTCAGTAAACGGTATGTTGAGAGCGACTTTGCAATCCTCATGCCGAAAAAAAACCTCTGAATAATCAGAGGTTTATTTTCAAGCCGTCAAAAACCGGTCAGTCTTCCAGCGACTCATCGCCTTCCCGGCGACTCATGCCGTACTTGCGCATCTTCTCGACCAGCGTGGTACGCCGGATCCGCAGGCGTTCCGCTGCGCGAGCCACGATACCGTTGGCGTCGTCCAGCGCCTGCTGGATCAGGCCCTGTTCCAGTCCACCCAGATAATCCTTGAGATCCAGACCTTCTGGCGGCAGCACTGCGCCGGTGGCGAAGTTTGGCGTGTTGCCGTTGATGGCGACACGCTCTTCCAGGTCGCTGCGCAGGCTGTCGACCATCTGCTCGTCTTCGTCGTCCACGTAGCGAAACTTTTTCGGCAGCTCGGCGACACCGATCACGCCATACGGATGCATGATCGCCATGCGTTCCACCAGGTTCGCCAGCTCCCGGACGTTGCCCGGCCAGCCGTGACGACACAGGGACATAATGGCCGCCGAGTTGAAGCGGATGGAGCCGCGCTTCTCGTGCTCCATGCGCGAGATCAGTTCGTTCATCAACAGCGGGATGTCTTCGACCCGCTCACGCAGTGGCGCCATTTCGATGGGGAACACATTGAGGCGATAGTACAAGTCTTCGCGGAAACTGCCCTGCTCGATCATGGTTTCGAGGTTCTTGTGGGTCGCCGCGATGATGCGCACGTCGATGCTCTGGGTCTTGTTGCTGCCAACCCGTTCGAACGTCCGCTCCTGGAGTACCCGCAGCAGCTTGACCTGCATCGGCAACGGCATGTCGCCGATCTCGTCGAGGAACAATGTGCCGCCGTTGGCCAGCTCAAAACGCCCTGCCCGGCTGGTGATGGCGCCGGTGAACGCGCCTTTCTCATGACCGAACAGTTCGCTTTCCAGCAGCTCGGCCGGAATAGCGCCGCAGTTGACCGGCACGAAAGGCGCGTCACGGCGTTTGGAATGGTAATGCAGGTTGCGCGCAACGACTTCCTTGCCGGTGCCCGATTCACCGAGAATCAGGACGCTGGCGTCAGTGTCGGCCACTTGCTGCATCATCTGCCGTACGTGCTGGATCGCGCGGCTGGTGCCGACCAGGCTGCGGAACAGATTGGGTTCACGGTGACGACCGCGCTCGCGCGCCTGATCGTACATCTCGCGATAGACCTGGGCACGATGCAGGGAATCGAGCAGCTTGCTGTAGCTGGGCGGCATTTCCAGGGCGGAAAGTACCCGGCGACGAGCGTCTTCCGGCAATTCCGCAGAATTATTTTCGCCCATCAGCAACACGGGAAGGAACTCATCCCATGCAGCCACTGTCTTAAGGAGCCCTTGCAGACTGCCCGGCGCATTGACGGTGCCTACCAGCACACACAAGACGTCGCGGGTGGATGCCAGAGAACCGACTACCTGCTGCCAGTCCTGGCTTGAGCAGGAAAGGTTCTCTTCGCCAAGAAAATTCAGGATCACCGCCAGGTCGCGGCGGCGCTGGCTATCGTCATCGATTAGCAGAATCTTGATTTCACGCCACATGCAATAGCAACTTCCCTAGTCAACTCAATGCCCGACATCGCGGGCAGCTTGGCATCTAAACCGCTGTAAAGCTTAAAACGCCAGAAAATAGTGAACATCACTAGTTAAGTCAAAAAAACGCACACAGTCAAATTAATGGCGAACATTTTGTCGGACAATCAAAAGATAATTAAAACGACAAATAAAAGCTAGCCAAAAAGATGATAAACCCGCGAAGCATTTTTTCCAGCTTGCAGTTGTGTCATTTCGTCGACGATCGCTTGACGTTCGCCGCTGGCGACGTCAATGAGTTGTCTGTAGACCCCGAGCAGCTCTTCCAGATTACTGCGCAGCCCCGGCTCATCATCCGGCGTTTCCGACACCATCGCATCGACACACTCGCGACAGGCCAGGTCGAGCCGGCCGATGGCTTCCCAGTCACGTTCGGCCAGCGCACCGACCAGGGCATCACGGGTTTCCGCTATACGCTTGAGCGCAGCACTCATGGCAAGACCTCCTCAATACAGCAATCTATTGCAACGCGCCAATCGCATCCCAGCCTTCCTTGACCGTGATCAAGAGACCGGCAACTTCGTCGAGCATCTTTGCGTCGTTCTTGATATTGGCCTCGGCCAGACGCTTCATCATGTAGTGATAAAGACTGTCCTGGTCATGCAGCGCCTGGGTGGCGTTTTCGAGATCCAGGCCTTCGCGCAGCCCGCCGATGATGGCGATGGCCTTGCCAATGAAGACGCCCTTGTTGGCTATGTCACCGCGCGCCAGGGCGCCCTTGGCCTGAGCGATGCGGTCGAGCCCGCCTTCCATGAGCATCTGGACCAGGCGGTGAGGACTGGCTTCGGACGTCTGAGCCACTGAGCCAATCTTCTGGTACTGCCGCAACGCTAACATCGGATTCATAGGGGACCTCGTGATCACTCCAGATTCGTATACCCACGCTATCGACGTGGAGTCAAAAAACTTTAGTCCAAAAGCAAAAACCCGACATGAAGTCGGGTTCTTGGCGCATGCGTGTCTTACGACGCATTCTTCTGAGCGTTCATGGCCTCGAAGATCGAGGTCACACTCGAAGACGTTGCCTTGAGCTGGGCGACGACCAGATCCATGGCGTTGTATTTCTTGGTCAGCGTCGTTGTCAGCGACTCGATGCGACGATCCAGCGCAGCCTGATCGTTCGCCAGCCGAGTGGTGACCTTGTTGAGGCTGGTGGTTCGCTGCGCCAGCACACCGTCGCTCTTGGTGTAGGGTTCGATGGCTTTGCCGAGGCGCGCCAGCAGACCTGTATCACCGGTGAACAAAGTCTGGATCTGGCCGCCCAGCTTCTTGTCGTTCAAGGCCGTGGTGAAAGCGGAGCTGTCGAAAGTCAGCTTGCCGTCGGCCTGAGCAGTCTTGATACCAAGCTGCGCGAGGCTGCCCAGACCGCTGTTCGAGGTTGCCGTCGCAATTTCATTGCGCACCGCCGCCAGCAGCGAACGAGGCATGGAGTCGCCGGTCAACGCGGCGCTCTTGTAAGTGCCGTCGGACTGCAGAGTCGCGGTGGTCAAGGACTTGGTCAGCGTGACCAGCGTGTTGAACGCATCCACGAACGACTGGAGAGAGGTCTTCAGGCCTTCGGTGTTGGTCGCGACGGTGACGGTGCTCGTTCCTTTGGCAACCAGATCCAGGGTCAGACCGGAAATCGCGCTGTCGACCTTGTTGGTCTTGCTGGTAATGGTCAGGCCGTCGATCTTGATCTCAGCGTCAGCGGCCGGAGCGGTAATATAACCTGCCGAAGTCGGGCTGCCGGAAGCCAGCGCCTTGGTGCCATCAACGTCGAGAAGCGTTCCCACGTTGCCACTGCCCACGACGGAAATATCGCTGCCCTTGCCGGTGTTGGTAGAGCTGAACACCAGTCGCGAACCATTCTGGTCGGTGATGATGTTGGCAGTGATGCCCTTGCCTTGCAGGTCACTGTTGATCTTGTCGCGCACCTGCTGGAGGGTGGACCCGTCCGCGATGTCGACCGTATTGGTAATGCCATTTTGAGTGATAGCCAGCTTACCACTCGGAATAGCACTGGCAGCTGTAGTATCGAGCGAAGCCGTCGCCACCTTGGAGGCGGTTGCCAGCGAAACCACTTCGAGGGAATAGGTACCGTTCACCGCCGAGTTGGTGGCAGTAGCCTTGATCGCGGATTCGTTCGAAGAGGTAGCCGCAAAACCCAGGAATGCCGGGGTCGTGGTGCTGTTGAGAGTGTCCAGGGTCGACTGAAAAGTCGCCAGGGCACTTTTGATCTGACTGACCGCGGACAGCGACGCCGTGTTTGCGGTAGTGGCCTTGGTGATCTGGTTCTGCTTGGGGGTCTTTTCGGCGGAAACGAGCGCGTCGACGATGGTGCCGATTTCCAGGCCCGAACCCAGGCCAGTAGACGGTGTAATTGGACTTGCCATTGTGCATCTCCCTTCACTTCAGGATTGCTGTCGGTCTTTTGACCCGCTCAAGGAATCGCGGATTACACAACAAGTTGCGTGCCAGTTCAGGCCTTGGCGCGGAACAACAAACTGTTCGCATCGCTCAGGCTTTCAGCCAGCTTCAGGATTTCCGCATTGGGAATCTGCCTGACCACTTCACCGGAATCACTTGCAATGACCTTGACGATCACTTTACCCGACGCTTCATCGATGGAGAACTCCAGGTTGCGCTTGACCGCATGGAAGAATTTCTGGATGTCTTCCGCGGCGGCTTTCGCCTTCGCGTCTTCCTGAGCCTCTTTGTCCTTGAGGGGTGAGCCCTTACTTTCAGTCGACGCCTCAACGGGCGCGTCGGCAGGCTTTTCGACAGGCTTTTCCGCCACGGGGGCAGGGTTAGCCGGTTGAACGGCCGGATAAGACAGGTTCAGCTTTACACTCATATCCATGACCATGATCTCTGAAAGTAAAAAAGCGAGAGAGCACTGTTACGCACTCCCCCGCCAAACTCATTCCGATATTACTGAAGCAGCTTCAGTACAGCGGATGGCAGCTGGTTAGCCTGAGCCAGAACAGAGGTCGAAGCCTGCTGCAGGGTCTGCTGCTTGGTCAGCTGTGCAGTTTCAGCAGCGAAGTCGGTATCTTGTACGCGACCCAGTGCGGCACTGGCGTTTTCGTTGATGTTCTGCAGGTTGGAGATAGTGCTGGTCAGACGGTTCTGGGCAGCACCGAGGTCAGCACGAGTCGAGTTGATGGTCGACAGAGCCGAGTCGATTGCGTTCAGAGCGGCAGAGAAGTTGGTTTCTGCTGCAGCGCTGTCGGAACCGGCGATGGTGATGGCCGAACCCACACCCAGAGTGTCAGCGTCGAAGCTGGAGCTCAGGGTCAGAGTGATCTGGTTCGAATCGCCAGTGTTGGAACCTACCTGGAAAGTCATGGTGCTGGCGGAACCGTCGATCAGGTTCTTGCCGTTCAGGTTGGTGCTGTTGGCGATACGGGTCAGTTCCGAACTCATCTGAGTGAATTCTTTGTTCAGAGCGACACGGTCATCAGCGCTGTTGCTGTCGTTGCGGGACTGAACAGCCAGTTCACGCATACGCTGCAGAATGGCGGTGGACTCTTGCAGAGCGCCTTCAGCGGTCTGAGCGATGGAGATACCGTCGTTGGCGTTCTTGATTGCCATGGTCTGACCACGGATCTGCGAGTTGATGCGGGTAGCGATCTGCAGGCCAGCGGCGTCGTCTTTGGCGCTGTTGATTTTCAGGCCGGAGGACAGACGGGTCATCGAAGTCGAAAGAGCGTCAGACGCCTTGCTGAGGTTCTTCTGAACGTTCAAGGAGGCAACGTTGGTGTTTACTGTTAAAGCCATGATGAATTCCTCGTTGGTTTTGGTACTACGTGGCTTCCGGCCCCTGCAAGCGCCGGGTGTGCCTAGAGAACCTTCGTAATAGTTATCGTCGCGGTGGCAGGTTGCTTGAGGGATTTTTTGAAAAAATTTGCCAGCAAACTGCCAGCCCTTGCAAAACAAGGGCTTGCGACCCAAACGGCGAGGAAATGACGCCAGAAAAACGCTCGATGGAGCAGGCATTTCAGGGTGAAATGCGACCGGCATCACGGGGTGCGATTATGCCGGTTTCGGTGTTTATATGAAAAAGCGCCCGACGGTCGGACCGGCGGACGCTTTTTCGATGACGCTGGACGTATCAGCCGCGATAGATGATCGCCGAGCCCCAGGACAGTCCCACGCCGAAACCGCTCAGCGCGACGCGATTCCAGGACGAGTTCATGACGTGCTTTTCGATCAACAGCGGAATGCTGGACGACACGGTGTTGCCGGTCTCCACCATATCCTTGAGAAACTTCTCGGGCTTGTCTTCGAAACGACGCGCCACGGCATCGACGATCGCCGCGCTGCCCTGGTGAATGCAGAAGGCGTCGATGTCGTCCGGCGTCAGGTCGGATTCGCCCAGCAGCTCGTGCAAGTGCGCCGGAACCTTGAGCAGTGCAAAGTTGAACACCTGACGGCCGTTCATGAAGAACACCCCGTTGCTGACCTTCAGATGCGGCGCGCCGGCACCGTCGGTGCCGAACTTGGCCTTGCCCAGCAACCAAGGAGCGCCCTCGCCCATCCAGGTTGCGGTCGCCGCATCACCGAACAGCATGGTGGTGTTGCGATCTTCCGGGTCGACGATCTTGGAATAAGGGTCGGCGGTCAACAGCAGGCCGTTCTTGAGGCCGGCTGCCTCCATGAAGCCCTTGATCGCGTAGATGCCGTAGACATAACCGGAGCAGCCCAGCGAAATATCGAAAGCCGCCACGTTGGTCGACAGGCCCAGCTTGTCCTGGACAATGGCGGCGGTATGGGGCAGACCTTCCTCGTCGCCGTTCTGGGTGACGACGATCAGGACGTCGATGTCTTCGCGCTTGAGTTGCGGGTTGTTGGCAAACAGCACATTGGCGGCTTCAACACACAGGTCCGAGGTTTCCTGACCCTCTGCCTTGCGCGGCAGGAAGGTGGAGCCGATCTTCCCAAGGATGAACTCTTCATCCTTGCCGAATTTGGCGCCTTGAGCGTAGTTATCAACGCCGTCGTTCGGCACGTAGCTCGCTATGCTTTTTATGCCAATCATCGTGGCTTCCCGATTAGTAAACAGGTCAATGTTCGTCCCAGACGTATCAGGGCGCTACCGAATGGAGGTAATTAGCGGGCATTTTCAGGCCCAGGGCCTGTCCAGGCAAGCCGGGCGAACGTCGGTTCCCGCAATACGATAAGGTGAAGATGCACTTTATGACCTGCAGGTCACTCGCATCCGGTGCTTTGTGCGTTTTCGGAACGGGCCGGGGATGGTCCGGGAGGAAGTGTGGCGCAGCCGCGCGATACGGCGCGGCGGCCTGGCGATCCGTCCCGCACCGGGGACGCAATCGCCGCTGCCCGCAGGCTTCAGGCAGATATGAGGGTAAAGCCGGGCGCCTTGAGGTCCAGATTGATGTTGTACGCTTCATCCTGAGCGAATGCCGCAGACCACTTGTCGGCCAGCGCCCGACGCGCTTCGTCCGTCGCCTCGATCGCCCCTGAGTGCACGACCTGGACATGGGGTGTCCAGACAACGAGGTAGCCGGACTGGGCCGCTTTGAGGCACAGGTCGACATCCGCCAGGCTGTTTGCGAACGCGCTTTCGTCCAGCCCGCCCACCGCGTCGAACAGCTCCTTGCCGATCATCAGGCATGCGCCGGAGACCGCGGACCAGTTCTGCTCCACCACCAGTCGCTGCATGTATCCACGAGCGCGCTTGGATTCGCCCACGAAGGCCGAACCGACACTGCCCTCGAAGCCCAGGATCAACCCGGCCTGGGTCACCGAGCCCTCGCGGTCCACGAGCTTGACGCCGACCACGCCGACTTCCGGCCGCTGGGCCTGATTGAGCAAGGATTCGATCCAGCCGACGTTGACCACCTGGCTCTCGGCGTCGAGCAGAATCAGATATTCGCCCTTGGCCTCGCGGCTGACCTGGTTTCGCAGCGCGGACGGACTGATCCGGGTATCGGACTTGAACACCCGCACGCGACTGGACGCCTGCTGTTGCTGGTCCAGCCAGGCCAATAGTTCCGGGGAACTGCTGTGGTTATCGGCAATGAGGATTTCATAACGCTGATAGCGGGTGCGCTGCAACACGTTCTGAAGGCAGCGCTGCAGGTCGGCGAGGTTGTCCTGGCTGTGCAGCAGGATCGAAACCATCGGCCGCGTGGTGTGGCGATAGTCGATCTTGTAAGTGCCCGGCAGCGCGGAGCTGACCTCGGCCTGATAACCACGCTGGCCTAGATGGCGGGTCAACGCCTTCTGCTCGGCCTGGTTGACCTCAAGCTCAGGCGCGTCGCAGATCACCACCGGCTCGCTGAAGTGCGCCAGCCCACTCATGCCGCCCTGCTCGACCAGGCGCAGCAGCAAGTCGAATTCCAGCGCCTTGTCGAATTCTCTGGAATAGCCGCCGACCTGGACAAGCAATTCGCGGCGAATCAACCAGTGCGGTGCCATCAGGGCCGGCACGCTTTGCAACAGGTCCAGGTTGAAACCGGGACGGAACAACGGCGTGAGCGTGCCGTCGGCCTGACGATGAATCTCGTCCACGGCCACCGCGCGCACTTGCGCGGCATCGGCGAGTTCGACGCTGGCCTTGAACAGGCCGCTGCGTGTGAACTGCTCACCAGCCGTGGCCAGCATCAGCCAGTCACTGGTCGATTGCTTGACAGTCTGGTTGATGCGATCGACGTAATTGGCTTCGGTCACTTTCACGAAATGCAGCGTGTTCTGCAAAGTGGTGACGGCGGGCAGATCGCCGGTGGTGAACACGATGACCTTGAACGCCTTGTAGTGGCTGTTCATCAAGCTGTCGAAAGTGATCTGCAACTTGAAAATGTCGGCTTCCAGATCCAGCAACAGGATGCCGATCTGCGATTCGCCAGGCTGCGCCGCGAGTCGGGCAGTCTGCTTCTTGAGCTCGAACGGTGCCGGGTCGCGGCTGTCCAGCCAGTTGAGCAGACGCCCGGACGGCATATCGTCGAGCAGCCGCGCGTTGTCAGTACTGGATACGGCTTGCAGACGCTGACCCCAGGCCACCAGACGCGTGGTTTCTTCCTCGTCGGCAGCGGAGTTTTCCAGTTCGACGGCCAGACTCTGCACCACACCCAGGTTGAAGGCATACAGCGCGTAGGCTTGCCACAGGCGACTCTTGAGGGTCTCGGCATCCGGATTCAGCTGCGCCCGGGTCAACTCGGCCTGGCGCAGCAGCGCGCCTTCCAGTTCGCCGAGTTGCACGCGACCGGCCGGCAGGACATGAATCAGAAACTCGATTCTGGCCAGCTCATCGAACAGCGGCTGGTTATAGAACGGCAACTCGACGAACTGCTCCGGCTCGAAACGCGGCTCGGAGCGCTCGAACGCGACATTCCACTGCGCCTTGAACAGCACTTCCTTGCCCTGGAACGGGTGGGTTTGCAGATCGGCGGCCATCGCCTCCAGCGCGGCCAGCACCTGCGCCTCGCCCTGCTCGCTGTTCAGTGCCGAGCCCTCGCCCAGCGCGGCAATCAGCATGCGCGCGAAATCCTGTCGAACACCGGTCGCCTTGGGATCCTTGTGGCTCAATGCCGCCTGGATAAGGGTGCAATGGCGAGCGTGACGCGCTTCGTCTTCCAGCAGGTGCAAGGCGTAGGCGACCGGCAGGATCCGGACCCGGGCTGCCGCGGCCATGAAGCTCATCTGGCCGATGTCCTGCCAATGGGGTTCGGTGTGCTCCGGGACCGAGGCGAACCAGCGCTGCGCCAGCTCGGTACGCGTCACGGCGTTGAGCAGGGAAATGCTCGCCCCCAGCAGACTCGACAAGCGCTCCTGAGGCAACTCGGCGGCGTGATCTTCGATCACTTTGCGATCGCGACGCAGATAGTCGACATGATTGACGTGTGCCTGGTAGCTCAGGCTGTAGCCCTGGGCGACACCGTATTGCGGGTTGGCCCGCAGAAAGTCCAGCGACTGGCCGAGACCTTCGGCGAGCAGAAAAGTGCTAACGTCGGCGCAGACCACGAAAGGTGTCGTCACCTGTTCCACGCCGGCGGCGATTCGCGCGCTGAGGTCGGCGTTGCCCGATTCCGGGCGATGGACATACTGCGCCCCCAGAATCGCCATGGCATGTTCGTCGGCCTTCGACGAGCTGTCCACGACACGGATGGCAAAAGGAAAGTCACTGTAGTACTTCAATGCGCGGCGCAGGAAATCCGCCTGATCTTGGGCCAGCAGTACCAGCGTCAGGTCTTGATGGCTGGGCGTAACGGCATTCCCGAATGTGTCTTGCATAGTCTTTCCTTGGCAACCAGAGCCGGCTCGAAGAGTCGATGTCACAGGGTGGCTGAATACCCTTCGCAGCGGCGGCAAATACAGGTTCGCTCCAGCCGTATCGCTGGAGCGCATTGGGTTGAAGTTCGGTCAGTCCGGCAGCCAGCCATTGGCCCAGTACTGCAGGTTTTCGCCACGCAACATAAAGTCGCGCAGTACCGCTTCACGCAATTCGTCTCCCATACGATAGCTGGCATTGGGATCGGACAGGTGCATGCGGATCGCCTGCAGCCATTCCTGCGAGCTGTTGGTGTAGATCCGGGTCGCCGGCAAGTGCCCACGATAGGCCTCGGTGTCCGAGCAGATCACCGGATAGCCGCAGGCGCCGTATTCGAGCAGACGCAGGTTGCTCTTGCAGTCGTTGAAAATGTGGAACTCCAGCGGCGCCAGCGCCAGATCAAGATTCAGGCTGGCGAGCTTGGCCGGATAAGTGCTCAGGCTCACCGCCGTGTGGAATTCATGGATATAGGGCCGCAGCAGATCCGGGCACATGCCGAAGAACACCCACTCCACTTCATCGGCCAGCTCGCGTACCACGTCGACGATCAGTTCCAGATCGCCACGGTGGCTGGTGCCACCGCCCCAGCCGATCCGCGGCTTGTCGGAGGTGCGGCGCTTGGTCTTGAGATTGTTCCACAGGTGCGGCGCGAGCATGTTGGGCACGACGCGAATGTCGCTGTGCATGCTCGACAAGGCCTGGGCCAGTGGATGGGTCGACACCACGACGCGGTCGCACAGCTGCACGCCCTTGCGCAGCATGGTCGCGATGTTGTCCGGCATGTTGCGGCGGTGTTCGTTGCGCTCCGGGACGTCGGCGATGTAATCGTCCAGCTCGAAGATGCGCATCGCATTCGACAGGTTCTTGACCTGCACGATATCCGGCACCTTGGCTTCGGTGTAACGCCCCTGGAAGACCACGACGTCCGGGGACTGGCGCTCGATCTCGACGATGGAAGGCGATTCGTAGCTCATGCGCCCGATGATCCGCCCCGCCGCCGCCAGTTCGATCAGAGGCTGACTGACGCGGTAATGCCCGACCGCCGAGGAGTTGACGGCCATGCCCAGAATTGAAGGCAGATGGCGCGTGCAGAATGGATTCCAGCCGGCCAGCAGACCGGGTTCCAGATGAAACGCGGTCGCTTCGCTCAGGCTCAGGTTCGGGTTGTAGGCCGGATCGCGCGCGATGGTCGGCAGCCAGCGGCGGTAGAACGCCTGCTGCTCGTCGTCCAGCTTCTGACGCGACTCAGGGCTGCGCACAGGTGCGGACGGCTCGGCGAGCGCCACCGAGGCCTCGGGGGTGCAGACGACCAGATAACCCTCGCGACCGACCCGCAGGCACAGGTCGAGATCATGCAGCCCTTGGGTGAACGTCGCGTTGTCCAGTTCGCCCACGACTTCGAAGACGTCGCGACGCACCATCAGGCAGTTGCCGCTGACCACGCTCCAGTCCTGGGTCAGGTGCATGCGCTGCATGTAGCCGCCGGCATTGGCCGAGGCATTGATGAACGGGCGGCCCGCGATACCGTCCATGCCCAGCACCATGCCGGCGTACAGCACCTTGCCCCGGGTATCGAGTATCCGCGGTCCGACGACGCCCACTTCCGGACGCTGAGCGTGATCGAGCAGACGTTCGAGCCAGTCGCCCTGGAGCACGATCGCATGGGGACTGAACAGCACCAGGTAATCACCCCGCGCCTCACGGATCGCGAAGTTCTGGCTGGCAGCTTCGTTGTCCGCATCCGGCGCGCGCAACACACGCAACTTGTCACTGCCCAGATCGGCCATGGCGGCGAACCAGGCGCGAGCCTCGGCGCTTTCGCTGGCCTTGTCGACCAGCAGTAGTTCGTAATGCGGATAAGCCGTCTTGCTCAGCAGGCTGTCCACGCAACGTTCGAGCGCGGCCAGCTGGTCCTTGGTGCTGACGATGATCGAGACCAGCGGCTGCTCGTCATGCAGGTACTGTACGCGGTTGATCAGCGGCGACTGGTCCTTGTGAATCACATGGGGACGTCCGATCCGCTCCAGATGCGCGGCCACGACCGGCGCATTCTGCTCGACCACTTCAGGCAACGACAGCCACTGGGCGAAGGCCAGCCGCGACTCGACCTGAACTTCGGCAATGTGCTCGATGGTCTGCGGTCCCGCCGTCTCCAGCAGACGCCAGATAACGTCATGCGGCGCCAGCTCCCCGAAGCGCGCATCGAACCCGCCCAGCTCGATCACGCCCTGACGCTGCAACGCCAGCGCGCGTCCGACATAAGGGTAGGCGCGAAGCAGGTCGAGGTTGAAATCGGGCTTGAAGATTGGCTCGCCGGACTCTTCCTCATTCAGCCCGCCTTCGTCGCTGTAGACGCACATCAGGCCCGGCACCTGCGCGACCCGCTCGGCCAGGATCAGCAGCGCGGCCTTGGTCAGGCGGTCGCCGGCGCGCAGCAGGTAGACCCAGTCGGCGCCTTCGAGCAGTGGCAGTACTTCATTGAGCTGGCCGGCCCAATTGTCCTGCAGGGGCAGACGCAATACCTGCGGGTCTTCGACCTTGGGCGCGTCGGTCATGACCACTACCGAATGCGCGGGGTAATCCTGCCCGGCGATGCTGTCGAGGGTGATTCGCAGACCTTCGGTGTCGTTTTGCGGGTCGATGATCAAAGTAACGATACGCGGCTGGGACGGCCACAACGCCACGCGTTTTTCGATGAGTTTTTCGTCGTTGGGTCCGAAGCGGCGCGCCGCCAGCCACTGATCGTAGAGCTGGGCGAAGCTGTCGCTGTCGCCTCCGACGCGGCTGCGCATGACGCCCTGCCGGTTGGCCATCACGCCATACAGGCCCACCTCGTCCCATTCGCGGGATCCTTCGGCGGCCTTGCGCAGCGGCACAAAGCGCACCCAGCCCTGGGCCGGCGCCTGCTCGCCGCTGCGGGCCTTGAGCATTTCGCCCAGCCAGCCCCATTCGGTGGTGGCCTTGTGGTACATGTCCGGCTGGCTGCTGAAGCGCGCTGGGTGCACCCGCTCCACGCTTTCCACGCTGTGCAGCGCCACCAGGTTGCCGCGGCGCATCAGGCAGATGAACAACGCGAAATCCAGCAGTGCCACGAAGCCCTGACCCGGCTGGGCCAGCGCCGGCAGGAAATCCTGAACGTCGGCGCGGCGCATCAGTGCGGTACTCAGACCGCCCAGATAGTTGCGCGGCGTGCGTTCGAAAATCGCCAGCATGTCGTCGCCCTTGAACAGCGCGTCGTAGGGCACCAGGCCGACGTTTTCCATACGGGTCGGCAGCACGTAATCGTCGACGTCCACCAGATGGCGGCGGCCGACCACCAGCCGTACATCTTCGTGTTCGTCCAGCACCTGGGCCTGACGCGCAACGCAGAAGTTGTACAGGCGATCGTCGTCGCACAGAAACTTGATGTACTCGCCTTGAGCCAG
Source organism: Pseudomonas sp. JDS28PS106 (assembly GCF_036706555.1). Lineage (NCBI taxonomy): Bacteria > Pseudomonadati > Pseudomonadota > Gammaproteobacteria > Pseudomonadales > Pseudomonadaceae > Pseudomonas > Pseudomonas sp. JDS28PS106. The sequence continues at coordinate 33,851 of NZ_JBAJGT010000009.1, read as the reverse complement.
TTCGAGGCACCTCAAGAGATTGTTCTGGAAGCCCAGCCGCTGGGGGTTAGCGACATAGCGCGCGATGCCGCTGTCGGCGGGCACGATCTCGTCGAACACAGCCTTGATTTCGCCGGTGCGGCTGTCGTCGCAGACGATGATTTCAAGGTTGTCGTAGGACTGGTCGAGCGCGCTTTGCAGTGCGACGCGGAAGAAGCCGGAGTTGAAGGCGGGGATGACGATGCTGACGAGGGGAGTTGATTTCACAGTACGAACTCACGACCGGCGGGAAACCAGCCGGTCGGATGGCTCCCCTCACCGCTAAGGAAAAGACGACCTGCGCGGGCAGGCTTACAACTGGCTGAACAGGTTCAACCGCGACAACTGGGTGAACACTGCCTGCGAGGCTTCCAGCATAGTCTTTTGCAACGTCAGGCGGGTGGTCGCTTCAACCACATCGGCGTTGACGTAGCTGTCCTGCTCCAGCGTGTTGTTGTTCTTGAGCAGCTCGTTGGTGCTGTCCTGAGCCTTGGCAGCGACCTGACGCGCACCGCCGGCGGAGATTGCCGTGGACACCTGCTCGCTGCTGCTGGTGACGTTACCCAGGGCGGAGGTCAATGCCGCATTCAGCTTCTGGGTCGCCACCAGGTCGCCGTCGGCTTTGGTGTTCAGCACGTTGATCACATTGGTCAAGGTGTTGAGGATGTTCTCGGTCTGGTGAGTACCGCTCTGTACCTGGAACACGTCGCCGTCGGCTGGCGGGCCACCGGCGATGGTGAATTCCACACCTGCCGCCTTGACCACCGAGCCTGTCACCACGCCCGCCGCCACTGGCGAGCTGTTGGCGGTATAGGGCGATGCGTACAGCTCGTAGCCATTGGTGCCGGAATAACGCAGCACTGCGCCTGTCGATGGAAAGACATTGTTGAAGGTGGTCAGATCAGCGGCGGACGTGCCGACCGCCGCGCCACTGACGGTCGCGGCAGATGCGTTGCCGGGGCTGCGCGACACCGTGATGGTATCCGGCGTCGAAGCCAACTGATAGCTACGACCGGTGAGCACGGTATCTGCCGAACCGGAGGTCGCCTTGTCGGCGTCGGTCAGGTTCAGGTTGAGCTTGAGGTCGACGCCACGGAAGGTGAACGTCTGGTCGGCGAACGAGCTGTAGTCGATCTTGCCGGCGTTCGACGCTTCCACGGTCACGTCATTGGCCGGGGTCGCGCCGTCAGTGATACGAAATTCGGTAGCGCTGATGAAGGTCAGCGTGTACGGCTCGCCACCCTGATAGCTGGAGTTATAGGTAGTGCTGTTCTGCACCACGCCGTTGGACAGGGTCACCTTGCCGTCTTCGGTTGCCGGCGACAGTCGGGTGGACGAAGTGCGCGTAGTGTTCAGCGCCTGCTCGAACGCCTCGTAGCCTGTGGTGGTGGCCGCCAGCGACAGGCCATCGCCCACCGCCAGTTTGATGGCGTTCTGATCGCCGTCGTAGCTGTAGGAGCCATCTGCATTCAGCGAGTAAGGCGGCGTCGACGACTTCGAGCCGCCGAACATGTACTGACCGTTGGAATCCTGACTGTTCATCAGGCCCAGGATGGTCTGCTGCAATTCCTTGAGCTCGTTGGCGGTGGAGATGCGGTCACTGTCGGTGTACGAACCGTTGCCTGCCTTGACGATCAGCTCACGGGCAGCCTGGATGGAATCCGAAATGCTGCGCAGCGCGGTTTCAGTGTTGGTGATGTTGGTGTTGATCGTGGTGATGTTCGACGCGTACTGGGTCAGCATCGAGTTCTGCTGAGACAGTTGCAGCACGCGAGCGGCGCCAATGGGGTTATCCGCGGCGGTGTTGAGCTTCACACCGCTGGAGATTTCCTCGCTGGTCTTCATGACGTTCGAATAGCTGCGCTGATAGTTGGCAGTCGTGGCTTCGAAGAACTGTGTAGTGGAAATACGCATGGCTCACGATTCCTTAGAGACTGTTGATCAGCGTGCTGAAAATGGTCTGCGCCGCCTTGATGATCTGCGACGACGCGGTGTAGTACTGCTGGTACTTGATCAGGTTGGCGGCTTCTTCGTCCAGGGACACGCCGGAAACCGAATCGCGGGCCGATTTGGCAGTGCTGACCACGGCCGCGGTGGCGGTCACGTCGCTCTTGCCTTGTGCCGCGCGGGTACCGACCGCCGCGGTCAGGTCCGCATAGGCGCCGGACAGGCTGGTGCCCACGCTGCCGTTGGTCACGCCCACGGTCTTGGCGGTCTGCAAGGCCACGGTCGACACTGCATTACGGTTGTCGGACGAACCGGCGCCGGTCAGGCTGATCGAGAAGGTGTCATTGGCCTGGGGCGTGCCCGAAACCGTCATCTCGAATTCGAATGAGGTCGCGCTGCTCGGCGTGGTCGAGGTATCGGTGTAGCCCACGTTGAGCTTCAGGGTATTGTTCTGGCCCTGAATGATGGTGCCGGTGACGGCGTTGCCGTTCTGATCAGTCACCGCCGCGCCCTTGGCGTCCAGCAACTGATAGGTCTGCACGCCATTGCTGGCCGCCCCCATGACCAAACGCATCGGCGTCGAGTCCTTGAGCGCGTTGCGCAGGTCCAGCATCTTGGTCGAGTTGTAGATGTCGGTCTTGGTGTTGAGCACGGGCTGGGTAAAACCACCGGTGCCCGAGTTGCTCACGCCCGCGGCTGCGGTCAGCGGCGCGGCAGCGGCGATGTCCTTGGCATCGGTCAGCGCCACGGACATGCCCGACGCGCCATTGCGGGTCGGTGTCACCTTAAAGCTGTCACCCGCCGCCACGGCAGCGCCGTTCAGGCTCATGGTGAAGCCTTCGAATTCCTTGGGCGGGTTGTCGCTCAGCTTGCCGGCACCTACGCTTTCGCCACTGGGCAGGCGGCGCACGGTGTAGTTGTCCGCGTCGCTGAAGGTGACTTCGTAGTCGCTGCCGGTGAGCTTGCTGGTGTTCTTGATGGTGACATCAAGGTTGCCCGAACCCAGGCTGTTGTTCAGATTGCCGACGCTGCGCTGGGAAATCTGCTCGGCCGTGTTGATGTTGTTGAACAACGCGGTGCCGAAGTTGCCCTTGCTGTCGATGCCCTGGGCCAGCTGCGTGTTGACCTGATCGTTCATGACCATGGCGACGCGGCTGAGCTCGTTCATCGACGGCACCAGCACTTCGGAGCGATAACGCAGCAGACCGCCGATCGCACCGCCGGTCACGACCGTGGTGACGTCGGTCTGGCTCTGGCCGTAGGCGATCTGCACGTTGTACTGCAGCGGATCGGCCGGGCTCGGCGTTGCCGACATCTTGTACGACGTGGCGCCGCTGACCAGCGACTGGCCGGTACCGGTGTAGATGTCGTAGTTGCCGTTGTTCTCGACCACTTTCACGCCGACCAGCTCGTTGAGCTGGCGCACGGCTTCGTTGCGCGAGTCCAGCAGGCTGTTGGGCGACGTGTTGCCGGCCGATGCCTGGGTGATCTGCTTGTTCAGCCCGGCAATGGTGTTGGTCAGCTCATTGACCTGACTGGTGTAGGTGTTGAGCTGAGCGTTGACGTTCTCGTTCTGCGACGACAGTTGCGCGGCAACGGAATTGAACCGCGAGGCCAGCGCCGAGGCCTGGGTCAGGAAGCTCGAACGCTCGGCCGACTGAGTCGCGTTGTTGGCGATGGACTGCAGGCTGGTGAAGAACGCGGTCATCTGCGCCGCGACACCGGTGGTGCTGTCGGACAGCAGTGCGTCGGTCTTGCTGGCCTGGCCCGAATACGCCACGGCGTCGGCGCTCAGGGCGGTGCTCGATTGCAATTGGGCGTCAAGGTAGCTGTTGTAGATCCGACGCACGTCGGACAGCGTGGTCCCGGTGCCGATGTAGCCGACACCCAGGCCAATGTTGATCTGCGCCGAAGCCGTGGTCATTACCTGCTGACGCGAGTACCCGGCGGTATCCACGTTGGCCGTGTTGTTACCGATGGTATTGATCGCGGCATTACTGGCGGTAATTCCCGAGAGCCCAATTGAAATCAGCGACATGATTAAAACCTTATAAAGTCGTGGAAGAGCCCGCTGCGGCGGCGTAAGTCTGGTAACTCTTCATCTGCTTCGCGATCTGCGAGATCTTGCTGGCATAGTCCGGATCGGTGGCGTAGCCGGCCTTCTGCAATTCTTTTACAAACTGTTCAGAGTTATCGGCCGAGTTGATCACTTCTTTATAACGACTGTTGTTCTGCAACAGGCTGACCAGATCGTGGAAGCTGTCGGCGTAGGAGTCGTAGGAGCGGAAGTCCGCCGTTTCCTTGACCATCTTGCCGTCGCGGAACTCGCTGGTGATCGCGCGCGCTTCGGCGCCCTTCCAGCTGCCCATTGCCTTGATGCCGAACAGGTTGTGGCTGCTGCCACCATCCTGCGAACGCATGATCGATTTGCCCCAGCCGGTTTCCAGCGCGGCTTGCGCCACCAGCATGACCGGATCGACGCCGATACGCGCCGCGGCTTCCTTGGCCAGCGGCAGCATGGTCGCCACGAACTGGTCGGCATTGCCGAACGCGCGCTTGGGCGGTGCCAGCGGAGGCTGAGCAACCGAGCGAACGAACTCTGGCGCTGGCGCCAGGTTCGGATCGGTGGTCCAGTCGCCGTTGCTTCCAGTTGCGGCCTGCGCCGGTTTTCCGGCAGCTGCCTGGGCGACATTGGTCGCAGCCGACGGCACGATGCCCGTCAGCAGGCGATCGGTCAGCTTGCTCGGCAGCGACAGGCGCCGCGCGTTGAGCGCCGCCATATCGTTGCGGCCTTCCACAGAGGCGGCGCCGGCAGCCTGATCGGCAGCGGCGGAACGGGTCGCCCATAACGGACGCTGATAAACGCTGCCGGCCAGACCGGTCTTGGCCGGCGCGTCGGCGGCAGCGGTCGCGGCGGACGTATCGGCAGCCGGCGCATGATTGACGCCCTTGTCCTTGGAGAGCTGGCGCATCAGCACGTCCTGCAGACCGATACCGTTGCCGCGAGTCGACAGTGTCACCGCCAACTGTTGGTCATACATGTCCTGATACTGCCGCGTTGCGGCGGTATTCATCGGGTTGTCCTTGGCCAGCACTTCGTTGGCCGATCGCATGGACTTGAGCATCTGGCTGACGAACAGCGACTCGAACTCCTGGGCCACCTTCTTGAGGTTGGCCTGGCTGTCCTTGTCGCCATGCTTCAACGAAGCCAGCCGGTTGATATCGGTGTAGGCACCGGTATCGACCGCCGTGGAAATTCCGCCCTTGGGCATATCCATGCTCGAACCCTCAGATTACGATCAGGTCGGCTTGCAGCGCGCCGGCCTGTTTCAATGCTTCGAGAATCGCCATCAAGTCGCCTGGAGCAGCGCCCACCTGGTTGACCGCACGCACGATCTCGTCAAGCGTGGTACCCGGACCGAACTTGAACATCGGATGCATTTCCTGCTCGGCGTTGACCCGCGAGCGTGGCACCACGGCGGTCTGGCCGTTGGACAATGGACCTGGCTGGCTGACGATCGGGTCTTCGGTGATGGTCACGGTCAGGCTGCCGTGAGTCACGGCCGCCGGCGAAACCTTGACGTTCTGACCGATCACGATGGTGCCGGTACGCGAGTTGATGATGACCTTGGCAGCCGTCTGGCCCGGATCGATTTCCAGGTTTTCCAGCACCGACAGGTAATCGACGCGCTGACCCGGATCCAGAGGCGCAGTCACTCGCACCGAGCCGCCATCCAGCGCCTGGGCGACGCCTGGGCCAAGCATATCGTTGATCTTGTCGACAATGCGCTTGGCAGTGGTGAAGTCCGAACGGTTGAGGTTCAGCGTCAGCGTATTGCCTTGATTGAAGCCGCTCGGCACCGCGCGTTCTACAGAAGCACCATTGGGGATGCGACCGGACGACGGAACGTTGACGGTAATCTTCGAACCGTCGCGACCTTCGGCGTCAAAACCACCGACCACCAGGTTGCCTTGGGCGATTGCGTAGACGTTGCCGTCGATACCCTTGAGGGGGGTCATCAGCAGGCTGCCGCCCCGCAGGCTCTTGGAGTTACCAATGGACGAAACCGTGATGTCCACGGTCTGACCCGGCTTGGCGAACGCCGGCAGGTCGGCGTAGACCGCCACTGCCGCGACGTTCTTGAGCTGCACGGTGCCCGATCCAGGCGGAACCTTGATGCCGAACTGCGACAGCATGTTGTTGAAGGTCTGCAAGGTGAACGGCGTCTGGGTGGTCTGGTCACCCGTACCATTGAGGCCCACCACCAGACCGTAGCCGATCAGCTGGTTGGCCCGGACTCCGGAAATGCTGGCGATATCCTTCAGGCGCTCGGCGTGAGCGCCGAACGCCGCAGTGAACAACAGGGTTGCCGCTATCAGTTGCTTGAACTTGATCATGTCTATCCCGCGATCAGAAAGGGAACAACGGGCTGAGGAAGAACCGGTCGAACCAGCCTGGCTGGCTGGTATCGGCGAATGCTCCAGTACCTGAATAGGTAATGCGGGCATCGGCGATACGTGTGGACGACACAGTATTGTCAGTCGCAATGTCATCTGCACGAATCAGGCCAGCTATGCGTACCAGTTCGTCGCCTGTGTTCAGCGTCATCCACTTTTCGCCGCGCACCGCCAGAATGCCGTTGGGCAGCACGTCGGCAACGGTCACGGTGACCGAGCCGGTCAGACTGTTGCTCTGCGCCGCCTTGCCCTCGCCCGAGCTTTCGCGGGAGCCCGAATACCCGGCGTTGAGGCTGAGATTGCCGCCGCCAACGGGATTGTTGGCGGTCAGACCCGAGCCGAACAGCGAGGTCAGGCCGATGCTGTTGGTGCTGTCCTTGCTCAGGTCAGAGCTGGCCGCCTTGCTCGCCGCCATCCGCTCGGACAGGGTGATGGTGATGATGTCACCGACCCGGAACGCCTTGCGGTCGCCGTACATATTCTGCTCGAAACCCGCCTGATAGATCGCGCCATTGTTGGCGGCCGCCGACATGGGCGTGCGAGGCAACACCGGAGCGTAGTAAGGATCGTTCGGCCGCGCGGCGGGCGCCACGCAACCGGCGAGCATGGTGATGCCGCACAGAGAAACGATCGATACGGTAAAACGCAGGACACTTGGGCGTTTCATGACACTAAAAACCTCGCGGTGTAGCAGGCGGATTGAGCAGTTGGATCAGGTTCTTACAGGGTCTGAGTCAGGTTCTGCAGCATCTGGTCAGCGGTCGAGATCACCTTGGAGTTCATCTCGTAGGCGCGCTGGGTAGTGATCATGTTCACCAGTTCTTCAACGGTGCTGACGTTGGAGTTTTCCAGGGTGTTCTGCAGGGTCGGACCGAGACCGTTCAGGCCAGGAGTGCCGATCTGCGGCGCACCGCTGGAGCCGGTTTCCAGGAACAGGTTGCCGCCGATAGCCTGCAGGCCGGCCGGGTTGATGAAGTCGGCAGTCTGGATGTTGCCGATGATCTGCGGGGTCGCCGCGGCGCCCGGCAGAGTGATCGATACCGTACCGTCCTGGCCAACCGTGAAGGTCTGGGCGTTCTGCGGAACCACGATGGCCGGCTCCAGCGCGTAGCCATTGGAAGTCACGATCTGGCCGTTGGCATCGAGGTGGAAAGTGCCGTCGCGGGTGTAGGCCACGGTGCCGTCAGGCTGGCTGATCTGGAAAAAGCCACGACCGTTGACCGCCATGTCCAGCGGGTTGTTGGTGGTCTGCAGGCTGCCGGCGGTGAAGTTCTTCTGGGTGCCGACGATGCGCACACCGGTACCCAGTTGCAGGCCAGATGGCAGCTCGCTGTCCTGAGTGGACTGCGCGCCCGGCTGACGCTTGATCTGGTAGAGCAGGTCCTGGAACTCGGCGCGATCGCTCTTGAAACCCGTGGTCGACACGTTCGCCAGGTTGTTGGAGATCGTGGTCAGGTTGGTGTCCTGAGCGGCCAGACCGGTTTTGGCAACGTACATTGCAGGAAGCATTCGTTTCTCCTCGAGCGCCGGTTTGTCGGCGCAAGCTGTCAGTGGTTAGCCAATCTGCAAGACGCGAGCCATGGCCTGGTCGTCTTCTTCGGCGGTTTTCATCATTTTGACGTGCAGCTCGAATTGACGAGCCAGGTTCAACACCGAGGTCATTTCCTCGACCGCGTTGACGTTGCTCGCCTGCAGAAAGCCGGACTCGACCTGGACGTTGGCGTCCGCTGGAGCCGGCTGACCGTTCTTGGTGTGGATCAGGCCATCAGGGCCTTTTTCCATGGTGTTCAGATCCGGGTTGACCAGCTTGATACGGTCGACCTGAGCCATAACCTGCGGGCTCTCGCCGGAAGAACGGATACTGATGGTGCCGTCGGCGCCGATCTCGATCTGCTGCTGAGGCGGCACGGCGATAGGACCGCCGTTGCCCATGACCGGCAAACCTCTGCCGTCGCGCAGCACGCCAAGGGCGTCGATGTTCATGCCGGCACTACGGGTATAGGCCTCGCCGCCGTCGGCGGTCTGCACTGCGATCCAGCCGTCGCCCTTGATGGCGATGTCCAGTTCGCGACCGGTCTCGATCATGGCGCCGCCGGAAAAGTCGGTACCCGGACGCTCGCTCATGGCATAGGCACGGGCAGGCATCACCTCGCCAAATACCGGCATCGAGCGGGCCTGCTCCAGGTCGCGCATGAAGCCGTTGGTTGAAACGTTCGCCAGGTTGTTGGCATGGGCCTTTTGCGCAACGGCGTTTTCAGACGCGCCGCTCATTGCCACGTAAAGCAACTTGTCCACAGTAATCCTCCTCCGACAGACGCTTGCCGCCTGTAGCTGTTCGCGAGGGGTTAAGCAAATTCCGAACCAACTTATCAAAACTGTTACACAGGGCCTGAAAGGCCCGGATTTGATGGGTTCCGGCGCTCGTGGGCAGTGACGGCGCTGTTCGAGGCGGCGGAGGATTGCCACAATGGCCGCGATGCGACCGACGCGACGCCAAAAAAACTGCGTGGCGAGGTGGCAAGGGGATTGCTTGTGTATCCCGGTCAATGTCAGAGCCTGACAATCCAAGGATTCACCATGCATTCGAAGCGCCGCGCGCTGGCCATACTGGCCGGCCTCCTGATCATCGCCACCCTGCCCTCCCAGGCAGCTCCGGCCCGCTTTTACAAATGGCAGGGCGACGACCGCATCGTCTGCGCCCAGACCAGTCCGGGGCCGGGGTGGACAAGGATGAATGGCAGCTATATCAAGGCGGATTGTTCGATCTGATCTATCGCCAGCACGACGGATCGCCAGCAAGCTGGCTCCTACAGGTCTACTGCACGTGGGAGCCAGCTTGCTGGCGATAGATCACGGCGAATCCTTACGTCGCTTGGATGAGCGTCTGCATCAAGGTGGCTTCGGTCGAGATCACTTTGGAGTTCGCCTGATAGGCGGTCTGCGCCTGGATCAACTCAATCAATTCCTCGGTCAGTTTGACGTTCGAGCCTTCCAGCGACTGTTCGACGATCGACCCCAGCGTGCCGATGCCGGGCGCATCGTAAATGGCCGCGCCCGACTCGATGGTCTCGGTCCAGCGCGTATCGCTCTGGGGTTGCAGGCCCTGTTCGTTGGCGAAGCTGGCCAGCATCACCTGGCCGATATTGCGGTACAGGCCATTGCTGAAACTGGCGCGCATGATGCCGCTGCCGTCGATGTTCATCCCGGTCAACAATCCCGGCGAGTAACCATCCACCTGCAACGAAGACCGCGCGGTCTCGGCGTTATGCTGCGAGAGCCGGCTCATGTCCAGGCGGATTCCCTCGGGATGGGCAACCGCGCCGTTGGAAATCCACTGCGCCGTGCTCTTGCCGGCATCGACCAGCCGCGAGGGTATCCAGCCGGTGAGGGTCAGGGTCTGGTTGTCCAGTTGCAATCCGGGCCCGCCCGTCATCGAGCTGATGGTGCCGTCGGCGTTGAACAGAAAACCGGCGGTATAGGGTTCCGTGCGTTGCGCATCCATCGGGTTGCGGTCATTGATCAGCAGATGCATCCGCCAGCTGTTGATTCCGTCCTTGACGAAGTACTGCTTGAGTTCGTGCTCATTGCCTTGGGAGTCGTACACCCTGCTGGAAAAGGTATGGTTATAGGAGGTCGGGTCCGAGGAACGGAACGTTGGCACCGGACGATCGACCACCGGGTCGAGCGCATCGATGCCGTTGACGCCGCCGTGACTGAGGGGCAGCGATACCGGTCCGCCACTGGCAGCGGGACTGGGCACCCAGGCTCCGCCTTTTTGTTGCGCGGGTATCCAGCGGGTCAGACTGAATTCAGTGTCAGAAATCTTCTTGATGTGCTGACTGCCGCCGGCATAGGCCATGGTTCCATCGGGACGTTTTGCCAGCGACCATTGCAATGGCGCCATGGAATCGGGATCCGCCGGGTTGATCCCGTCCACGGTAACGTATGAATTCCAGTGATCATCGTCGGTCTTGACGAAGTACTGTTTCAATTCATGGTCAGCCGGCGGGATGGCGGGCCGCGCCGGAGTGATCACCGTGCCGTTGCCGTCCACCACCTCGGGCACCGCCGGGATTCCGGCGTCCTGAATGGTTCGGGTGATGACTTTGGTGTAGGTCGAGGGATCGGCGGGGTTGAACAGCGGCAGCGTCGCCAGCGATGGCGTGGCCGATCCCAGGTTGATGACCTGGCTGACCTCGGTGGTGGCCTTCGGCGCCATGTTCGACGTATCGATCCTGAGGTCGGTCCGCACCCCGGGTATGATTTGCCCCCGCGCATCGGCGCCATAGCCTTGCAGCCGGCTGCCATGGTTGTCGACGATGAAGTCGTTGGCATCCTTCACGAAGGCGCCGGCTCGGGTATAGCTCACCGAACCGCGATCACTGATGACGAAAAAACCGTTGCCCTGGATGCGCATGTCCAAGGGATGACCGTCGCTGGAAAACGCGCCGCCCGCGTTGAAGTTCTGGCTGACGTTCGCCAGGCGCACGCCGTCGCCCACCGCGTTGCGGCCGCTGCCCAGACGCGCCGAGGAATACAGCGCCGCGAATTCCGCCCTTGAAGATTTGAAGCCCACGGTTCCGACGTTGGCGATATTGTTGCCCGCCACTTCAAGTCGCTTGTGAGCGGCACTCAGGCCACCTAGTGCAATATTGAATGACATGAAGACTCCCGAGCCGGATAACCGGCCAGTTCATGGATGCGTAATTGTTGTTGTCATTCACAAAACTGTTCATTGCGCGACGCCATGAAAGTCCCGTGACCACGAACTCGATTCTCGCACCCATCAAAGTAGGAGTTTTCTAGTTATGAAGTGGGATACTTCTAGTTATTTGCGGATTGCCAAGAGGTGCGCGCCTGGCGGCGCGCAGCTGGGTAGGAGCGGATTCATCCGCGATGGCTGGCAGGAGCGCCACACTTGTATTGTCTGATCAATTGCTTCGCGGACAAGTCCGCTCCTACAGAAACCAGGCCGGTCGTGAGGACGGAATAATACCCATAAAAAAGCCCCTTCATCAGGGGCTCTTTTATTCAAACTTCACTCAGCCATCATCAGGTCATCTGAATAGTGGTCTGCATGATAGTGCTCTGGGTGGAGATGGTCTTGGCGTTAGCCTGATAGTTGCTCTGCGCCTTGATCAGGTTTACCAGTTCCATGGTCAGGTCGACGTTGGAATCTTCCAGCGCCTGACCGGTGACATAACCCAGGGTGCCCGACTCCGGAGTACCGCTGACCGGAACGCCCGACGCGTAAGTTTCCCGCCAGTTGGTGCCGCCCGCCTGCGCCAGACCCTGCACGTTGGCGAAGTTGGTCAGCGATACCTGGCCGATCACCTGCGACTTGCCGTTGGTGTAGGTGGCGAACAGGTTGCCGGTCGCGTCCACGCTCATGGCGCTCAGCTGACCGGTTGCATAGCCGTTCTGGTCCTGGCTGATCAGACCCGAAACCGATGCGGTCTGGGTGATGCCGGCCATGTTCAGCTTGATAGTGTCGCCGGTCGCGCCGTTGGCTTCCCAGCTGGTGGTGGTGCCGCTGCCGACCTGAACGGCAGGCGTCCAGTTGCTGACGGTGAAGGTACCATCGGTGTTGAAAGCGATGTTGGCGCTGCTGGTCGGCACGCCAGTGCCGGTCACGACCAGACCGCCCGACGAGTTGAACGTCAGGTTGTTCACGTCAGGGGTTTCGGATGTCGGGTCGTTGATGCTGCGGCCGTCCATCAGCGAGTACATCGACCAGGTGTTGGTGCCGGTCTTCACGAAGTACTGGTCCAGGGTGTGCGCATTGCCCTGAGTGTCGTAGGTCGGAGTGCTGTACTTGATGTTGTAGCTCTTGGTGTCGTTCGGGTCGAAGGTGGTCACCGTGGGCAGCGCGGTGGTGGAGTTCAGGTTGGCGACGTTGGTGATCGAGCTGGTCGCCTTGGGCTCCAGGTTCGACGAATCGACGCGCAGATCGCTCAGGGCACCAGTGACGACGCTGCCGTTCGCATCGACGTTATAGCCCTGCAGTTTCATGCCGGCGCTGTTGACGACGTAGCCTTCCTTGTCGGTGTGGAATGCACCGGCGCGGGTGTAGAGCTTCTCGCCGTTGTTGCTGAGCATGAAGAAACCGTTGCCGTTGATGGCCAGGTCCAGGCTGTTGGCAGTGCCGGTGGTCAGGTTGCCCTGAGAGAACTGCTGGGCAACCGCCGCGGTGCTCACGCCGCTGCCGACGTTGGTCTGGCCCGAGGTGCCACGGATCGACTGGGCGTACTGGTCGGCGAACTCGACGCGCGACGACTTGAAGCCGGTGGTCGCAACGTTGGCAATGTTGTTGCCGGTAACGTCGAGGCTTTTGTTTGCTGCATAGAGCCCGCTAAGGCCGATATTGAAAGACATGTAACACTCCTTCGCCGTTTAGCCGGCTCTAAATTCCGATGGTCTGTACTTTGGACAACGCAACGGTATTGCCGCTGGCCAGGTTGAGAGTTGTTTCGGCGCCATTGACGCCCAGGGTCACGCTGCTTACGGTCGCTGGCAGGTAAGTCGTCAGCGCAGTGTTCTGGCCTTCGAGGGTCCCGCTGGCAACAAAACTGTAGTTGCCGGCTGCGGCGGTAGTGCCGTCGTCGGCCTTGCCATCCCACGCGAAGCTGGCGTTGCCGCCGGTCTGAGCGCCCAGGTCGATGGTCTTGACCACGTTGCCCTGTGCGTCGGTGACCTTCACGGTGGTCATGCTGGATGCCGACGGCACCACGACCGTGCCGGTCATGCCCTTGGCGGTATCTACCAGTGTGGAGGTCGCTGGCACGATCACCGAGCGGCCCACCAGCGAAGACGCCTGCAATGCCTGAGACGACTGATAGCTCGACGCAATCGAATCGACGGTCGAGGTCAGGTTCTGCATGCTTTCGAGGCTGCTGAACTGAGCCAGCTGGGCCACGAACTGAGTGTTGTCCTGAGGGTCCAGCGGGTTCTGGTTTTTCATCTGGGTGACAAGCAGCTGCAGGAACGCGTCCTTGCCCAGCGTACCGGTCGAGTCCGTCGCGGTCGGCGTCGGGTTCTGCAGCTTGCTGATAAAGCTTGTCGATACGTCGTTTTCAACGGCCATGGAAATCGTCCTTTATCACTGACCCAGGGTCAGGACCTTCTGCATCATGGTTTTGGCAGTGTTCATGATTTCCACATTGGTCTGGAACGAACGACTGGCGGAGATCATGTCGGCCATTTCTTCCACGACATTGACGTTGGGGTAGTAGACGTACCCGTTCTTGTCGGCCGAAGGATGATTAGGCTCATAGCGCGCTTCGAGGTTGGAGCTGTCTTCGACAATTCCCGTCACCTGCACACCCTGCCCGGCCTGCCCCTGCTCTTCGAACAACGAACCGCCAGTGGACTGCTGGCCCTGGAATACGGTGGCGAACACCGGATGACGAGCGCGGTAGGTCTGATCCATGCTGGATGAGACGGTCTCGGCGTTGGCGATGTTACTGGCCGTGGTGTTCAGACGCGTGTTCTGAGCACTCATGGCGCTACCGGCAATGTTGAATACATTGGAAAGGGACATGGTTATTCTCCGCGAAGAGCTGCAACCAGCCCTTTGAACTTGCTGTTGAGCAACGTGAAGCTGGCCTGGAAGCCCATCGCGTTCTCGGTGTAGTTGGCCTGCTCGACCTGCGAGTCGACGGTGTTCTGGTCAAGCGACGGCTGGGACGGAGTGCGATACAGCAGCGTGCCGTCCTCCATGCCCATGCCTTCAGCTTCGATATGACGGCTGTTGGTCATGTTCAGGGCGAAGTGACCGTTCTGCACCTTCTGGTTTTCGGCGGCCAGCACCGAAGAGAAGTCCAGATCACGTGCCTTGAAATTCGGGGTGTCGGCGTTGGAGATGTTGTTGGCCAACACCTCCGCGCGCTGCGCCCGGAAGTTAAGGGCCTTTTCATGTATGCCTAGGGCTTTATCGAAGCTGATGCTCATTTCGGGAACCTTTACCGGTTGTCCTGACTTTCGTAGCACTGAGAAAGCAATCGTCGTGCCAAATCGAAAAAGCCAGTGTTTCCGGGGCTTTTAGCCAAACCGGCGGCGGCAATGCCAGAAAAGCGGCAAGGCATTTCCGCTGGAGAGTGGCAAAGCGGCAAGGGGCGCGCCGTTTTTTTGCCAGTATTGCCGTAGGGTTTCGCCCCATCGCCAGCAAGGCGGAACGCCGCCCCGGTGGCTCCTACGGTTGATCGCGTAGGAGCCAGCTTGCTGGCGATTGCCGCTCCAATAAAAAAGAGACCCGAAGGTCTCTTTTTCATGGAGCGACGCCGAACGTCACTTGGCCTTATAGATGATGCCCGGACTGCACTGGACCATCTGATAATGATCCGGCAAGCCGTTGAGCGCTTCGGATGCGCCCAGGAACAGGTAGCCACCCGGCTTGAGCGTAGCGTGGATACGCAGCAGGATGTCCTTCTTCACTTCCGCCGAGAAGTAGATCAGCACGTTGCGGCAGAACACCATGTCGAACTTGCCCAGGCTGGCGTAGCTGTCGAGCAGGTTGAACGAGCGGAATTCCACGCGGCTCCTGATCGGCGCCTTGACCGCCCAGCGGCCCGGAGCTTTGACATCAAAATAACGCTGCAGGCGATCCGGGGACAGACCGCGGCCGATCGCCAGACTGTCGTACTCCCCGGTCTTGCAGTTGTTGAGCATCGCGCCGGACAGATCAGTGGCGACGATCTGCACACCACTCTTGAGCTGGCCCGGGTTGCTGCGCTCGAACTCATCGATGGACATCGACAGCGAGTAAGGTTCCTGACCCGACGAGCAGGCCGCCGACCAGATGCGCAGGCGCTGACCCGGACTGGCCTTGATCGCCTCCGGCAGCACCCGGTTCTTGAGCACTTCGAAAGGATAGGTATCACGGAACCACAGCGTTTCGTTGGTCGTCATAGCATCGACGACCTGCTCGCGCAGACCGCCACGCGGTTGCGCCTGAATGCGCTGTACCAGCTCGCCAAGCGACTTGATGCCCTGTTGTTCCATCAGCTTGTTGAGACGGCTGGAAACCAGATACTGCTTGTTTTCCCCCAGCAGAATGCCACAGGCTTTTTCCAGAAAGACCCGGAACTGCTCAAAATCCAAATTACCCGTAGACAAGGTGCCGCCTCTCAATCATGTGAACCACCAGGAACGAAGTCCCTAGCTAATATCTGCTGCCTTGATCCGCGCCACGACCCTGGCCGCGAGGTCATCGGGTCGAAATTTTGCGAGGAAATCGTCAGCACCGACTTTCTTGACCATCGCCTGGTTAAAGACGCCCGAAAGCGAAGTATGCAAGGTGATGTGCAATTGCTGCATGCGCGGATCGTTCCGAATAGCAGCTGTAAGGGTATAGCCATCCATTTCCGGCATTTCAATGTCGGAAATCATCATCAGAAACTCTTCTTCAGGCTTCTTGCCTTCGTCGACCAGCTTGCGCAGGTAGTCCAGCGCCTGCCGGCCGTCGTTCAAGGCCACTACCTCCACGCCGACCGTTTCCAGGCAGCGGGTCACCTGCTTGCGCGCCACCGACGAATCGTCGACGGTCAGCACTCGCAGCGAAACTGCCTTGTGCTGAACCTCTTCGTCGATGACGCCAGCTGATACATCTTCGGAAATCGGCGCAACCTCCGCCAGAATCTTTTCCACGTCAATGATCTCGACCAGCTGATTATCGACCCGGGTGACCGCGGTCAGATAATGATCGCGTCCGGTCCCCTTGGGTGGCGGATGGATCTCTTCCCAGTTCATGTTGACGATGCGCTCCACCGAATGCACCAGAAAACCCTGAACCTTGGTGTTGTATTCAGTGATGATCACGAAGGAGTTGACCAGCGAGATCATCCCCGCCGAACCGGTCGCCATCGCCAGGTCCATGATCGGGATGGTGCCGCCGCGAATGTTCGCAACGCCTCGCACGATCGGACTCGACTTGGGCATGACGGTCAGCTTGGGGCACTGCAATACTTCTTTGACTTTGAAAACGTTGATCCCGTAGAGCTGCTTGCCGTCGAGACGGAACAAGAGCAGCTCGAGGCGATTCTGTCCAACCAGCTGCGTTCGCTGGTTCACTGAATCCATTACACCCGCCATGCCGACCCCCTAACCTGTAGCGACCATCATCCGTTCCCCGACATCGGTAAACGGCACGGGCCTTGCTCTGTATATGTCATGAACGCTACGACGACAATTTTTCGACACATCGCCCCAGTTATCCGCAGAACCCTGTGCGCTATCGCTTTGCTGTGTGTTTCGACCACGACGCAATTCAGCCGTGCCGAGAACTTCACACTGCCTGAACAGCTTATCGGCGTCACTCAGGGGTTTCTTGAATTCACAGTTGAAGACTATCTGACCACTAATCAGATCGAAGGCCGCTATGAAATCAACGTCAAGCAACTGGACCCCCGCACACGCATGGCGTACTGCGACAAGGATTTGACAGCAGAGTTGCATTCGCCACGTCCGGTAGGCCGGGTGAGCGTGCGAGTGCGCTGCGAAGGCTCTTCCCCGTGGTCCGTGTTCGTTCCGGCACAGGTTTTGCTTTACCGAAATGTAGTGACGGTCGTACGTCCTCTCAAGCGCGATGCGATCGTGATGGCAGAGGACGTTGCGATGCGGGAGCGGGATGTCGGCACTCTCGGTCTGGGTTTCCTGGCTTCGCTCGATCAGGCGATCGGACAGAAAGTTCTCCGACCAATGGTCATCGACCAGGTGGTTACGCCGGTCGCGCTGGAGCAGCCGGCGATGGTGCGCAAGGGTGATCAGGTCGTGATCATCGCACGGGCCGGCAATCTGGCGGTACGGATGCCGGGCGAAGCGATGTCCGATGGTGGTTTCAACGAACAGATACGGGTGAAGAACCTCAATTCCAACCGGGTGATCAAAGCCAACATCACCGGGCCTGGGCAGGTGGAAGTCTCTATGTGAAAACGATGTGGTGCTGGCGCTCAGAGCGCGACTTTTCTAGACTGCGGTGATTGTCCGACGGTGATCGGGCGTCTTTGCGACGCTTTATCATTTCGTGCCTAAAGTTATTTCGGAATTGGCCGAAAACAAGGCAAGCGTCCAAACACCTAGAGGTTTTTCATCATGGTCATAGACTTTAGTCGCCTGAACAATTCGCAGTCCGTCGCCGGTACCTCGCGCACCAGCGCGACCGGCAAGACCGATGCTCCAGCATCCATCAGCGCCCCGGCCGACGTAAAAAGCACCGGAGAGACCGTTCACCTGAGCAGTGAGGCTCAAAAGTTGCAAACGATCACTGACAAGCTGCGCGACCAGCCCATCGTCAACAGCGCACGCGTAGCCGAACTGAAACAAGCGATTGCCAACGGCACCTACACCGTCGACAGCAACCGCGTTGCAAGCAAGATGCTTAACTTTGAATCCCAACGCTAGCCCAATGCTCGCGCTGGATCTTCTGGACGCCTGAAAACCAGAGCATGCGATGCACGACACTACTTTGCTTCAAATGATGACCGACGACATGGTGCCTGCCCGGCGCCTGCTCGAAATGCTGCAGGCCGAGACGCTGGTCCTGCATGGCCGCAACATGCTGGAAATGGAACACATCCTCGCGCAGAAACAGGCGCTGGTGGTGCTGCTCGAACAGCAGGGTCGCAAGCGCAGCCAGGTACTGACCGGCATGGGCTTGCCGGCCAACCGCGAAGGTCTCGGGTTGCTGGCGAGCCAGTCGGATGTCGGCGAACAGCTCCTGGCGGCAAGCGAAGAACTCAGCGATCTGATCGCACAGTGTCAGGCCATCAACGAGCAGAATGGCAGCCTTATCCAGTTGCAGCAGGTTAACACCGCTCACCAGCTTCGCATCCTGAATGGCGGCGACACGCCGACGCTTTATGACAGCCGCGGCTCTACCGCCGGGCGAGCGAGGCCGCGTCCGCTCAGTCAAGCGTAACTTCCTGTTTCAAGCTTCGTTGCGTAGTGGCAGAATGCCTGTTGTTGCGTTGCCGTAGTATTTTGCCTGGAGATGGATAAACGTGAATGGCTCAAGCGCGGACGATGCTCCGCAGCCCCCGAAGGTCTTGAATACACCTTTGGAAATTGCCGCCAACTTGCGGTTGCTCCTGGAAAGCCATGATCCCTTGATCATCACCTTTCATGAGCGCTCCCAACGCTTTCAAAGCTACGTAGTGGAAGTCGAGCGTGACGGCAACATACTGGCGCTCGATGAGATGATCCCCCGCGACGGCGAGCGGTTTCTGGCCAATGGCGAGCCGTACAAAGTAGAAGGTTTCCACGACGGCGTGCGCATCGCCTGGGAAAGCAGCCAGCAGATGGACATTGTCGAGGTCGACGGCCAGCGCCTGTACCGTGGCAGCCTCCCCGACGAAGTCGTGTATCACCAACGCCGCAATGCCTTCCGGGCCGCTCTCAAACTGGCCCAACTGGTTGATGTCGAAATCGGCGGAGACCGGATCAAATTCACCCTCCCCGGCAAACTCCTCGACATTTCCGCCACCGGCTGCAAGCTGCGTTTCGAAGGCGATATCTCCGAACGCCTGCAACTGGGTCAGGTCTACGAGCGCTTCGTCGCCCACCTGCCCTTCGGCGCCATGACCGCTCCGGTGGAACTGCGCTACCTGCATTTCGAAGAAAAAGTGAACACCACCTTCGCCGGCGTGCGCTTTCATAACATGAGCGGGCTGGTCCAGCGCCAGGTCGAGCGCTTTGTCTACCAGCTTCAGCGCGAGGCGCGTCGTTTCGACAAGGACGACGATTTCTGATGCATCGCCAGCAAGGCGGAACGCCGCCCCGGTGGCTCCTACGAGATCTGATGTGTAGGAGCCAGCTTGCTGGCGATAAAGACACCGCGACAACGTCAAATCACGCCGGCCGCGTCTCTTCCTCATGTTCGGCCACGGGCGTATCGGCCATCGAAGGATCGTACTCAGGCTCGACGGCGGTCTGCATCTGCTCCTGAACCACATGCTCATCCACACGCGGGTCGAGGGCGACCACCAGCGGCGAGCTGGACATGCTGTCGGGCATCGGCACGTGATGCAGGGGCGCGTTTTCCACCTGATGTTCATGGGTGACGGCCTTGGGCCGGATCAGCAGCACCAGCACGATGCCCGCACAGCAGACGAAGGCATACAGCATATGCCCGCCGAGCGCCTTCATGATCACGCCGGCCACCAGCGGACCGATGCTCGCGCCGATGCCGTAGGTCATCAGCAGCATCGCCGTCAGCGAAACCCTTCGCTCAGCCTCGACATGGTCATTGGCAAAAGCCACCGCCAGCGGGTACAGGCAGAACTGCATGAGCGACGCCAGAAAGCCGACGATGAACAACATCATCACCGGCACCTCGGGCAGGACCGCCAATGGCAGTGATGCCGCCACCAGCGCTGCCGCGAAGATGCGCATGAGTTTGGCGCGGTCGCAACGGTCGGACAGCAAGCCCAATGGCCATTGCACGAGAAACCCCGCAAGAATGCAGCAACCCATGAACAGACCGACCTGCTTGGTGGTCAGGCCCTGGTCGGCGGCATACACCGGTGCCAGGCCATAGAAAGCGCCCATGATCACCCCGGCGCCCAGCACGGCGGTCAGCGACTGCGGCACGCGCCCGATGAAGAACAAAGGCTCCAGCGGCGCCGGATGCAGCGGCGCCGGGTGAATGCTGCGGGTCAGCGCGACCGGCACCAGACACAGGGCAAAACACAGCGCTACCAGCATCAGCAACTCGGGCCCCAGGCCGGGGTGCACCACCAGTATCAGTTGTCCGAGCACCAGCCCGAGATAGGAAGCGGTCATGTAGCCACTGAACACCATCCCGCGCTGGTGCGCGGCGGCCTGTTCGTTGAGCCAGCTCTCCAGCACCATGTACTGGCACATCATCCCCAGACCGATAATAACCCTCAGCACCAGCCATGCCGGCAGCCAGGTGATCAGTCCGTGGCCGAGGACCGCCGCCCCGACGATGCCCGCGCAGGTGGCGTAGGCACGAATGTGCCCTACCCCGCCGATCAGCCGGTGACCGATCTTGCCGCCCAGCACCAGGCCGAAATAGTTGGCCGCCATCAACGCGCCGACCCACAGGCTGTCCACCTGATCGGCGGCCAGCCGCAACGCCAGGTAGGTACTCAAAAGGCCCGAGCCAATCAGCATCATCAGTGTCGCGAAATACAGCGCTCGGAAGGACTTCCATATCTGGCGCATCGGCTTTCCAAAAATGAGAGGTTGCCGACCGGACGATCCGGACCGGCTGATGAATGATGAGTGAAGCCTAGACTTGTGCCGCGAGAACGCGTCGCTCCCAAGGCGTGATTTCATCGAGGAAGCTGGTCAGCTCAAGGTCTTTGGAAGCAACGTAGCCTTCGATGAATTCTCGCCCGAACAGTTCCTCGGCCAGCGCGCTGCGTTTGAGCCGTTCCAGCGCCGCATGCAGCGTACAGGGTAGCGCGAGATGATCCGGGACTTCGATTTCGCCCTGCACCGCAGCGTCGGGCTCAAGCTGCTGGTCGATGCCGCAGAGACCTGCCGCGAGGCTTGCCGCGATCGCCAGATAGGGGTTGGCATCGGCGCCGGGCAGACGATTTTCCACGCGCCGGGCGGCCGGTTCGCTGGCCGGAATGCGCAAGCCCGCGGAGCGATTGTCCAGCGACCAGCAGGCGTTGTTGGGCGACGCGAAGGGATGACACAGCCGGTGGTAGGAATTGACGTTCGGCGCGAACAGCGCGGTGAAATCCGCCAGGCAGGCCTGAGAACCGCCAAGGAAGTGGCGGAAGCTGTGGCTGGGCTCGCCATCCGAGGTACTGAAAATGTTCTGGCCCGAGTCGATGTCCACCACGCTCTGGTGAATGTGCATGGAACTGCCGGGCGTGTGCGCCAGCGGTTTGGCCATGCAGACGACGTTCAGCCCATGCTTGAGGCCGATCTCCTTGAGCAGGTGCTTGAACAGAAACGTCTGGTCCGCCAGCAACAGCGGATCGCCGTGCCACAGGTTGATCTCGAACTGGCTGACGCCCATCTCGTGCATGAACGTATCCCGAGGCAGCCCAAGCGCGGCCATGGTCGCGTAGACTTCGTCGAAGAACGGCCGCAGACCGTTGTTGGAGCTGACACTGAAGGCCGAATGGCCCTGCTCGCGACGCCCGTCGACACCTACGGGTGCGGCAAAAGGCAACACTGGATCCGGATTGGGGGCAAAAACGAAGAATTCGAGTTCAGTCGCCACTACCGGCTGCAAGCCGCGTTCGGCATAGCGGCCGATGACGCCCTTGAGCAATGCGCGAGTCGAGAGGCTGCACGGCGTTCCATCGAGTTCCTGGGTGTCGCAGATCGCCAGCGCTCGGCCGGGCGTTGCCCAAGGCAGCACATGAATCTGATCGACGTCGGCGATCATTGCCACGTCGCCATCGTCACTGCCATAGAACCGGGCGGCCGGATAACCGCCCATGATGCATTGCAGCAAGACACCTCGCGCCAGCTGCAGGCGTCGCCCTTCGAGAAAGCCCTCGGCCGTCATCACCTTGCCGCGCGGCACACCGTTCAGGTCGGGCGTTACGCACTCCACCTGATCGATGCCCGTCAGACGCTGGGCGAGAAAATGCGGGTCAGGGCTGGTCATGATCGATCCTTGGTCTGTGAACGGGCCGCCGGGCGGCAGTCCGTACAACATACGCATCCCGGACAGAAGGTTTCAAGCGCCTGTCATGTCCGCATGCTTAAAGGACCGGATTGACGTAGGCCACGCCCGTCACATCGAGGAACTCGCGGCGGTACTCTTCGTTCTCCGGGTCGACCACCAGGGCCTGGCGCAGAAACTCGACACCTTCGTAGAGGTTGCCGGTCTGGCGACTCAGGGCGCTCGCCAGGTACAGCTTGTTGGCGTCGAAGAAGTCGAAGGACAACAGAAGCTTGGTCAGGGTGAGCGCGTTTTCCAGCTCCCCGGCCATCAGCAAGTGATTGAACTGCGCGTTGAAGTCCTCGACCTTGAGCCATTTTTCCGCGGACAGGCCGTCGACCTTTCTCAGCACCAGGGTATGGCCGTTGCCGACCTTGGAGTCGGTTTCCTCGATGCATTCGATGAACCAGCTGCCAAGCCCCTGCGTATTGATATGGTTGATCGCGCGCACCATGCTTTGCAGCGAAAAAACCTGATAGTGACCTCGCCAGTCGTCCTGGGAAACCGTAGTCATGTCGACGTTGTTTTCATAGGCTTCGATCATCTGCGCCAGGGTGGTCAGGCTGCGGGTCCGGTCAGTGCGGGCGGCCGTGCGCTTGGGAAAGATGCAGAAGAAGACACCGCCATGCTTGAGCACGCGCTGAGCTTCGATAAAGGCGGCGAACAGGTTCGGCACGTGCTCGATCACATGCGAACTGATGATGTAGTCGACCGAAGCATCCGGCGCATGAATGCACTGGAAATCGCCCAGCATGTCGACCCGGGAGACCTGGCCGGACATCTTCATCTGTTCGGTGTGGTACTGCTGATAATCGGCCAGATCCCGTTCATGCAGGTATTGCGTGCCGTCGCACGGCGCAACGTTCATGCAATCGACCAGACCAAAAGAGTTGTGCGCGGCAGCGCCCAGCTCGATGCCTTTTCCCTGACAGTATTTCGTTGCTAGCCGCATGACGCCCCACCTGTGTCCGTTTGACTTGTCTGTACAACTCCCCGATTTATCGGCCTGGCGAAGGGAAGCTTGAGCCGCGCAACCCTCGCCGATGGCTGGCACCCATCTTGCTTCGGGCAGGCAGAGCTGTACGACATGATCGAAAACTGACACCGGCTGTGCCGCTCGGCAAAGACCGACCGGACATAACGCAACCCAGGGGCTTGCATGATAGACAACCAGAAAATCGGCTGCGGAATCGTGACGTTCAACCGTCCGGCACAGTTGCGCAAGCTGTACGACTCACTGCCCCATCATCTGCTGGACCATCTGGTCATCATCAATGACGGCGCCTGGTACCCGGAGTTTTCGGAATACGACCCGGCCGTGTTTCTGCACAACGACACCAATCTGGGCGTCGGCAAATCCAAGAACAAGGCCCTGTCGCTGCTGATCGAGCAACAGTGCGATCACTTCTTTCTGATCGAAGACGACATCTTCATCAAGAACCCGGCAGTCTTCGAGCTGTACATCCTCACGTCGAAGCTGACCGGCATCCAGCATCTCAACTACAGCCAGCACGGGCTGATGAACCGCACCGCGTCTGGAGAGCCGAATCCGGTGCTCAACATCGACTACGGGCAGTCCATCAACCTGCCGCTATACCGCCACTGCGTCGGCGCGTTTTCCTACTATTCGAAACTAAGCCTGGAGCGCGCAGGGCTCATGGACGAGACCTTCCACAATGCACTGGAGCACGTGGATCACACGCTGGCGATCATCAATCAGCAGATGCATCCCCCGTTCTGGTTCTTCCCCGACATCAGCGATTCCCATCTGTATCTGGGTGATGAGCTGTGGAGCGTGGAACAGTCGACCCTGGCGTCCAACGCCGGTCATCGGCAGAACGTGCTGGAGGCCATGAGCCATTTCGAAGCCAAGCATGGCTACATGCCGCTGAAATACCCGGTGGCGTCGAATCAGGAATTGATCGACAGCCTGACCGGCATCAAGGAACAGTGGGGTTTGTCGCTGTGAACCGCCGGGCGCCCCGCTCGGGGCGCTCCTCGATTCTTATGGCAGGTAGATACTGAACAACCCGCCACCCAGCTCGCCGCCGTTGGCGATCTCGATCCGTCCCTGCACACCGTTGCGCGCGTGCAGCCGTGCGATATGGGACGCGAAGTACAGGCCCAGTCCGGTACTGCCGCTGCCCTGATTGATGCCAAGCACGTAGTCGGTCTGGTGCTCGATCAGATGCGCCGGATAACCGGGGCCGTCGTCGTTGATGGAGATCTTCAGCTGACGCTGATCATCACCCAGGGTGATGAGGATTTTCTCGCGGGCGAAGCGAATTGCGTTGACGATGATGTTGGCGACCACCGAGCCGATCAGCTCGCGGTCGAAGAAACCCAGCGGGCTCAAGTCGTCTATGTCGACGCTGGCACCGATGCCGCGACTGTCCAGCACTTCCTGCTGATGAGCCAGTTGCGCCTCGATGAAGTCGTCGAGTTCGTGATAGTCGGGGCGCAGCGGCAGCTGATTGACGCCGAGCTTGTACAGCCCCAGCAGCTGCACCAGCATTCCGTTGAGGCTGGCGAATTCGTACTCGATCACGCCGTTCTCCGGCGTATCCCGATGGGCCTCCGGCAGCCGGGACAGCCACTGGGTATGCGCCTGGGTCAGGGTTGCCAGCGAGTTCTTCATGTCATGCACGGTGGAGGCAATCACCATGGAGAAATCCAGCCCCTGCTGTGAGTCACTCATGCGCCGAACGCCTTTTCCTTGAGTTTGCGATAGCGCTCGTAGCGAGGATCGCTATCAGGGATCTTGCCGACCGACCTGAGACTGGCGCGACATTCTTCGAGCCCGGCCTGGCCCAGATTCTGTCCGGGATGCAGCAACGACTGCGCCATGTTCAGCGCGATACTGATGTTCTTGGGTTGCAACGCCAGGCCGCGACGGAAGAACTCCTGCGCCTCGGTCAGATTGCCGGCCTTGTAGCTGCGCACGCCTTGCAGGTTGAAGTCGATGGCGGCCTTGCTGGTGCCGAGAATGTCCGGATCGTCGGTCATGCTGGCGACGCTTTTCATGATCGCGGGATCGTCGCCGTACATTTCCGCACAGTTCTTCAGCACCCCGGCGCCGGCCTCTTCCTGACCGAGCTGCTTGAGCTGCGCGGCCACCACCAGCGCGGCTTCGGCACCGAGAAACTGCTCCATGTTATCCATGCGGGCGACGGCCTGTTCGGTCAGCTTGGCGGCGGTTTCCGGGTCGGAATGCTGCAGACTGGCCGCCTTCATCAGACGAGTACGGACCTGCAGGCCCTCATCGTTGCTGTGCTCTTTGGCAACATCACCCAGCGCGTTGTTGATCTCCACGCGGGTACGCGCATCCAGACCCTGGTCGCCGCCTTTGTTGATCAGGGCGTGGGCCAGACCCAGATTGGTCTCCGGATCCTTGAAACGCGAATGCTGACCCTGGGAAACGGCCTGGCGGAAAGCTTTGGACGAAGTCTCGAAATCCTGGTTATCCAGCGCCAGCTTGCCCAGGAGCTTCTGCCGCCGAACCGCCAGCGGCGAAAGGCGCACGGCGCTTTCGAGCACGCTCTGGGCGCGCTTGGCATCGCCCCGTGCGACCAGCACGTCAGCCAGGCCGTCGAACAACGCCGGCATGGTTGGAAATGCCTTGATCGCCTGTTCGTAAACGGCTTGGGCTTCGGCGGTCTTGCCGCGCTTGAGCAACAGACTGCCCAGCGCGCCGTAGGCCCAAGGCGTAGCGCGGTCGGCGAGAATGCCCTTGAGAAACGCTTCCAGCGGCTCATGCTGGTTCAGGTCGCGCAGGGCATCGGCCTTGTAGCGCAGGCACAGCGGCGCAAAGCGCGGGTCCTGTTGAATCAGCTTGTTGCAAGCGGCCAGCACTTCGGCAGGCTTGCGGCGGTCCAGTGCTTGAAGGATCGGCTTGAGCAGGGTCTTGCGCTGCACCAGCTTCTCGATTCGCTGGGCCAGTCCGGCGCGGTTGAACGGCTTGGTGAGATAGCCGTCGGGCTCCCATTCCAGCGCGCTCATCACCATCGCCTGGCTGTTCTCGGCGGTCACCATGATGAACACGCTTTCGTAGCTGAGCAGCCGCTCGACCATCAGGTCCTCGAGCACCTGCTGACCGTTTTTACGGCCGTCGCCCAGGTTGAAATCGTGCAGCACGAAGTCGTAGCGCTTCTGCGAACACATGCGCAGCGCCTGTTCGCCAGTGTCGGCGGTATCCACTTCCTTGACGCCCAGTTCGCGCAGCATCGACCTGACCGAGCTGCGAAAATCGGAAAAATCGTCGACGATCAGAAAGCTTTTTTGGTTGTACGCCAGCATCCAGGATCCTAAACAGGAAAGTAAAAACAGCAGGCCGCCCGACGCTACGCCCTGATCCGGGGTGCGCGGAATGTCCCAGGGCAGCCTGCCGCTGAAAAAAATTGACGGGGCGAGAATCGGCCCATTATCCGCAAATTGCAGGGACTCCAAGTTTTTCGACCGTTGTCGGAGAAACTATAGAGCCAAAGTGGATGCCGCGAGCGCATTCGGCAAACGCGCCGCGGCAAATGAGAGATGAATCGATACGCTGCTGGCGCACAGCGTATGACTGACAGGACTAGCCCGCGCGGTTGACGGCCGTGATCAGACCCAGCCGTCGTTTTTCTTGCGGCGGCTGGTCAGGGCCGGAAGGATCAGACCCACCAGCAGACCGGCCCCGGCGATGCTGCCGCCGTAGACCATGTAGCGCATCATGACTTGCTTGTTTTCGTCACCCAGCCTGGCCTGGGTCGTGCGCAACTCGGCCTGGGTATCGGTCAGCTCCGCATTGAGGGTCTTGGCGCGGGCTTCCAGCTCATCGACCAGCTTCTTGCGCGCATCCAGGGTTTCCTGCATGCCCTGCACCCGGGTCTTCCAGGTGTTGTCGATGTCCGACAGTTGCGCCGTCAGATCCGCGACCTGTTGGGTAAGCTGAGGCACGCGTTCGGCCTGGCCCGGTGCTTCCTGCAAATCGTCGCTGGGAATCCAGACGGTGCTGCCGCCCTCGCCGCGTACCTGGCTGAAGCGTCCCGAGGAGCTGAGCAGCTCAACCTTTTCGCCGGACTTCAGCGTGCCGACGATCCGGTGCCCATCGGTCGGGCCACTGCGCACGTAGGTGGTCAGGCTATCGCTGACCCAGCGATCGGACGGCGCGGCCTGCGCCGACAAAGGGCTCAGCACCGCCAGCACGGCGCCCATGAAAGCCGCGCCCAGGGCGCGACGCGGAGAAATGAAGAGGCCAGGTGCACGTGAAAGAAGTGCGCAAAAATGAGATGGCATGGCGATGATTATCTTTCTCTGGGTGAAAAAAGGCCCCGATGAACGGGCCAGCTAACGATGGGCCTGCAACTGGATCAGTTTTATGCAACTCCTGCCCGCACTGGCGGTCTGCCATTGGGTAGCGTTGCAGTGCCCCGGACGGCAAAGCCTGAAGACTGCCCTGCCGGACCATCAGCTAACAGACCCTGTGATCGGGGTCAGGTTCATTATCGGCGGCACCGGGCGTCAAAAAACAGCCGCCGCTTCAGGCGCAGGCGGGCACGAGATGCAAGAATCTGAACCGTGACGACTATCCTGAGAATAGCGCTAATCGGACATTTCCCACTCCAATCTCGTCCGGGCCGCGGCGCTCGATGATTGATTTCCCGCCTCAGTGCTGTAATAACTGGCAGCCAGGCGTGAACGTCCCCGATGCTCACTATCCCGACGCAGGCGTCATCGACGCGAGCGTCCCGAAGCGGCCAACGCCATGCTCGGCTGCATCGTTCAATGGAACCAAGAATGATCCCAAGACAAGTCATCAATGCCTCCGTCAGCCCAAAAGGCAGCCTCGAAACCCTTTCCCAACGTGAAGTGCAACAACTGAGCGCCGCAGGTTCCGGCAGCATCTACACCCTTTTCCGCCAGTGTGCGCTGGCGATCCTCAACACCGGCGCGCATGTCGACAACGCCAAGACCATCCTCGAGGCCTACGAGAACTTCGAAGTCCGCATTCATCAGCAGGATCGCGGCGTACGCCTGGAACTGCTCAACGCTCCGGCCGATGCCTTCGTCGATGGCGAAATGATTGCCAGCACCCGCGAGATGCTGTTCAGCGCCTTGCGCGACATCGTCTACACCGAGAGCGAACTGGACAGCCAGCGCATCGACCTGAGCAGCTCGCAGGGCATCACCGACTACGTCTTCCACCTGCTACGCAACGCCCGCACCCTGCGTGCCGGCGTGGAGCCCAAGATGGTGGTGTGCTGGGGCGGTCACTCGATCAACACCGAAGAATACAAATACACCAAGAAGGTCGGCCACGAACTGGGTCTGCGCAGCCTGGATATCTGCACCGGTTGCGGACCGGGCGTGATGAAAGGTCCGATGAAAGGCGCGACCATCGCCCACGCCAAGCAGCGCATTACCGCCGGCCGCTACCTGGGCCTGACCGAGCCGGGAATCATCGCGGCCGAAGCGCCGAACCCCATCGTCAACGAACTGGTGATCCTGCCTGACATCGAAAAACGCCTGGAAGCCTTCGTGCGCGTAGGCCACGGCATCATCATCTTCCCGGGCGGCGCGGGCACGGCCGAAGAGTTCCTGTACCTGCTCGGCATCCTGATGCATCCGGACAACGCGCAACTGCCGTTCCCAGTGGTGCTGACCGGCCCCAAGAGCACCGAGCCCTATCTGCAGCAGCTGCATGCCTTCGTCGGCGCTACCCTGGGCGAAGCGGCCCAGCGTCACTACGAAATCATCATCGACAACCCCGCCGAAGTGGCGCGCTACATGGCCCGCGGGCTGAAAGACGTCAAGCAGTTCCGCCGCGAGCGCAATGACGCCTTCCATTTCAACTGGCTGCTCAAGATCGAAGAAGGCTTCCAGCACCCCTTCGATCCGACCCACGAGAACATGGCGCGACTGCAGCTCAACCACGACCTGCCCCCGCACGAGCTGGCCGCCAACCTGCGCCGGGCGTTTTCCGGCATCGTGGCCGGCAACGTCAAGGACAAGGGCATCCGCCTGATCGAGGAGCACGGGCCGTACCAGATCCACGGCGACCCGGCCATCATGCGCCCGCTGGACAAGCTTTTGCAGGCATTCGTCGAACAGCACCGGATGAAACTGCCGGGCGGCGCGGCTTACGTGCCTTGCTATCAGGTTGTGACCTGAGGCTCGTCAAGGGCGCTTTCGGGCGCCCTTTCAACGTCGCTCACGAAACGCCTTCGGCGACTGCCCCGTGGCGCGCTTGAAAAAGCGCGAGAAGTAACCGGGCTCAGAAAACCCGAGGCTGTCGGAGATCTGGTTGACGGTCATTGCCGTGTAGACCAGGTTGCGCTTGGCCTCCAGCAACAGTCTCTGGTTGACGATCTGCAAGGCCGACTGGTCGCTCAGTCTGCGGCATAGCGCGTTCAGGTGCGCCGCGCTGATGCCCAGCCGTCGCGCATGCTGATCGATGGTCACATGATCGCGAAAGCTCGACTCCAGTTGTTGCAAGAACGCCTGCAGATGCTCCCGGCCACGGTCCTGCACGGAAACGTCCGCCTCGGCGTGCTCGCGCCCGCGCCGGCTGAGCCATACCGCCAGCAGATTGATCAACGAGTGCAGCATCAAGTCGCGCCCCGGACCGCGCTGCCGGTACTCGGCGCTGATCGCGGCAAACAGCATGGCGATGTACTGAGCGTCATCTTCCAGCGCATGACAGCGGGCGGTGCGCAGCGGGAATTCGTCCAGCGCCCTCTCCAGCTCATCCACCAGCGGCCGCGCGAGGCTCAGGATATGTCCCTGGATATCTTCGGAAAAGCGGAAGGTATGTACGCTCAGCGCCGGCACCACTTGCAGCACCGGAGTCGTGACGCATGAGGTCCGGTCTTCGACGCTCAGCTGCGCCTGCCCCGCCTGCACGTACAAAACCTGTACCAGGTCGCTGTGCCGATGCGGCTTGATTTCCCAATCGTGGAGCCGGCTGCGCTCCGGAATCGACTCGCAATGAATCAGGTCGGGCGTGGGCCACGCCTTGACCTCACCATAGAGTTTGAACACTGGAATCGGTGCTGGACGTGCTCGGGACATGAGCGTCTGCCATCCTCGAAAAGTACTTTTTATTCGTCGGATAGTGCCTTCTTATCCCGTCTTCATCCATCAAAAATGCAGGAGACAACAACAATGACAGCTCGCGGGGCTACGGCCTGAACGAGCAAAAGGACTATACAATGAAAACCCAGGTCGCAATCATCGGCTCAGGTCCGTCCGGACTCTTGCTGGGCCAGCTGCTGCAACGCGCAGGCATTTCCAACGTCATCATCGAACGCAAAAACCCTGACTACATTCTTTCGCGAATCCGCGCCGGCGTGCTGGAACAAGGCATGGTCGAGCTGCTGCGCGAAGCCGGCGTCGGCGAACGCATGGACGCCGAAGGTCTGGTTCACGACGGCTTCGAACTGGCGTTCGAGGGCCGCTGCGAACGGATCGATCTGAAGGCGCTGACCGGCGGCAAAAGCGTGATGGTCTATGGGCAGACCGAAGTGACCTGCGACCTTCTCGAGGCCCGCGCCGCCGCTGGCGGCATGACGTTCTTCGAAGCGGAAGACGTCGAGCTCCGCGATCTTAAGACCGACCAGCCCTGGGTGACCTTCAATCACAATGGCGAAACCGTACGGGTGGAATGCGATTACGTCGCCGGTTGCGACGGCTTTCATGGCGTTTCGCGCCAGTCGATTCCGGCCGAGTCCTTGCAGGTGTTCGAACGCGTCTATCCGTTCGGCTGGCTGGGCGTGCTCGCCGATACGCCGCCGGTCAACGAAGAGCTGGTCTACGCCAGTCATCCGCGCGGCTTCGCGCTGTGCAGCATGCGCTCGGCGGTGCGTACCCGCTATTACGTGCAGGTCGATGCCCAGGAAAAGCTGGAAGACTGGTCCGACGAGCGTTTCTGGGAAGAACTCAAGATGCGTCTGCCGACGCATCTGGCCGACCGCCTGGTGACCGGTCCCTCCATCGAGAAGAGCATTGCGCCGTTGCGCAGCTTCGTGGTCGAGCCGATGCAGTACGGTCGGCTGTTCCTGTTGGGGGATGCGGCCCATATCGTGCCGCCGACCGGCGCCAAGGGCCTGAACCTGGCCGCCAGCGACGTGAGCACCCTGTACCGGATTCTGCTCAAGGTTTATCGTGAAGGTCGCACCGATCTGCTGGAACGCTATTCGTCGATCTGCCTGCGCCGGGTGTGGAAAGCGGAACGGTTCTCCTGGTGGATGACTTCGCTGCTGCACCGGTTTCCCGACACCGACAGTTTCAGCCGCCGCATCCAGCAGACCGAGCTGGACTACCACATGGGTTCGGCGGCGGCGCGCCAGACCATCGCGGAAAACTATGTGGGTTTGCCGTACGAGCCGGTTGAATAGCATTCGGTGCCTGGGCTGGCAGGGTTGAAGAAGCTGTCGATGTAGCGATAACAGGACCCGCCTGATACACCGCGTCGCCTGTATCGCGAGCAAGCTCGCTCCTACGGGCAGATCACTATCCAGTAGGAGCCAGCTTGCTGGCGATGAAACGATAACGCGACCCGCCTGAGACACCGCGTCGCCTGTATCGCGAGCAAGCTCGCTCCTGCGGGCGCCACCTATCCAGTAGGAGCCAGCTTGCTGGTGATGAAACGATAACGCGACCCGCCTGAGACACCGCGTCGCCTGTATCGCGAGCAGGCTCGCTCCTACGGGCGCCACCTATCCAGTAGGAGCCAGCTTGCTGGCGATGAAACGATAACGCGACCCGCCTGAGACACCGCGTCGCCTGTATCGCGAGCAGGCTCGCTCCTACGGGCGCCACCTATCCAGTAGGAGCCAGCTTGCTGGCGATGAAACGATAATGCGACCCGCCTGAGACACCGCGTCGCCTGTATCGCGAGCAGACTCGCTCCTGCGGGCGCCACCTATCCATTAGGAGCCAGCTTGCTGGCGATGAAACGATAACTTGACCCGCCTGAGACACCGCGTCGCCTGTATCGCGAGCAAGCTCGCTCCTACGAGCGCCACCTACCCGGTAGGAGCCAGCTTGCTGGCGATGAAACGATAACTTGACCCGCCTGAGACACCGCGTCGCCTGTATCGCGAGCAAGCTCGCTCCTACTGGTAGCACCGACCCGGCAGG
Source organism: Pseudomonas sp. JDS28PS106 (assembly GCF_036706555.1). Classification (NCBI taxonomy): domain Bacteria; kingdom Pseudomonadati; phylum Pseudomonadota; class Gammaproteobacteria; order Pseudomonadales; family Pseudomonadaceae; genus Pseudomonas; species Pseudomonas sp. JDS28PS106. The sequence continues at coordinate 1,660 of NZ_JBAJGT010000009.1, read as the reverse complement.
AGTCAGCCTGAACTGGCTCTCACGAAGACGTCGGACATCGCTGCACCATCCGTCGGTTGCAACCGTACAGACATTCACATTCCCGCTGCACCTGATTCACTTACCGGCACGAACCCGATCATCCGCATCAGGAGAAACCGCGCCATGAAAGCAATGCTCCGCTGCATCGGATTGTCCACTCTGCTGGTCGCCTCCGCGGCGATGGCCCATCACGGCTGGAGCGAATACGACGCCGCCAATGTGCTGAAGCTCGACGGGGCCATCGAGCAAGCCCATTATTCAAATCCCCACGGGCACGTAAAACTCAAGACCGCCGACAAGACCTGGGACGTGATACTTGCACCGCCTTCACGGATGGAAAATCGTGGCCTGACACGGGACATGCTGGCGGTAGGCGCCAAGGCCGAAGTCACTGGCTATCCCAATCGCAACAAGCCTGACGAGCTGCGCGCCGAACGCATCACCATTGCCGGCAAAACCATCGAGTTGCGCTGATGCCGGCGTGGCTGGCCTGGCTGGAAAGCGCAGCCCTCAGCCGGGCCATGCGCGAACAGGTCTGGCTTTACCCTGCCGTCGAGATCGTCCATATCGTCGGGTTCTCGGTGCTGGTCGGTGCGGTCACCCTTTTTGATCTGCGTCTGCTGGGGTGCGCCGCCACCCTGCCGGTCCGCATGCTGGCGCGACATCTGCTGCTTTGGGCTCTGGCATCCCTGCTGCTGATCGTACCGGCGGGGGCCGCAATGTTCGCCGCCCAACCTGCCGAATTCGCCGGCAACGGCGTGTTCCTGCTCAAGCTGGGGCTGATTCTCGTTGCCGGTGCCAACGCCGCGATATTCCACCTGGGAGTCTATCGCTCGGTCGAACAGTGGAACATCGACACCTCCACCCCTGCCATCGCCAGGCTTCAGGCGCTGTTATCGATATCGCTGTGGATCGGCATCATCAGCTGTGGTCGATTGCTGGCGTACACCTGAATCCGGTCAATGTGCAGATACCTGCGCACCCGTGCAAAAACCTGCGCAATTTTCATGAGAGTGCGGGCTGATATTTCGGCCAATTAATCTCTAAGCCCTTGATTTGAAATATAAATATTTTGCTGGCACGCCTTTTGTAATCCGTTCTGGTTTTAGCCCATCGCCAAGGAGGCTCGGCATGGCTCAAAAGGACGGCACCGTGCCACAGCGGCGCGCCACCTGTTTCCCCCGCACCGTGGCCAGCGCCATCAGTTCCTGCCCGTTCAAGGGGCCGGACATCGCCATCGTGCCGGTGCGTTATGCACTGGACCGGTCGCGCTTCGATGTCGACAGTGAAGCCCTCAAGCCCTTGCCCAAAGACGGCGTCTGGGCACAGCTGCCGGCACTGCACACTCGCGGTTATACCCTTCGCCAGTTGTACGGCGGCTTTGTGTACGTATTCGACGAGACCGCCGACACCTTTCATGAATACGCGGTCAGCGGCGCGGATGCGGCCTTTACGCTCATTACCCAGCCCGCAGCAAACGCGCCCCCGCCCCGGTCTTATCTCTCTTACCCGCGCACTCACCAGCTGCGCCTGGCGTTTTCCTCCCGGCCCTGGAGCCCACGACTGTGCGAACAAATGCGCGCCAGCCCCGAACATCGCGCCCGGTGGATGACGGCTCTGGATCTGTCGCGCTACAGCC
>NZ_JBAJGT010000008.1:0-242564 GCF_036706555.1 Pseudomonas sp. JDS28PS106 | reverse complement strand
ACGCCACCCTCAATCCACATCAGGGCGCGGCCCGGTGGAGCGTCGCCGGAGTGAGGGAACCCGAAGGGCCAAGCCAGGAGCAATGGTTTTTCCCCCTTTTGCCGAAACAAAAGGGGGTCGGCCGTAAGGGCCGAAACCAGACGGCCCAGCCCACGCGGTAATGGATATGTCCAGAGCCGGCAGTGCCGCTTCAGCTATTCGCTTTAGCGATACTCCTCCCGCATCGCCAGGCCCTCTTTCAGAAAATCCACCAGCTTGCGCACCTTGGGCGATAGATGTCGCTGCTGGGGATAGAGCGCCCACACAGCGGTGTTGGGCGGCTGATGAGCATCCAGCAGGGATACCAGCGCGCCGCTTCGCAAATGCTCCTGCACGTAGTAGTCCGGAAGCTGACACAGGCCGACGCCTTGCAGCGCGGCGTCCAGCACTGCCTGCCCACTGTTGCAGCGCCAATTGCCCTGCACCCGCTGGGAATATTCCTTCCCGCTCTGCTGCAACAACCAGGTATCGCTGCTGCCAACCAGGCAGTTATGTCTGCTCAGCTCAGAGACGCTGTGCGGACGGCCATACCGCGCCAGATACGAGGGCGACGCACAGACATACATCCGGCGCGGCGCCAGTCTTGCTGCCACCAGCCGGGAATCCTGAAGTCGCCCCAGCCGGATCGCCAGGTCCAGGCCTTCATGCACCAGATCCAGCGTCTCGTTGCTCAACTCGATATCCACGCGCAGTTGCGGATACAGCCCCATGAATCGCGTGACCAGCGGCGTGATGAAACGCTCGCCGTAAGCCACGGCGCAGGTCATGCGCAGCAGCCCCTTCGGCTCGCCGCCCAGATCGCTGACAGCACGCAACGCCTCTTCGCGGCCATCCTGCAAGCGTTGGCAATGCTGCAAGAAAGTCTGGCCCGCTTCGGTCAAGGCGACCTTGCGGGTGCTGCGATAGAGCAGACGGGTTTGCAGGCGTTCTTCAAGACGCACGATCTGTCGGCTGATGTGCGAAGAAGAGACGCCTAACCGTTGCGCGGCTGCGGTGAACTGGCCGCACTCCGCGACCGCGACAAATTCATCCAGACCTTCCCAGCGGTTGGCGTACATGATTATCCCTGCAGAGCAATAATGTTTTGCTTTTGCGCCGATTACTGGCGATTCGGCACTGTACTACACTCCACTCCTGTTTTTATTTCGCTGGAGAAGATCGATGATCAAGTCGCGCGCCGCCGTTGCATTCGAAGCCAACAAGCCTCTGGAGATCGTGGAAGTCGATGTCGCCATGCCCAAGGCGGGAGAGGTCTTGCTGCGGGTGGTGGCAACGGGTGTTTGCCATACCGACGCTTACACCTTGTCCGGCGCCGATCCGGAAGGGATCTTCCCGGCGATTCTTGGCCACGAGGGTGGTGCAATCGTCGAAGCCATTGGCGAGGGCGTTACGTCGGTCGCCGTTGGTGATCATGTGATCCCGCTGTACACGCCCGAATGCCGTCAGTGTAAATTCTGCCGGTCCGGCAAGACCAACTTGTGCCAGGCGATTCGCTCGACCCAGGGCAAGGGCCTGATGCCGGACGGCACAGCGCGTTTTTCCTACAAGGGAGAGCAGATTTTCCACTACATGGGGACCTCGACCTTCTCCGAGTACACCGTGCTGCCGGAAATCTCGGTTGCGAAGATCGACAAGAAGGCGCCGCTGGAAAAGGTCTGCCTGCTGGGTTGCGGCGTCACCACCGGCATCGGCGCGGTGCTGAACACGGCCAAGGTCAAGCCGGGTGATACCGTGGCGATCTTCGGTCTGGGCGGCATCGGTCTATCCGCGGTCATTGGCGCGGTCAAGGCCAAGGCGGCCCGCATCATCGCCATCGACATCAACCCGGCAAAGTTCGAGATCGCCAAACAGCTGGGTGCGACCGATTGCGTCAACCCGAAGGATTTCGATCGTCCGATTCAGGAAGTCATCGTCGACATGACTGACGGTGGCGTGGACTTCTCCTTCGAATGCATCGGCAACGTGCAGCTGATGCGCGCGGCGCTGGAATGCTGCCACAAGGGCTGGGGCGAATCGGTCATCATCGGTGTGGCCGGTGCCGGCCAGGAAATCTCGACCCGTCCGTTCCAGCTGGTTACCGGTCGCGTCTGGCGTGGCTCGGCGTTCGGCGGCGTGCGCGGCCGCACCGAGTTGCCGAGCTACGTGGACATGGCGGAAACCGGCGAAATCCCGCTGGACACCTTCATCACCCACACCATGGGTCTGGAAGACATCAACAAGGCTTTCGACCTGATGCACGAAGGCAAGAGCATCCGCTCCGTCATCCATTTCTAAACCGCAGCGGCAAGGGGCGAGCCGATGGCTTGCCCCCGGAGTTTCCCTATGACCCTGGAAAACATCTCCTGCCAGAAAAGCTTCGGCGGCTGGCACAAGCGATACAAACATAGCTCTCGCGTGCTGGGCTGCGACATGATCTTCGCGGTCTATCTGCCTCCGCAGGCAGAGCAGGGCGGCAAGTTGCCGGTGCTGTACTGGCTGTCAGGCCTGACCTGCACCGACGAAAACTTCATGCAGAAGGCTGCGGCGCTGCGTGTGGCGGCCGAGCTGGGGATCATCATCGTTGCTCCCGATACCAGTCCACGCGGCCCGGAAGTGCCGGGCGATCCTGATGGTGCCTGGGACTTCGGACTCGGTGCCGGGTTCTACCTCAACGCCACCGAACAGCCCTGGGCCAAGCATTACCGGATGCACGATTACGTGGTCGAGGAACTGCCTGCGCTGATCGAAGAACATTTTCCGGCCTCCGACATCCGCAGCATCAGCGGACATTCCATGGGCGGGCACGGCGCGTTGGTCTGCGCCTTGCGCAATCCCGGACGCTACAAGTCGGTGTCGGCGTTTTCGCCGATCAGCAATCCCATGGACTGTCCGTGGGGGCAAAAAGCGTTCAGCCGCTATCTGGGCGAAGACCGCTCGCGCTGGCGCGAATGGGATGCCAGCGTACTGCTTGCCGAGGCTTCCGAAAAGTTGCCGACCCTGGTGGATCAGGGCGATCGCGACGACTTCCTGGTCACCCAGCTCAAGCCGGAAGCGCTCACCCAGGCAGCCAAGACCACGGATTACCCGCTGACCCTGCGCATGCAGCCTGGCTATGATCACAGCTATTACTTCATCGCCAGCTTCATCGAAGACCATTTGCGGCATCACGCCGACGCCTTGAACGCCTAAGCGGCGCCAAAGCGGGTAGAATCACGCCCTGACTTTTTTCAGGGCGTTTTTCTATGCGTATTGGCCATGGCTATGATGTGCACCGTTTCGCCGAAGGCGATTTCATTACCTTGGGCGGAGTGCGGATAGCACACCGTTTCGGCCTGCTGGCTCATTCCGACGGCGATGTCCTGCTGCACGCCCTGAGCGATGCATTGCTCGGCGCCGCCGCGCTGGGCGATATCGGCAAACACTTTCCGGACACCGACCCGCGCTTCAAGGGCGCCGACAGCCGCGTGCTGCTGCGCCACGTGGTCGAGCAGGTCCGGGTCAAGGGCTGGAAGGTCGGCAACGTCGATGCCACCATCGTTGCCCAGGCACCCAAGATGGCGCCGCATATCGACGCCATGCGCCAGATCATCGCCGCCGATCTGCAGGTCGAGCTGGACCAGGTCAACGTCAAGGCCACCACCACCGAGAAGCTCGGTTTTACCGGCCGCGAAGAAGGCATTGCCGTGCATGCCGTCGCCTTGTTGCTGCCAGCATGACCGAGTTCGAACTGCTTGGGCCGAAGGCCTGGGGTGAAGCCTTGGGGCGGGCGGTCCTGAAAGCTACCGCCGAGGACTTCCAGGTCGATGAAGTGTTGGATATTCCGTTGTCCGGTGATGGCGAGCACTTGTGGCTCTGGGTCGAGAAGCGCGGGCTCAATACCGAAGAAGCCGCGCGGCGGCTGGCGCGTGCTGCCGGCGTGCAACTGCGCACGGTCAGCTATGCGGGACTCAAGGACCGTCAGGCGCTGACTCGCCAGTGGTTCAGCATCCAGTTGCCGGGCAAGGCCGATCCTGACCTGTCTTCGGCTCAGGACGATACCTTGCGCATCCTGCAAAGCGGCAGGCATCGTCGCAAGTTGCAGCGTGGCGCCCATTCGGCAAATGGTTTCACCTTGCGTCTGACCGCGCTCGATGCCGACCACGATGCGCTGGATCAGCGCCTGGAATCCATCAAGCGCTCCGGCATCCCCAACTATTTTGGCGCTCAGCGCTTCGGCTACCAGGGCGGAAATCTGGGCGAGGCGCGGGACTATGCAAACCGTCAGGCGCTGCCCGAGCAGCGCAACGTGCGCTCCAGGTTGCTGTCCACGGCGCGCAGTTATCTGTTCAACAGGGTCCTTGCCGCACGTGTCGCCGACGGCAGTTGGCAACAAGCTCAGATCGGGGACCTGCTGGCGTTCACCGACAGCCGCAGTTTTTTCCCCGCCGGCGAAGCCGAGTGCAGCGATCCGCGTCTGGCGATCCTCGACCTGCACCCCACAGGCCCCCAATGGGGCGCGGGGCCGTCTCCTGCGAGCGGCACGACCGCCGAGCTGGAAAACGACGTCGCGGGCCGGGAGCCGGCCCTGCGGGACTGGTTGATCCGGGCAGGCATGGAGCACGAACGTCGCATCCTGCGGCTGCCCATAGACCGCCTGACGTGGCATTATCCCGAGCCTGACATTCTGCAACTGGAATTCGTCCTTCCGCCCGGATGTTTCGCCACTGTGCTGGTGCGCGAACTCGTTGATCTGGTGTCGGTCGGGCAGACGGACAACCCATGCGTATTCTGATTTCAAACGATGATGGTGTCGCCGCGCCAGGCTTGACGGCGCTCTATGCGGCGCTGGCCGACTACACTGAATGCGTGGTGATTGCGCCGGAGCAGGACAAGAGCGGCGCCAGCAGTTCGCTGACCCTGGATCGCCCTTTGCGACCGCAGACGCTGGCCAACGGATTCATCAGCATCAACGGTACGCCGACCGATTGCGTGCACCTGGGGCTCAACGGCCTGCTGGATCGCGAGCCGGACATGGTGGTATCGGGCATCAACCTTGGCGCCAACCTGGGCGACGACGTCCTGTATTCCGGTACCGTTGCCGCCGCGCTCGAAGGTCGCTTCCTGCAACGGCCGTCGTTCGCGTTCTCGTTTCTGTCGCGCCAGACGGAAAACCTGGCAACGGCCGCGCATTACGCGCGGCTGCTGGTGGAAGCCCATGAACAGCTCGACCTGCCACCGCGTACGGTGCTGAACGTGAACATTCCGAATCTGCCGCTGGACCACGTTCGCGGCATTCAGGTGACCCGCCTCGGGCACCGCGCCCGTGCGGCGGCGCCAGTGAAAGTTGTGGACCCCAGAGGCCACGCCGGCTACTGGATCGCGGCCGCGGGCGACGCCGAGGATGGCGGCGCCGGCACCGACTTCCACTGCGTGATGCAAGGCTACGTCTCGATCACGCCACTGCACCTGGACAGAACCTGGCAGGGCGGTTTCGGCAGTCTCGACAACTGGCTGGGGGGACTGCGCTGATGCCACGCGAACACGACGATCTTCTGCGACGCGGAATCGGAATGACCTCGCAGCGCACTCGCGAGCGTTTGATCCAGCGCCTCTATGAGGAAGGCATTTCGAACACGCGGGTGCTGGATGTCATTCGCAAGACACCACGCCACCTGTTCGTGGACGAAGCTCTGGCGCATCGGGCGTACGAAGACACCGCGTTGCCCATCGGCAACAACCAGACCATTTCCCAGCCCTACATGGTCGCGCGCATGAGCGAGCTGCTGCTGGAGGCGGGGCCTCTGGACAAGGTGCTGGAGATCGGCACCGGTTCGGGTTACCAGACCGCCGTGCTGGCACAACTGGTGGAGCGGGTGTTCTCGGTCGAGCGTATCAAGGGCCTGCAGGATCGCGCCAAGGAGCGTCTTCTGGAGCTGAACCTGCGTAACGTCGTGTTCCGCTGGGGCGACGGCTGGGAAGGCTGGCCGGCGCTGGCTCCCTACAACGGGATCATCGTGACTGCGGTCGCGACCGACGTGCCCCAGGCGCTGCTCGATCAACTGGCGCCAGGCGGGCGGCTGGTCATTCCGGTAGGCGCGGGCGAAGTGCAGCAACTGATGCTGATCATCCGCGAAGAAAACGGTTTTTCCAGGCATGTGCTCGGTGCGGTGCGCTTCGTTCCGCTGCTTAATGGCCCGCTCGCCTGAACGGGGCCTGGAGAACCAAGGAATTACCAGCGCGCTCATCGGTCTACAGCCTCCGGGCGGACCGATCTCAGGATTGCCCGGTAATCGCCGATATCGAATCAACCACCGGCTGCCGTCGCGCTTGCGGCCCGACAGGCATCTTCTCCAATTCAGTCACCAGTAAAGGGAGTGACGGGTGAGTCACACAGTCATTCAGCAGCTCAGGTCGTCAGGAAGTTATCAGCGTCTGGTGATTGGCATTGCCCTCAGTGTTCTCCTGGTCGGCTGTTCCAGCTCGCCGTCGGGTGGCGTGCGGGTGGTCGACCGCAACGGTAATACGGTCACCCAGCGCGCGCCTGTGACGACCGGTCAGTATGCCGTGCGTCGCGGCGACACGCTGTTTTCCATCGCGTTTCGGTATGGCTGGGACTGGAAAGCGCTGGCCGCGCGCAACAATATTCCGCCGCCCTACACCATACGCCCGGGTCAGACGATTCGCTTCGATGGACGTTCAAATTCAACATCGACTGCGGTAGCGGCGGCGCCGGTCGTGGCTCGTCCGGTCACGAGCACTACCACCAGCAGCAGCGGTTCGGGGTCAGTAAAAACCACGGTTATCGCCAAACCTGTCGAGGTTGTACCCGTGGTGATACCGCCGTCGGCGACCGCGCAGAGCGGGGCCGCCGGCAAGTCTCCCAGCGGTTGGGGGTGGCCGTCGAGCGGTGTACTGATAGGAAAATTTTCCTCAAACGGCAGTTTGAATAAAGGAATTGATATCGCCGGAGATTTGGGACAGCCTGTTTTGGCCGCGTCTGATGGTTCAGTTGTTTACGCCGGAAGTGGATTACGGGGCTACGGCGAATTGATCATCATCAAACACAGCGATACCTATGTCAGTGCCTACGGTCACAACCGCAGGTTGTTGGTACGGGAGGGGCAGCAGGTCAAGGCGGGGCAGACAATTGCCGAAATGGGGTCGACGGGGACTGACCGGGTGAAACTGCATTTTGAGATTCGCCGTCAGGGCAAGCCTGTAGATCCGCTGCAATTTTTGCCGAAGCGTTGATAGTTGCCAGCCTGTTCTGACGTAGAAGGAACAGGCTCAAGCGTTGCCACGGAACCAGGCGTCGCTGAGCTTGAGGTCGAACTCACCAAAGGACTATAACAATGGCTCTTAGCAACGAAGCGCCGGAGTTTGACATCGATGATGAAGTGCTTCTCATGGAATCCGGCCTTGTCCTGGAAGAGGCATCGGACGATAAGCAGCCGTTCGCTGCGCCTTCGAGCCGTGCCAAGACCAAGCACTCTTCATCGCTCAAACAACATAAATATATTGATTACACCCGGGCGCTCGATGCCACCCAGTTGTATCTCAATGAAATAGGGTTTTCCCCCCTGCTGTCTCCGGAAGAAGAAGTCCACTTTGCACGCTTGTCGCAAAGCGGCTGTCCGGCCGGACGCAAACGCATGATTGAGAGCAATCTGCGGCTGGTGGTCAAGATCGCCAGACGCTACGTCAATCGTGGCCTGTCATTGCTCGACCTGATCGAAGAGGGCAACCTCGGCTTGATCCGGGCGGTTGAAAAGTTCGACCCTGAACGCGGTTTCCGATTCTCCACCTACGCAACCTGGTGGATTCGTCAGACCATTGAACGCGCCATCATGAATCAGACCCGGACCATCCGGCTGCCGATTCATGTCGTCAAGGAGCTGAACGTCTACCTGCGCGCAGCGCGGGAGCTCACCCAGAAGCTCGATCATGAACCGTCTCCTGAAGAAATCGCCACGCTGCTGGAAAAGCCGGTCGGCGAGGTCAAGCGCATGCTTGGGCTCAATGAACGGGTTTCCTCGGTGGATGTTTCCCTGGGGCCGGATTCGGACAAGACCCTGCTGGACACCTTGACCGACGATCGACCTACCGATCCTTGTGAGCTGCTGCAAGACGACGATCTGTCCCAGAGCATCGATCAGTGGCTGTCCGAACTGACCGACAAGCAACGGGAAGTCGTTATCCGCCGCTTTGGTTTGCGTGGACACGAAAGCAGTACGCTGGAAGATGTGGGCCTTGAGATCGGCCTGACCCGCGAGCGGGTACGGCAGATCCAGGTAGAAGGCCTCAAGCGGCTTCGTGAGATCCTGGAGAAGAACGGACTGTCGAGCGAGTCGCTGTTCCAGTAGTTCCTCGCCGCGTTACAAAAGCCGATATGAATATTCTGTGTTCATATCGGCTTTTTACTGGGTCATCAAAATGAAACCTGCGTGCTGTAAGTCCCGAGCTCTTGAACTAAATGGACCGCTGTAACATTCATCCTTAATGATCGAAATCTATGTAAGATTTTACTTACTCTGGTTGTAAGCAATCGCTGTTTTGTAAAAGCGTTTTCCGAAGATGACGGCGGTATTTTCCGTATCTACCTGATATACAAGGTTTTTTATCAAGTCCCTCATGTTCTCGCCAACCGGCTGGTTAATATGCCGCCATTGCGACTGTCTCGAAAATGAATAAGATCGAACTGTGCCGACGGAAAGGCACAGGTTGTCATGGAAGACAATTAGGATTTTGCAAGAGGCAAATCATCAGGACGATGAAAGGGATTACAGGGATCAGGGATGGTGGGCGGTTCATACCGCCCTTTTTTTCGCCTGTCAGTTCGTTCGGCCCACATGAAAAAAGGCCCCGCAGGGCCTTTTCATTTCAACGCAGAGTGCGGGCTACGCGGACCTTAGCGCTCCAGGTCGGCGATCTTACCCGGCTTGCCGTCCCATTCGGCGGCGTCGGCCAGCGCGTCCTTCTTCTCGGTGATGTTCGGCCAGACCTCCGCAAGCTCGGCGTTGAGCTCGATGAAGTTTTCCATCCCGGCCGGGATTTCGTCCTCCGAGAAAATTGCCTGCGCGGGGCACTCCGGTTCGCAGAGCGCGCAGTCGATGCATTCATCCGGGTGAATCACCAGGAAGTTCGGTCCTTCGTAAAAGCAGTCCACCGGACAGACTTCTACGCAGTCGGTGTACTTGCACTTGATGCAGTTGTCGGTGACGACGAAGGTCATTTCTAATTCTCTCCTCAGGCGGCGGCAGCAGAGCCCTTCCAGACAGGGATGCAGGGTTCGGGCAAGTCCCGGCCTCGTGAAAACGAATGCGTGGGGTCGGCGGCCTTGAAGCAGTTCGACTGCTTCGCCTGCCGTTGACGGTGCATCGGCTGCGTTCCCACGTGGCCTGGTGGGCGGTCGAGCCAGGCTAAAAGCCGACCGCATCCCAAACCGCGCGGGATTCTAACAGCTTGTTACGGCATCCGTCAGATGCGTGTTTGCATTGTGTACAACATCTCCAGCGCCTGACGAGGCGTCAAGTCATCCAGTTTGAGCTTTGACAACTGGTCGAGCACCGGATGGGGCAGGCTGGCGAACAGGTCGCTCTGCTGGGGCACCGCAGGCTTCCCGGGCCTGGCCTTGGGTTGCTCGTGCGGCAGGCTGGTGGTTTCCAGGCGCTGCAGATGCTCCTTGGCTCGGGTGATGACCTTGCCCGGAACCCCCGCCAGCTGGGCGACCGCCAGTCCATAGCTCTGGCTGGCCGGGCCGGGCAGGACGCGGTGCAAGAACACGATACGCTCGTTGTGTTCGGTTGCGTTGAGATGCACGTTGCTGACCAGCGGCTCGCTTTCCGGCAGAACGGTCAGCTCGAAATAGTGAGTGGCGAACAGCGTGTAGGCACGTAGTTGGGCGAGACATTCCGCCGCGGCCCACGCCAGCGACAGACCATCGAACGTGCTGGTCCCGCGACCGACTTCATCCATCAGCACCAGGCTGCGATCAGTGGCATTGTGCAGAATATTGGCCGTTTCGCTCATCTCGACCATGAAGGTCGAGCGCCCGCCCGCCAGGTCGTCGCTGGAGCCGATCCGCGTGAAGATGCGGTCCACCAGTGACAACTCGCAACTGGCGGCCGGCACAAAGCTGCCGATATGCGCCAACAGGACGATCAATGCCGTCTGACGCATGTAAGTGGATTTACCGCCCATGTTCGGGCCGGTGATCACCAGCATCCGCGTGCTGTCGTCCAGCGCTAGATCGTTGGCCACGAACGGCGTGGACAGGACCTGCTCGACCACCGGATGACGACCCTGCTCGATGCGCATGCAGGGTTCGTCCACGAAGCGCGGGCAATTCAGATCGAGGTTCAGTGCGCGCTCGGCAAGGTTGCTCAGCACGTCCAGCTCGGCCAGGGCGGCGGCGGAATCCTGCAACGGCGCGAGATGACCGATCAGGTCTTCAAGCAAGGCCTCGTAGAGCAGCTTCTCGCGCGCCAGCGCCCGGCTTTTCGCGGACAGCGCCTTGTCTTCGAACTCCTTGAGCTCGGGAGTGATGAAACGCTCGGCGCCCTTGAGCGTCTGGCGCCGGATGTAGTCCGCCGGCGCCTGCTCGGCCTGTTTGCTGGGCAGCTCGATGAAATAGCCGTGTACCCGGTTGTAACCGACCTTGAGATTGGCAAGACCGGTTCGTGCCTTTTCCCGGGCTTCGAGGTCGATAAGAAACTGGCCGGCGTTCTCGCTCAGCGACAGCAATTCGTCCAGCTCGGCATCGTAACCGACCTTCAGCACGCCACCGTCGCGGATCACGGCGGGCGGATTGTCGATGATGGCGCGCTGCAGCAGGTCCGCCAGTTCGGGGTAAGTACTGATGGTGCTGGCCAGCGACTGCAAGTGCGGCGCTTCGAGCCGGGTCATCGCGCTTTGCAGCTCGGGCAGGGCGCCCAGCGCATCCCGCAGCCGGGCGAGGTCGCGAGGTCGGGCGTTGCGCAGGCCGATACGGGCGAGAATCCGCTCGATGTCGCCGATTTCCTTGAGTTGCGGCTGCAGGTTCTCGAAGCGATAGCCTTGCAGCAGGCATTTGATTGAACTCTGGCGCGCCAGCAGCACGCTCAAGTCGCGCAGCGGCCGGTTCAGCCAGCGGGTCAGCAGGCGCGTGCCCATGGCGGTCTGCGAGCGATCCATGACCGATTGCAAAGTGTTGTCCCGCCCGCCGGAAAGGTTGACGTCCAGTTCCAGGTTGCGCCGACTCGCGCCGTCGAGAATCACGGTATCGTCGAGTCGCTCATGGCGCAGGCTGCGCAAATGCGGCAGGGCCGTGCGCTGGGTTTCCTTGGCGTAGCCGAGCAGGCAGCCGGCGGCACCGATGGCCAGCGTCAGCGTCTCGCAACCGAAACCCTTGAGGTCCTGAGTCGCGAATTGCTGACACAGACTCTTGTGTGCGCTGTCACGCTCGAAATCCCAGGGCGCGCGTCGACGCACTCCACGACGTTTCTCGGCGGGCAGGCCCTGGGGCCAGTCATCGGGGATCAGCAGCTCTACGGGGTTGATCCGTTCAAGCTCCGCCAGCAGGTTTTCCCAGCCCTTGATCTCCTGCACGCTGAAGTTGCCGCTGGTAATGTCCAGCACCGCCAGACCGAACAGGCGCTCGTCGCCCAGGACCGCGGCGATCAGATTGTCGCGGCTTTCGTCCAGCAGCGCTTCGTCGCTGATGGTGCCCGGGGTGATGATTCGAACCACCTGACGTTCGACCGGTCCCTTGCTGGTGGCCGGATCGCCGATCTGTTCGCAGATGACCACCGATTCGCCCAGTTTCACCAGCCTGGCCAGATAACCTTCGGCGGCGTGATAAGGGATGCCGCACATGGGAATGCTCTGGCCCGCCGACTGGCCGCGCGCGGTCAGAGTAATGTCCAGCAGCCGGGCGGCCTTCTTGGCGTCTTCGTAGAAAATCTCGTAGAAATCGCCCATGCGATAGAACATCAGCTGATCGGGATGCTGGTTCTTCAGCTTCCAGTACTGCTGCATCATGGGCGTGTGCGAGGAAAGATCGGAAATGGCTTTGTTCATCAGTCGGTCGGGAAATGTCTTGAAAAGATGGGCAACGGTCCGCTGAACCCTCCGGTGCGCCGGGGATTGTCCTGCGTATGTAGGCGATGACGGCAAGATTATCACGCGCATGGCCGCGACGCAGGTCCGGGGCAATCGTGAGCGGGGGTTTCAAGTGGCTGCGCGGGCGGCGAGGCCGTATAGACTTTTCCTCGTTGCCGCCCATTCCGGGCGCTACTGTCAAAAAGGATTTTGATATGGCTGCAAAACGAGCAAGGGATGCAGTCAGTGGCAGATTCGTCACGCTGGAAGAGGCGAAGAGCCGTCCCAGAGAAACTGTCGTGGAAAAAGTCAATAAGCCTCAGCGCCGAAAAGGGAAATCGGTAGACTGATGTCTCAAACCGGGCGGACGCGCGCGACCGCCCATCGTTGAGCGGGACCTTTTGCCAGGGCGCCTGGCTCGAAACCTCAAGGAACGCACCGTGGACGAAATTATCCGGTTGGCCACATCGCTGGGCCAGCTTCTGCAAGCATCGAATGCGCAGGTGACCACTGCGGAGTCCTGCACCGGCGGAGGCATTGCCGAGGCGATTACTCGGGTGGCGGGCAGCTCGGCCTGGTTCGAAGCCGGCTATGTGACCTATTCCAATGCCCAGAAGACGCTGCAACTGAGCGTCGCGCCAGCACTGTTCGAGTCGGTGGGAGCGGTGAGTGAAGAGGTCGTTCGGGCCATGGTGCAAGGCGCGCAACGCAATAGCGGGGCGAGATTCGCGGTTGCCGTGAGCGGCGTGGCGGGTCCTGGCGGCGGCTCGCCGGAAAAGCCCGTCGGTACGGTCTGGCTGTGCTGGGGCGCGGGTCTCGCGCTGGTCAGCGAGCGCCGCCAGTTCGCCGGCGATCGAGACGAGGTACGTCGACAGACGGTCGAAGCCGCTCTGGAAGGGCTGGTCCGACTGGCATCGACAGAAATGCCGAATCAGGGGTAGGCGCGCGCCTTTCCCTGTGGAATAATACTGTCTACTTATACAGGTATTGCGGCCATCCGGCCCTTGATTGAATTTGAATACGTGAGGACTTCAATGGACGACAACAAGAAGAAAGCCTTGGCTGCGGCCTTGGGTCAGATCGAGCGTCAGTTCGGTAAAGGCGCCGTGATGCGCATGGGCGACCATGACCGCCAGGCTATTCCTTCCATCTCCACCGGCTCGCTGGGCCTGGACATCGCACTGGGCATTGGCGGTCTGCCAAAAGGCCGGATCGTGGAAATCTACGGTCCGGAATCTTCCGGTAAGACCACGCTGACGCTGTCGGTCATCGCGCAGGCCCAGAAAATGGGTGCTACCTGTGCATTCGTCGACGCTGAGCACGCGCTGGATCCGGAGTATGCCGGAAAGCTGGGTGTCAACGTGGACGACCTGCTGGTCTCGCAGCCGGACACCGGTGAGCAGGCCCTGGAAATCACCGACATGCTGGTGCGTTCCAACGCAATCGACGTGATCGTCGTCGACTCGGTAGCGGCCCTGGTTCCCAAGGCTGAAATCGAAGGCGAGATGGGTGACATGCACGTGGGTCTGCAGGCACGTCTGATGTCTCAGGCACTGCGCAAGATCACCGGTAACATCAAGAACGCCAACTGCCTGGTCATCTTCATCAACCAGATCCGTATGAAGATCGGCGTCATGTTCGGCAGCCCTGAAACCACCACCGGTGGTAACGCGCTGAAGTTCTACGCTTCGGTTCGTCTCGACATCCGTCGTACCGGCGCGGTGAAAGAAGGCGACGAAGTGGTCGGCAGCGAAACCCGCGTCAAGATCGTCAAGAACAAGGTCGCGCCACCGTTCCGTCAGGCTGAATTCCAGATCCTGTACGGCAAGGGCATCTACCTCAACGGCGAGATCATCGATCTGGCAGTTCTGCACGGCTTTGTCGAGAAATCCGGTGCCTGGTATGCCTATCAGGGCAGCAAGATCGGTCAGGGCAAGGCCAACGCGGCCAAGTTCCTGGCGGAGAACCCTGAAATCGGCGCTGCCATCGAGAAGCAGATTCGCGACAAGCTGCTGACCGCGGGTGTCGACACCAAGGCTGCCGGCTCTCGTGAGGCTGCCGACGCAGACGATATGGCTGAAGCCGATATCGATCTCTGATGGCTGTTGTGCTTGATACCGCCGTCGCTGTACGGCGGACTGCAATGGACCTGCTCGCGCGACGCGAGCACGGTCGGGTCGAGCTGACGCGCAAACTGCGTCAGCGCGGCGCCACTCCCGAACTTATCGAGCCTGCTCTTGACCGACTGGTCGAGGAAGGTCTTCTCTCCGAATCCCGTTACCTTGAAAGTTTTGTCGCCTCCCGCGCACGCTCGGGGTATGGCCCACTGCGTATTCGCGAAGAACTAGGCCAGCGTGGGTTGCAGAAAACCGACATCGAGCAAGCGCTCCGTGAATGCGGAGTCGACTGGCAGGAGAAGCTGCGCGAAACCTGGGATCGCAAGTTTGGCGGGAGATTCCCTGCCGACGCCCGCGAGCGAGCGCAGCAGGGGAGGTTTCTCAGCTATCGCGGTTATCCGCTGGACCTCATCGGTCGCTTGCTGAGCGGTCGTGGCGCGGACGACTGACGGCGTTGATTAGCCGGCGTGACTCGCTTGCAGTGAAGCCGCTTCACGATCCGGCATTTCCTGATTCGAAACCAGGTTTTCTTCCAGGTTGATGTAGTCGACCAACTCCCGCAGTCTTCCCTGATTACGTCCGGTGAACGTGAACGCCAGACGGGTCAGATGACTGAATTGCGCTTCATCATGCTCTTCACCCTCATAGCGATGCTGATGAAAATCCTCGCTGACGCACAGGTCGGCGAAGGTTTCCCTGACCTGCGACAGCGCCTGTTCGGTGAGCGGACGATGCATGCGGATCACGAACTGATTCTTCAGCCAGCGGCTTGAGTGATAGTTGTGGTAGAACTGATTAATCTCCTGCACGGCCTCGTCGGCGCTGTAGACCAGACGCATCAGTTTCATGTCCGCGGGAAGGATGTACCGGTTGTCTTCGAGTTGGCTCTTGATGAAGTCCAGAGCGCTTTGCCAGAACGTCCCGCCATGATTGTCCAGCAGCACGATAGGGACCAGCGGACTTTTGCCCGTCTGTACCAGGGTCAGTACTTCCAGCGCCTCGTCCAGCGTGCCGAAACCGCCGGGGCACAGCACCAGCGCGTCCGCTTCCTTGACGAAAAACAGCTTGCGGGTAAAGAAGAAGTGGAACGGCAAGAGGTTTTCCGTGCCTTCGACGGTCGGGTTGGCATGCTGTTCGAAAGGCAGGGTGATATTGAAGCCCAGACTATGCTCTCGTCCCGCGCCTTCGTGAGCGGCGGCCATGATGCCACCACCGGCGCCGGTGATGACCATCATGTCGGAGGCCGCGATCTGGCTGCCCAGCTCTCGCGCCAGGGCATACACCGGATGCTCGACCGGCGTGCGGGCGGAGCCGAATACCGTGACCTTGCGCCGACCCTTGAAACGCTCCAGCACGCGAAAGGCGCCGTCCAGTTCACGCAGGGTCTGCAGGGTGATCTTGGCGTTCCAGCGATTGCGGTCGTCCTGGGCCATGCGCAGCACGGTCAGGATCATGTCACGATACAGCGGAAGGTTCGGGCTGCCGGGCGCCACGAGATTGATGTGCTCTTCAATCTGGCTGGTCAGGTTCAGACCATTGCTTTGAAAGTGTCGAGACAGAACATCATTCGGCTGATAAGGCATTGGAAATAGCTCCTCCTGAGACAGTGCGATACGGACGATGATGGTCCGGTTTGTCGCAAAAGGCTACCCGGGCCGTCCCATGGAACGTGCTGAGCAAGGGAGGAAGAGCGCGAAGCGCGCCCGAGCAAGGCGCGCAGCGGGAGGGGGGCTGTTACTTCTTCGGACGGGCAGTGCAGTCCGACGCCTGGAAGGTCTGAGTGGCGATAGGGCGATTGGTCTTGTATTCGCTGAACTGGTACTTCAGGACTGCGCCCTTGGTCATCAGCTGGCGGAACCCGTTGTTGCGGCAGACGCTGGCACCAAGCTGGTTGCGCATCAGATCGGGGTTGGCACGCATCTGCTGGGCCTGGCCCTCACGGACGCTCAAGTGATTGATCAGCTCCTTGCCATTGACGGTGAAGCCCTGATCCAGAATGTCTTCGTTGATCGCCCGAGGGGTGCCGACGCTGCTTTCCTTCGCAACTTTCTCCAGCATCTTGCTGAGCTCGAACTCCTGCTTCGACGCTGCTTGTGCGGACAACGGGGCCGCGAGCAAAAGTGTAAGGGTAGGGACGATAAGGCGCAGCATCAAACTCTCCTGATTTAGTGGCTGGCGTTTGGACCAGCTACTTGAACATGCGTTCCGGCGGTCGGCGGATCGCCAGGCCTGCCGGCGTGCCAGTATAAGGCAGTAATGGCGGCGAAGCAGGTTAAACCGGCGCGTGTCTGATAAACTGCGCGCACTTTTTCCGCCTGGGTTTTCATGGTGTCGACGCACTCTTTCAACTGGCCGGTGATGCCATGAGCCACGCTGTTTCGCGTCTGCGGGACGAGCGTCTGGCGCGCAGCACCCGGCCTTTCATTGCCCGTGGTTCGCGCGCGCCGCGGTGCCCGGATTGCCGGGTGATATTCAGCTATTGTCTATGTGCCTGGCGGCCCAGCGTCGAAGCCGGCTCCGGCATGTGCCTGCTGATGTACGACACCGAACCCTTGAAACCCACCAACACCGGTTGGCTGATTGCCGACGTGATAGAGGACACGCATGCGTTCGGCTGGTCACGTATCGAGGTTGATGAACAACTGCTCCAATTGCTCGAAGATCCGCAGTGGCAGCCTTACATCGTGTTTCCGGGTGAGTTCGTGGCACCGGAGCGGGTCGTGACCAGCGTCAGCCCGGTCGAAGGCAAGCGGCCCCTGTTTATCCTGCTCGACGCAACCTGGACCGAGGCGCGCAAGATGTTTCGCAAGAGCCCGTATCTCGAACGCTTTCCCGTGCTGAGCCTGGAGCCGGAACAGATCTCGCGCTATCGCTTGCGTCGTTCCAGACGGGACGATCATTTCTGTACGGCCGAAGTCGCCGCGTTGTGCCTGGAGCTGGCCGGCGACCAGGAAGCCAGCAGTGTGCTGGATGCCTATCTGGATGTTTTCAGCGCGCATTATCTGGGTGCCAAGTTCCAGAATCCGGTCGATCCGGACGACGCGGCGCATAGCCTGCTCAAGGCGTATCTGTAGAAGAAGCGGGCGATCGAATACCGGCGGCGCCGGGGCGTTCCAGGCTTGACCGTCCGGGTCATGCTGGGCATCCTTGGCGCCGCTTGAACGCCGACGGCCACGGACGTGCCCTGTCGAAGCAGTGAATTCCGGGCATCCCGATGCCCTGCCGAGCTGTCGCTCACCCGACGCTCACTTTGAAAACAGGATCAAAAGATGACCTACGACATCCTGATCGCCGATGATCATCCGCTGTTTCGCAGCGCGCTGCATCAGGCGTTGAGCATCGGCCTGGGGCCTGATGCGCGACTGGTCGAGGCAGAAAGCATCGCGCAACTCGAATCGCGCCTTGAAGAGAAGGCTGACTGGGACCTGGTTCTGCTGGACCTGAACATGCCCGGCGCCTACGGTTTTTCAGGCCTGGTCCTGTTGCGCGGGCAGTATCCGCAGATTCCGGTGGTCATGATCTCCGCGCAGGAAGAGGCGTCCATCGTGGTCCGTTCCCGTGAGTTCGGGGCCAGTGGCTTCATTCCCAAGTCCAGCGGGCTGGAAGACATTCAGCAGGCGGTGCGCGCGGTTCTCGACGGCGACGTCTGGTGGCCGCCGCAGGTCAACGAGGTGGTCAGCGTGTCTGCCGAGGCCAAGGCGGCGAGCGAAGGACTCGCGAGCCTCACACCCCAGCAGTTTCGCGTGCTTACGATGGTCTGCGAAGGGTTGCTCAACAAGCAGATCGCCTACGAGCTGAGCGTGTCGGAGGCGACCATCAAGGCCCACGTGACAGCGATCTTCCGCAAGCTGGGCGTGCGCACCCGGACGCAGGCAGCGTTGTTGCTGCAGCAGCTGGAGTCCATCACGGCGAGCTGATACAGGTGTTCACGCTTTTTTGACCTGTCGTGCCGTAGCTTTCCTCATCTTTTTTACGCAGCAGCTTTCTATGTCGCCCTTCAAAGGCCAGACCGGCCTGAAACGTATCTTCAACGCAGCGGGTTACTCGCTCGATGGCCTGACCGCCGCGTTCAAGGGAGAGGCGGCTTTCCGCCAGCTGGTGCTGCTCAACGCAGTGCTGATCCCCCTGTCTTTCTTCGTGAGCGTCAGCCGGGGCGAGCAGGCGCTGCTGATCGCGGTCTGCCTGCTGGCGCTGATCGTCGAATTGCTGAACTCGGCGGTTGAAGCAGCGATCGATCGTATCTCGCTGGACCTGCACCCGCTGTCCAAGAACGCCAAGGACATGGGCAGTGCGGCGCAGCTGGTAGCGCTGACCATGATCGCATCGGTCTGGGGTGTAATCCTGCTCGGCTGATCAATAGAGGGTGGGCAGCACGATTTCGTCGCTGCGACGCACACCCGCGGTGAATGCCCGGCAAAGTTCCAGAAACTCGCGCATCGCCGAGGTCTGGTATTTCTGTTTATGCCAGATGAAATAGAACTGGCGCGACAGGTCCAGCTCAGGTGTTTCCAGCGCGACCAGGCTGCCGCGCCGGAATGCATCCCGCAGCGCCAGACGTGAAATGCAGCCGATGCCCAATCCAGACTCGACGGCACGCTTGATTGCCTCGGTGTGCTCAAGCTCCAGACGCACGTTCAGACCGTTTCGGTGGTGTCGCAGCGCCTGATCGAAGGTGAGTCGGGTGCCGGAGCCTTGTTCCCGCAAAATCCAGGCTTCACGAGTCAGCTCTTCAAGGCTGACCCGTGCCTGTTTGGCCAAGGGATGCTGGGGCGCGCAAAACACCACCAGCTCGTCCTCGACCCATGACTGAACCTCTATGTCCGGGTGGCTGCAATCGCCTTCGATCAGGCCCAGGTCAATCTCGTAATGCGCCACTTGCTGGACGATGTGCGCGGTATTCTGAACGTGCAGTTTGACCTGGCTTTCCGGATGACGCTGCATGAAACTGCCGATCAACAGCGTCGCCAGGTAATTGCCGATGGTCAAGGTAGCGCCCACCGCAAGAGAGCCGAAGCCGGACTTGCCGTTAAGCAGGTCCTCGATTTCCTTGGCCTGATCCAGCAGGGCAACGGCCTGGGGCAACAGCTGACGTCCCGTGGCGTTGAGACTGAGCCGCTTGCCTGCACGGTCGAACAGCTGAGTGCTGGACTGGCGCTCCAGTTCGGTGATCGATGTACTGGCGGCCGACTGGGACAGCGAAAGCAGCACGGCGGCGCGTGAGACGCTTTCCTGCTGGGCCACGGCGACGAAGACCTGAAGCTGACGAAGAGTGAATCTCATATCTATATAACCGATTACCCATATCTTGATAATTCATTTAACAGATATTGTCTCTGCCACTAGAATGTCGCGCAATAGCGCAACCCCCCTGTGCGCATGAAATCTCAGGAGTTTCCACGTACATGAGCAACATGAATCACGAGCGTGTCCTCAGCGTCCATCACTGGAACGACACTCTCTTCAGTTTCAAGTGCACCCGCGACCCGGGTCTGCGTTTCGAGAACGGTCAGTTCGTCATGATCGGTCTGCAGCAGCCTAACGGTCGCCCGCTCATGCGTGCGTACTCGATCGCCAGCCCGAACTGGGAAGAGCACCTGGAATTCTTCAGCATCAAGGTGCCGGACGGCCCGCTGACCTCCCAGCTGCAGCACCTCAAGGAAGGCGATGAAATCATCATCAGCAAAAAGCCTACCGGCACGCTGGTCCTCGACGACCTCAAGCCCGGCAAACACCTTTACCTGCTGAGCACCGGTACTGGCCTGGCGCCGTTCATGAGCGTCATTCAGGACCCTGAAACCTACGAGCGTTTCGAAAAGGTCATCCTGTGCCACGGCGTGCGCTACGTGAACGAAGTCGCCTACCGCGAGTTCATCACCGAGCACCTGCCGCAGAACGAATTCTTCGGCGAAGCGCTGCGTGACAAGCTGATCTACTACCCGACCGTTACCCGCGAGCCGTTCGAGAACCAGGGGCGTCTGACCGACCTGATGCGCAGCGGTAAGCTGTTCCGTGACATCGGTCTGCCGCCGATCAATCCGGAAGACGACCGCGCGATGCTGTGCGGCAGCCCGAGCATGCTGGACGAAACCAGCGAAGTGCTGAACAGCTTTGGTCTGACTGTCTCGCCGCGCATGCGTGAGCCGGGCGACTACCTGATCGAGCGTGCTTTCGTCGAGAAGTAAGCGTCGATGTAAAAAAGCCCGCCTCGCCGTGATCCGGCCAGGCGGGCTTTTTGTTGTCCGCCTTTTGCCGCTACAGGTTCGCGGCCCGGACCACTTCCAGCACAGTAATCGAGCCGGGGGAGGGGTAGTGCCAGCGCACATCCAGATCCCAGAATCGGGCGCCATAGCGCCGTTCAGGCGTCGGCACCTGATAAGCCGGGCGTGGGTCCTGCGCCAGACATTGTTCGACCAGTTCCACCAGCGGTTCCCCTAGCCGCAAAGCATGCTCACGCGCCTGGACGAGCGCCTGATCATGCCACTGCACCGGAATCAACACCGGCGCCGCGCTCGCCATCCCGTTGGACGCATCGCTGACCTGATCGGCATAGGGCACGTAGGGTTTGATGTCCAGTACCGGGGTACCATCGAGCAGATCGATGCCGGACAGCCACAGCCTGCCCGGCTCTACCTTGTCTAGCCTGACCACCGATTGCCCGATACCGTTGGGCCGATGCGTGGCCCGGGTCGCGAACACGCCGGTAGATTGGTTGCCGCCCAGGCGGGGCGGGCGGACTTTCAAACGCGGTTTGTCCTCCAGCGCCAGATGGAACAGAAACAGCAGCCACACGTGACTGACCTGTTCCAGTCCCTGAACCGCGTCGCCCTGATCAAACGGCGATACCAGTTCGAGCACGCCACGTGCGGCAGGCGCCAGCTGCGGTTGGCGCGGGATCGCGAATTTTTCCTTGAAGCAGGAGCGCACGTACCCGACCGGAGAAACCTGATAGCTCATGGATGCGCCCGGTCAGCCGCGCAAGCGCTGGGTCAGACCCTTGAGAAAGTTGCGCAGCAACTGGTCGCCGCATTCCCGGTAATTGTTATGGCCGACCTTGCGGAACAGCGCGCTCAGCTCCGGTTTGGACACCGGGAAATCCACCGACTTGAGGATGGCGTGCATGTCGTCTTCCTTGAGCTCGAAGGCCACCCGCAGCTTCTTGAGCACGACATTGTTGGTCACCGGCAGCTCGACCGGTTGCGGCGGGCGACTTTCATCCTTGCCACGCTTGAAGAACACCAGGCCATCGAGAAGATGCGCCATGACGTTATCGCCGCAGACCAGGTAGCCTTCCTCGTCTTCCTTTTTAGTGAAGGCGATTACGTCCGCTTTGGTGATTTCCAGTCCGCCCAATCCGGTGATCTCGACGATCTTGTTGTCGCTGATATCGAGCATGTAGCGCACGCTGCGCAGTACATCGTTGTTGGTCATGTCACGTAAATCCTGATAAACGCTGAGACGGCGCGCGTTGGACGTTGCGCGCCGATAAAGAGGGTTAGAACTTTTCCGCGGTCTTCATGTAACGCCACTGGCCTTCAGGCAACTTGCCCATCGAGACGCCACCCACGCGGATGCGGCGCACAGCAACAATCTTGAGGCCGACCGCTTCGCACAACTGGGCGATGACACCGGGCTGAGGATTTTTCATGGCAAAGCGCAGACGGTTCTCGTTCTGCCAGCTGGCTTTGACCGCCGGCAACTCCTTGCCTTTGTACATCAGGCCATGGTTGAGCCGGTTCAGGCCGTGGGCGACCATCTCGCCGGTCACTTCCACGACATACTCCTGCTCGATCTTGCTGCGATCGTCCGTCAGCTTGCGGATGATGCGCCAGTCCTGGCTGAACACCATCAGGCCGCTGGCGTTGGCCTGGAGCGAGGAGGCTGTGTCAAGGCGCAAGAAATGACCACGCAACGGACGTTTGCCGAAACGGTGCTCCTCGGACAGGCTGTCCGGTGTGATCATTTTCAGCGCGGTCTCGGGCGTGGCACCGGCCGGCGTGTGAAAAATGATGGTCACCGGCTCCGGCGCGACGGCTTTTGCGTCGGCATTGAGCTGAACCTTCTGGTCGGTGATCTTGAACTGGGGCTCGTCGATCACCTCACCATTCACGGTCACCCAGCCGCCTTCGATGTAGAGCTCGGCTTCGCGGCGCGAGCAGCCGGTCAACTCGATGAGACGTTTGGAAAGGCGAATGGGGTCTGTCATGACAAGGAGCCGTTATTACTGAAGGGAAAGGCGATAGTGTAACCGCCCCCGCCGGGTTAATCGCGGCATCATTGCAAATGCTGTACTCGCAGGCACTGCAGCGCGCGTGCCGGCTGCCTCATCCAGGCTGTCTGCGGCGCATTCTCAGCATCGGATACGGCTGACCCAGCCCGTCGACCTCCGACCGGCTGATGACCTTGAAGCCTTGCTTGAGGTAGAAGCCCAGCGCCTGGGGATTCTGCTCGTTGACGTCCAGTTCGCTGATCCCGTAATGCTCCACGGCGTGGTTCAGCAACTGCTTGCCCAGCCCCTGCCCTCGATAATCGGGGTCGATGAACAGCATGTCGAGTCGATTACGGCTGACGCCGGCAAAACCTGTTATCTCCAGATTGGCGTTGCGAGTACAGAACAGCGTGACGGTCTCCAGATACTGCATCAGCAGCAAGCCTTTGAGTGTCGAGATGTAGGCGTCGGGCAGAAAGTCGTGCGTGGCGCGTACCGAGCGCTCCCAGACCCGTGCCAGTTCGGGAAAGTCGCCTTTGTCCGGGCTGTGAATGTCCATTGTGCGTAGGCTCTTGCATAACCAATACCCCGACAGTCTAAGCCCAAAGAAAAAGCCCCGCCGGTTTACCCGGCGAGGCTCTGTCTGAAACGCATCGCAGTTCGATCAGATGGGTTCGGCCCACAGATCGTATTCATCGGCGTCGGTGACGCGGCACATGATCTTGTCGCCCGGTTTGACCGGGCTGTCGTCTTCAAGACCGATATACACGTTGCCGTCGATTTCCGGCGCATCGAAGAAGCAGCGGCCCACGGCGCCGCGCTCGTCGACTTCATCGATCAGCACTTCGATTTCCCGGCCGATCTTCAGTTGCAAACGCGCGGCGCTGATTGCCTGCTGATGCGCCATGAAGCGATCCCAGCGATCCTGCTTGACGTCGTCCGGGACGATTTCGGCATCCAGCAGATTGGCGGGTGCGCCTTCCACCGGCGAATACTGGAAGCAGCCGACGCGGTCGAGCTGGGCTTCGGTCAGCCAGTCGAGCAGGTACTGGAAGTCTTCCTCGGTTTCACCCGGGAAGCCGACGATGAAGGTCGAACGGATGATCAGGTCCGGGCATTGTTCACGCCAGTTCTTGATCCGCGCCAGGGTCTTGTCTTCGAACGCCGGACGCTTCATCAGCTTGAGTACGCGCGGGCTGGCGTGCTGGAAGGGGATGTCCAGATACGGCAGGATCTTGCCCGCCGCCATCAGTGGAATCAGCTCGTCGACGTGCGGATACGGGTAGACGTAGTGCAGACGCACCCAGACGCCCAGCGTGCTGAGCGCCTGGCACAGCTCGGTCATGCGGGTCTTGACCGGCTGGCCGTCCCAGAAACCGGTGCGGTACTTGACGTCGACGCCGTAGGCGCTGGTGTCCTGGGAAATCACCAGCAGCTCCTTCACTCCGGACTTAACCAGGCGCTTGGCCTCGTCCAGCACGTCGCCCACCGGACGACTGACCAGCTTGCCGCGCATCGACGGAATGATGCAGAAGCTGCAACTATGGTTGCAGCCTTCGGAGATTTTCAGATACGCGTAATGACGCGGCGTCAGCTTGATGCCCTGCGGCGGCACCAGATCAATGAGCGGATTGTGGTCCACCTTCGGTGGCACCACTTCGTGCACGGCATTCACCACCTGCTCGTACTGCTGCGGACCGGTGACGGACAGCACGCTAGGATGCACGTTGCGAATCACATTCTCGTCCACGCCCATGCAGCCGGTCACGATTACCTTGCCGTTTTCCGCGAGGGCCTCACCGATCACCTCAAGCGACTCGGCCTTGGCGGTGTCAATGAAACCACAGGTATTCACGACAACGACATCGGCGTCCTCGTAGGTCGGCACGACTTGATAACCTTCCATGCGCAGCTGAGTCAGGATGCGCTCGGAATCGACCAAAGCCTTCGGACATCCGAGACTGACAAATCCGACCTTGGGTGCGGACGGCGTGGTGACGGTGGACATGGCAAACCTCGGCGTAAAGGGCAGCCCGGCAACAACTCGCGCAGGCACCAACTGGGCGCTCGGGGCGCCTCTGATCAAAAAGTGCGCAATTCTAGCGGCGAGCGAGGGCGATGACCAGTGGTTGGTGGAGATTTACGACGGGTGTTGAACATGTTTTAAGAGCTTTACGCATACGCGGCGACATGAGGCGCAGTCTTGTTTGGACTGTACGCGTTGGCAGGAGCTTGGGTTATCGCCAGCAAGCTGGCTCCTACACCTCACACCCATTCGTAGGAGCCAGCGTGCTGGCGATGGCAGTCACTCGCCAACTGCGACCAAGATTTACCCGCAAGCCTGCGCTATGCTTCGCGCCGCCGGACCAGGGCTTGTCAATGCAAGTCTGGTCTGAATTTGTTACGCGGTATGAAGCTCAAAGCCTCAAGTCGGACTTCGGGAGTATCCAATGGGTCAAGCAGGCAGTCATGCCGAAAGCGGAGGCGCGGCCAGGCCGCTGGCCTTGCTGGTCGCCGCGGTGGGCGTGGTATACGGGGATATCGGCACCAGTCCGCTATATACGCTGAAGGAAGTCTTCCAGGGCGGTTACGGGGTTCAGGTTACTCATGACGCCATACTGGGTGTGTTGTCGCTGATCTTCTGGTCGCTGGTCTGGGTCGTGTCCTTCAAATACATGGTGTTCATTCTGCGCGCCGACAATCAGGGCGAAGGCGGGATCATGGCGCTGACCACCCTGGCGCGGCGCGCCACGGCACGCTTTCCCCGATTGCAGATGGTCATGGTGGTCTTCGGCCTGTTCGGCGCCGCGCTGTTCTACGGCGACAGCATGATCACGCCGGCGGTGTCCGTGCTGTCGGCCATGGAGGGCTTGGAGCTGGCGTTCGATGGTCTGGAGCATCTGATTGTGCCGATGGCGCTGGTGGTGCTGGTGGGACTTTTCCTGATCCAGAAGCACGGCACGGCGCGCATCGGCGTGCTGTTCGGGCCGGTCATGGTTATCTGGTTCGTGGTGCTCGGAGCCTTGGGCATCTACGGCATCATGCACACCCCCGAGGTATTGCACGCGGTCAACCCGGTCTGGGCGGTGCGCTTCTTCATCCTTCATCCGGGCATCGGCGTCGCCATTCTCGGTGCGGTGGTCCTGGCGCTGACCGGCGCCGAAGCGCTGTATGCCGACATGGGGCATTTCGGCCGCAAGCCGATTTCCCGCGCCTGGTTCATCCTGGTGTTGCCGGCGCTGCTGCTCAACTATTTCGGCCAGGGCGCGCTGGTGCTGGAGCATCCCGAGGCGGTGCGCAATCCGTTCTATCTGTTGGCGCCGGGCTGGGCGCTTCTGCCGTTGATCGGGCTGTCGACGCTGGCGACCATCATTGCTTCCCAGGCGGTGATTTCCGGTGCGTTCTCCATGACGCTCCAGGCTATCCAGCTTGGGTACATCCCGCGCATGTACATTCAGCACACCTCGAGCGACGCGCAAGGACAGATCTACATCGGGGCGGTGAACTGGGCACTGATGGCGGGCGTGATCCTGCTGGTGCTGGGCTTCGAGTCGTCCGGCGCGCTGGCTTCGGCGTACGGCGTGGCGGTGACCGGAACCATGTTGTGCACCACGATTCTGGTGTCGTCGGTCATGCTGCTGCTCTGGAAATGGCCGCCGCTGCTGGCGATTCCGCTGTTGCTGGGGTTGCTACTGGTTGATGGACTGTTCTTCGCCGCCAACGTGCCGAAAGTGGTGCAGGGCGGAGCCTTTCCGGTTCTGGCGGGCGCGGTCCTGTTCATTCTGATGACGACCTGGAAACGCGGCAAACAGCTGCTGGTCGAGCGGATCGATGAAGGCGGCCTGCCGCTACCGATCTTCATTGGCAGCATCCGCGTCCAGCCGCCGCATCGGGTGCAGGGCACGGCGGTCTTTCTGACTGCGCGCTCGGATGCCGTTCCCCATGCCTTGTTGCATAACATGCTGCACAACCAGGTCTTGCACGAGCAGGTCGTGCTGCTGACCGTGGTCTACGAAGACCGGCCACGGGTGCCAGTCGGCGAGCGGTTCGAGATCGAGTCCCATGGCGAAGGTTTCTATCGGGTCATCCTGCACTTTGGCTTCATCGACGAGCCGGACGTGCCTGCTGCGCTGAAGGACTGTCACCTTGCTGAACTGGATTTCAGCCCGATGCGCACCACTTATTTTCTGAGCCGCGAGACGGTGATTCCGTCGAATATGGAAGGCATGGCTCGCTGGCGGCGTGTGCTGTTCGCCTTCATGCTCAAGAACGCCAACGGCAATCTCAAGTTCTTCCGTCTGCCGTTCAATCGGGTCATCGAGCTGGGGACTCAGGTCGAAATGTAAGCCGGGTCCGTTTAGCGCCCATGAAAAATCCCGGTCACCTTTCGGTGCCGGGATTTTTCGTATCAGCGCGCGGGCTTATTCAGTAGCGGCTTTGGCCTGACGCTTGTCGATCGCATCGATCAGGCGCTTGGCGAGGGCAGGGTAGTCCTCGTCGAAATGATGACCGCCTGGAAGCTGAACCACTTCGCCCACGGCCGTGGAATCGGTACAGCCGCTGGTCTTCGCCTCTTCGATGCCGTAGACGCAGAACACCTTGGCCGGTGGCAGCTTGGCCATTTCCGGTCCGGTGGTGGCTTCCTCGCCCGCCTTGCCTAGCCAGCCGTCGACATGAATCTCGAAGCTGCCCGAACGGGCAAACGCCAGAAGAATGATGCCGTCGACACGGTTCTGGTCTTCGGCTGCCATGCGGTTGTAGACCGCGGGCATCACGTCGGCACCGAACGAGTAGCCCGCCAGGATGAAGCGCTTGGCACCCCATTTCTGCCGGTAGTGGTTCATGACATCGGTCAGGTCCACGGCGGTCTGCTCCGGCGTCTTGTGCTCCCAGTAGTAGCGCAGCACGTCGACGCCAACCACCGGGTAGCCCATCTTCGCCATGTCGCCGGCCACCACTTTATCCAGATCGCGCCAGCCGCCGTCACCGGAAAGGAACAGGGTGACGGTGTCGGATGGCTTGCTGGACGGCACTTCCACGACCGGCACGCCCAGCCCGCCGCCATCGTTCTCGCCCAGCAGCATGTGCCGCAGCTCGGTGTTCAGCACCTGCGGCAGCGGGATGTCGTAATCGCTGATGCTGGTTTCGGCATTGGTCTGGTCGCGCACAAAGGCCGCGCTCGGATCATCCGGTGCATCGTTCCACGCCGCCAGCCAGTGTCCGTGTGGCGCGTTCTGCGGTAATGGCACATCGCAGATCCGCGGTGGTGTTTCACCTTCTTCGAGCACCGGAGGCGGATTGGAGACATGCTCCAGCGCAAAGCCGACCGAAATCGCCTGGGCCTTGTCGTCTTTCTGTCCCGCCAGCCAGCGCCACGCCAGCGTCGCCCCCGGACCGATGCCGGCAACCAGCGATGCCGGGCCGTCGAGGGTTTCCAGAGCGGACTGGAAAATCTTCTGTTGGCGGACACAGTCGTCCTTCGGCAGCACCACTTGAACGATGCGGGCCGAGGCGTCCTTGCTGATCGCCAGCAATTGCTTGTCGCTAAGCATCTCGTCGGCGGTCACTGCCAGAGCGACGCGCGTCTTGGCCCGCGAGGCCGGCGTTACGCTGATCAGCTCCACCCCGTCCTCCACGGTCGAGCGCTCCAGGCTGGCGGGCGGCGCCGGACGGCTCCACCACCAGATACCCAGAGCGACCAGCAGCACGATTGCCAGTGCGATCAGCACATAGCGCCAGGAACGTCGAATCATCAGCGTTTCACCAATCCAGTCAGGCCGCCCGCGATCAGGGCGGCGGTGTCAGCCAGTGCGACGAGCGGATCGAGTCCGGCCGGCACGGCCATGTAACGGGGTTCCCAGTCAGGCTGGAACTTGTCCTTGAAGCGGCGCAGCCCCTGGAAGTTGTAGAGCTGCTCGCCACGCCGGAACACCATCGAGCCCAGACGCTGGGTCAGCGGCGCGCCGCGACGGGGTTGCAGGCCGGAGAGCGGGACCATGCCCAGACTGAAACGCGCGTAACCTTGCTGTTTGTAGTGCAGGATGAGCCCGACCATCATGAACTCCATGGTCAGCTTCGGCGCATCCGGATGCGCGCGCATCAGGTCCAGGCTCGCCAGTTCATGGCTCGCGGTTTCCAGCAGGTTGGCGAATGCCACGGGCTTACCCTGGAAGTGAACGATGGCGATCCGGAAATATTGCAGGTATTCCGGGCTGAAGCGCCCCAGCGAGAAGCCTTTCTCGCGGACATTCTTGCCCGTCAGCCAGGCGTCGGAAATCACCCTCAGCTCATCGAGCGGCGCCTGACCCGTTTCATAGATCTCCAGCGACAGACCATCGCGCCCACCACGGTTCCAGGTGTAGCGCAGGTCCTTCATCTCCTTGCCCTTGGCTTCGATATCGAAGCGTCGCAGGTCGACCCGGGCTTCTTCGCCCAGCTTGATCGCGGTCAGGCCAATGTCCATGTAATAGGGCAGGTTTTCCGCGCGCACCTGATAGAACACCGGACGAGCATGGTGGACGTCGCACAGGTCACGGAACTGCCAGATCAGCTCGGCGCGCTGCTGGGTCGGCCCGATAGGGTCGTAGAGCGCCACCAGACTGCGGCCCCGGTGGGAATACATCAGAAACGCATTGCCATCCGGATGAAACAGGATGGCTTTATCGCCGGTCAGCGCGAGTCCGCCATCCGGCTGGCTCGACGATTTGAGAATCTGCGCGGCTTTCTTCAGGTCTTCGCTGTCCGGCAGTTTGATCACCGGCCGTGCCGTGCGCAGCAGCCAGGTCAGCGACACCACGACCAGCAACACGGCGCTGCCCAGCGCTGAACGCAGGCCGCGCGGTGCATCCGCGTCCAGCGTGAACTGCCACCACAGCTGGTGGCTGTAGGGAACGTCCTGGTAGGCGAACAGCAGCAGCCAGATCGACGCGCCCACCACGCAGGCGCTGGCGATCAGATACAGCGGCGAAAAGGGCAGTTCCAGCAGGCGGCTAGGGCGATAGAAGGAGCGGCGGAAGGTCGCCAGCAACGCCGCGGTCAGTAGCAGCAGGCTGGCTTCCTCCCAGTCGAAGCCCTTGAGCATCGAGAAGACGGCGCCCGCCAGCAATAGAATCACGGTCAGCATCCAGGCCGCCGACAGACGACGACGCAGGCCTTGGGCCAGCAGCAGGCACAGCACGCCCACCAGGCTGGCACCGAAGTGCGAGGCATCGATCAGGCGATGGGGAATCATGAAACCAACGCTTTCAAGCCGGGTATCGATCTCAGGGGTGGAGCCAGAGAACAGCAGCACCACCCCCGACAAAAAAACCAGCAGTGCCAGAATCGGTGCCGCAAGGCCCGACGCCACCCGCATGGCTTGCCTGGTGGGCAGCAGGCGTTGAGCTTCGGTGAACAGCAGTGTCAGGCAAGCCAGCAGCAGCGGCAGGATCACGTAGATCAGGCGATAGAGAAGCAGGGCGGCCGCCAATGGTGCGGCGCCCAGCTCGTTGGCGAAAGCCGCCAGCAGAATCGCTTCGAACACGCCGACCCCGCCTGGCACATGGCTGAGGACCCCGGCGGCCAGCGCCAGCAGGTAAATCAGCATGAAGGCGCCGAGCGGTGGCGCCTGTGGCAACAGCAGGTAAAGCACCAGTGCGGCGGCGGCGACGTCCAGCGCCGTGATCACCAGCTGAACCAGACTCAGGCGCAGATCCGGCAGGCGCAAGGTGCGGCGCCCGGCGCGGACCAGGATGTTGTGGGGAATGTCCTGTTCCGGCATACGACGGCGATACACGGCGATTGCCAGCAATGCGCTGGCGATCAGCACGGCGATGGCAATTGCCGCGAGCAGATTGACCGGTAGTTTGAGTGCCAGGGACGCGCCGGGCAGGTTGCTGAGTGTTGCCAGCGCGGCCAGAGGTGGCAGCGCGCACCCCAGCGACAGGCTGGCGAAAACGGTCATGCGGGCGATTTCCATCGCGCCCACGCCATGGCGTGAGTACAGTCGATAGCGGACTGAGCCGCCGGACAGCATCGAAAGGCCCACGGCGTTACCGATGGCGAAGGAGGTGAAGCCGCCGAGAATCAGGGTGCGGGTCGGCAGGTTTACGTTGGCGTAGCGGCTGGCGGACAGCTCGTAACCCATCAGGATCACGTAGCCGATCACCGCGGCCAGCAACGCACCGCCCAGCGACGGCAGCGGAACCGCGAACAGGGCATCGCGCAAGGCATAGAAATCCATTTCGATCAGCATGTGCCGACAGGCGACCAGCGCCATGCCGAACAGCACCAGCATGATCGCCAGCCCGATCGGCTGTCGATACTTGCTCAGCACATCGAGCCAGCGCAGGCCCGCACCCGGGATCGGCGGGTTCGCAGCTTCTGCTTGATTGGAATCAGACGGGTTATCGCGCATCAATCACTCCTTGGATCGTGCGCGACAGGATGGAGGTATACAGCCAAGTTACCAATCCCTACGCAATAAATATTTCGAGATGTTAGCGTGTGTACGTCTAACGAGCGAATAGCCAGCTGAGCAAGCGAGCACTGTCGAGCCATGATTCAGCTGCGATTCAGTTTAGTAATCATCCTATCGGCAGAGCAGGAGAAAACTGTCGCGGCCAAGTGTTAGGCGCGATGATGAGCCAGGAGTTTCCGGCGGGGAAGGCGGGGTGGCGAAGCGTATGGGCAGCGAGAGGGATTTCGGCACAAACAAAAAAGGCCACTTTTTCAAGTGGCCTTTTTTGATGTTTGGTTGCGGGAGCCGGATTTGAACCGACGACCTTCGGGTTATGAGCCCGACGAGCTACCAGGCTGCTCCATCCCGCGTCTGTGAGGCGGCATTCTACAGAGCAATGCAACCCTGTCAACCATTAATAACAAAAAGCCGACAAATCTGTCGGGCCAGGCTGTCGGTCCATGCAAGTGACGGATAGCAAAGCCAAAGCTGTTTTCGGTGAGCACACAGGCCGTGAGCTCCAGGACGCAAAAAGCGACGCGCACAAAAAAGGCCACTCTTTCGAGTAGCCTCTTTTGATGTTTGGTTGCGGGAGCCGGATTTGAACCGACGACCTTCGGGTTATGAGCCCGACGAGCTACCAGGCTGCTCCATCCCGCGTCTGTGAGGCGGCATTCTACAGAAAGAATCGTGGCTGTCAACGTTTAACCGAATAAAAACGCTTTTTCTTCAATTGGTTAGCCTGAGTGCTCGACCGTCGTGGGGTTTACAGCATTTCCGGGCCGTCTGTATCGGGCTGTAGGGTATTTCCGCGTATGGCTATTTTCTGAGGATTTGTCCTGCTGGGTACGTGCCAGTCGGCCGGGTCGATGCGATACTGCGCGACCACCGTTTGCAAATCGCTCCAGGTCTTCGATGCAGCGCAAGATCATCCATATCGACTGTGACTGCTTTTACGCAGCCATCGAGATGCGGGACAACCCGAGCCTGGCCGGTCATCCGCTGGCAGTGGGCGGATCGGCCGATCGACGTGGCGTGGTTGCCACCTGCAATTATGAGGCGCGAGCGTATGGCGTACGTTCGGCAATGTCGTCTCATCATGCGTTGAAACTGTGCCCGGATCTGACCTTCGTCAAACCCCGCATGGATGCCTATAAGGAGGCGTCCAAGGAAATCCACGCGATTTTCCGGGATTACACCGATCTGATCGAGCCGTTATCTCTGGACGAGGCCTACCTGGACGTCTCGCAGGCCAGTCATTTCGCCGGCAGCGCAACCCGCATCGCGCAGGACATCCGACGCCGGGTGTCGAAACAGCTGCATATCACGGTGTCCGCCGGCGTCGCTCCGAACAAATTTCTCGCCAAGATCGCCAGCGACTGGAAAAAGCCCAACGGACTGTTCGTCATTACGCCCGATCAGGTCGAAGAATTCGTCGCTTTGCTGCCCGTCAGCAAGCTGCACGGCGTGGGCAAGGTCACCGCCGACAAGTTGAAGCGTATGGGTATCGAAACCTGCACGGATCTGCGCAGCCGAAACCGGTTAGCCCTGGTGCGCGAATTCGGCAGCTTCGGTGAGCGACTGTGGAATCTGGCTCATGGTATCGACGACCGCCCCGTGCACAACGACAGTCGGCGTCAGTCGGTTAGTGTGGAAAACACCTACGACAAGGATCTACCCGATCTGGCGAGCTGCCTGGCAAAACTGCCGGAGCTGATGGAAACCCTGGAAGCCCGGATAGCACGCATGGCCGGGCAATACCGGGCGGGCAAGCCCTTCGTCAAAGTGAAGTTTCACGATTTCACTCAGACGACTCTTGAACAGGCGGGTGCCGGGCGCGACCTCGCCAGTTACGAGCAATTGATGGCGCAGGCTTTTGCACGCGGCGACAAGCCGGTCCGCCTGCTGGGGATCGGCGTGCGCCTGCATGACTTGCGTGCGGCGCATGAGCAGCTGGAGCTGTTCGAGCGCTAGGCAAGGCCTCTGAGAGGGTGTTTACAAAATGGCTGCACTCGGCAATACGGCGTTGAAATCGGTCTCAAAATGCTCATTTACTCGATGTAAACTCCGCTTTTTCGTCCGATTTCGCCTTGTCTTGCCTTCGTTCGCCTATTTTGTAAACACCCTCTGACGACGAGACCCTGGATCATTGCGGGGAGGGCGCCACGAGGCGACCTGCGTCTCTGGCGAGCGCCTTGAGAAAATCGCGCTGCAGCTGCGGGTCGTTACGGGTGAGCTCGACGAGACTTTGCTCCAGTTCGCTGGCCTGTTCTTCCAGGCCCAGCTCCGACAGGCGCTTGACCCGATATACCCACTGGCCGACTTCGTCATCTTCCAGATCGTCGTAGATCAAGGCGTGGGCTTCGAGCAGCTTGCCACGCAACGAACGACTCACCGGCAGGCTGGCATCGGCCCGGGCATTGTCCTGCTCGTCTTCGACATTGATGTAGAGGCGCGTCACACGGCTCAGATCCTGCTCGGCGAACGGGCTGTCGAGCAGATTGACGCGCAGGACGCCATTGCGATCGGTGCTCAACTCGTGGGTTTCATCCCCGGCCCTGACCAGAACCGGCCGCTCGTTCCAGGGCAGTGTAGTGTTTTCGATCCGCTTGTCGGTCTGGACTTCGTCGATACCCGCAAGGTTTTGCTGAGCGCGGCCGTTCGAGGGTGCGTTCATGAACGGATTCAGGCCGGCAATGCCATAGCTGATCCAGTCATGGGTAACGTTGTCCGACAGATGCCCGAGGGCGAGGACATTCACGACGTTGGCGCCGATGCCGGCGACCACGGCGACCGCGCCCAGAGGAATTTCATAAACCTCGCGCCAGGGCTGATAGGGCGTGTAGCGGTCGTAATGACGGGTGACTTCGAAGTCGGTGACCTCAAAGGATTTGTATTCATGGATCCGCACGCGGCGTTGCGGAAGCTCCAGTGTCTTGGGCTCGCCAAGATCGATCTGCAATGTGTGTTCAAGCAGCTTTCGCTCGATGCGCTCCTCATGCTCGCTGCGTTGAGGCAAGTGATTGGCACAACCGCTGACCATGAAAGCGCCGCACAGGACGGCGCTGCCGAGGATTAAGGTGCTTGGTCTGAACATGGGATCTCTTGATGCGGATAAGGCTGGAAGAGCTGTGCACCCCGAGGCGGGGCGCACACTGGCTCAGCGTTTCACGCGGCTCTTGATGAACGACAGCACGTCGGCCACCGCAACGGCCTGAGGCTGCGACTCGGTACGGCTCTTGTATTCCAGATTGCCTTCGGCAAGGCCGCGGTCGCTGACGACGATGCGATGCGGAATACCGATCAGCTCCATGTCGGCGAACTTGATGCCCGGGCTGGTCTTCTTGTCGCGGTCGTCCAGCAACACTTCGAAGCCTGCTGCAGTCAGCTCGGCATACAGATTGTCGGTCGCTTCGCGCACCGCGTCGGTTTCGTAGCGCAGGGGCACCAGCGCGATCTGGAAAGGCGCAAGTGTATCGTTCCAGATGATGCCGTTCTCGTCGCTGTTCTGCTCGATGGCCGCGGCCACGACACGGGATACGCCGATACCGTAGCAACCCATGGCGAGGTTGACCGGCTTGCCGTTTTCGCCGAGTACCTGACACTTCATCGCGTCGCTGTACTTGGTGCCCAGCTGGAAGATATGACCGACTTCGATGCCGCGCTTGATTTCCAGCGTGCCCTTGCCATCCGGGCTAGGATCGCCGGCAACCACGTTGCGCAGATCCGCAACCATCGGAATCGGCAGGTCACGCTCCCAGTTGACGCCGAAGTAATGCTTGTCGTCGACGTTGGCGCCGACGCTGAAATCGCTCATCAGCTCGACGGAGCGGTCGATGATGCACGGGATCGGCAGGTTGATCGGACCCAGCGAGCCGGCACCGGCGCCGATGGCGTCGCGCAGTTCGGCGTCGGAAGCCATGACCAGCGGGCTGGCGACCTGCTCCAGCTTGGCAGCCTTGATTTCGTTCAGCTCATGATCGCCACGCACGATCAGTGCGATCAGCTTGCCTTCTTCGGCGGCGTGCACGATCAGGGTCTTGACGGTCTTCTCGATCGGCAGGTTGTAGCCTTCGACCAGTTGCGCAATGGTCTTGGCATCCGGGGTATCGACCAGACGAAGTTCTTCGGTCGGAGCCGGACGGGATTTCTCGCGCGGAACGGCCTCGGCCTTTTCGATGTTGGCGGCGTAATCGGAACCATCGCTGAACACGATGTCGTCTTCGCCGGAGTCGGCCAGTACGTGGAACTCATGTGAGCCGGCGCCACCGATGGAGCCGTTGTCGGCTTCGACGGGGCGGAATTTCAGGCCCAGGCGGGTGAAGACGTTGCTGTACGCCTGATGCATGCGGTCGTAGGTTTCCTGCAACGAAGCATGATCGGCGTGGAAGGAGTAGGCGTCCTTCATGACGAACTCGCGGCCGCGCATCAGACCGAAGCGTGGACGGATCTCGTCACGGAATTTTGTCTGGATCTGGTACATGTTGATCGGCAGCTGTTTGTAGCTGTTCAGCTCGTTACGTGCCAGATCGGTGATAACTTCCTCATGGGTCGGACCCAGGCAGAAGTCACGCTGGTGACGGTCGACCAGACGCATCAGCTCAGGACCGTACTGTTCCCAGCGACCGGATTCCTGCCACAGCTCGGCGGGCTGAATGCCCGGCATCAGAATTTCCAGCGCGCCCGCGGCGTCCATCTCCTGGCGCACGATGGCTTCTACCTTGCGCAGCACGCGCAGGCCCATCGGCAGCCAGGTGTAGAGGCCCGAAGCCAGCTTGCGGATCATGCCGGCGCGCAGCATCAGCTGATGGCTGACCACTACCGCATCGGAAGGAGTTTCTTTCTGTGTGGCGAGCAAAAATTGACTGGTGCGCATGGTTGGCCGTTGTCGGTTCTGAGACTGGAAATGACCCGGCATTGTACGGTGGTGTTCCGGTCGCGTACAGGGCGCAGGGCTGCGGTAGAACGTATGCAGGCGCTGCAATACCTGCAAGAAAAAGCCCGGCGCAAGGCCGGGCTTTTCGATACTGCGAGTCGCAGTGACGATTACAGGATCGAGATCGGGTAATCGACAATCAGACGGAACTCGTTGACATCGCCTTCGCGCTGGTCGGCGTTGGCGCGGTGCCAGGCCTGACGGATGCGGAAGGAAAGATCTTTAGCCGGGCCATTTTGCAACACGTACTTGGCTTCAAGGTTGGTTTCGAAGTGCTTCCCATCCTCTCCATACGCGCCAGCATAGCGGCTGCCGGTTGGGGTGTTGGTGCCGTCGATGTCAGTACCTTTGATGTAACGGGTCATGAAGCTCAGGCCCGGAACGCCGTAGGGCGCCATGTTCAGGTCGTAGCGAACCTGCCAGGACTTTTCGCCCGGACCGTTGAAGTCGGAGTACTGGATCGAGTTGTTCAGGAAGATCGAATCGCCGCCACGGTTGTTGTCGCCGATACCAATGTAGTCAAACGGAGTATCGCCGTGCACCTTCTGGTACGCCAGAGTTACAGTATGAGCCGCCGCGAACGAGTAGGCGACCGAGCCGGACCAAGTGGTGTTGCTGATCGAACCGGCGTCGGCGCTGCCTTCATCCATGGTGCGATAGATGTTGGCATCGAACGCCAGCGACTGGTCGTCGCTCAGCGGCAAGACGTAGTTCACGTTCCCATAGTACTGGTTCCAGATGTCTTCCAGCTTGGCGGCGTAGAACGCGACGCCCAGGCTGTCGTTGATGGCGTATTTGCCGCCGACGAAGTCAGCACTGTTGGCTTCGACGCCCGCGTAGTTGGCGAAGATGCCACCGCTGTGTGAGGTATCGTTTTGACTGGTACCGGAATAGAAGTGGCCGGCTTCGAGATCCAGACCGGCGATTTCACTGCTTTGCAAGCTCAGGCCGCTGGCAGTCTGAGGCAGGAGGCGCGAGCCGCCGACTGCAAAGACCGGAGCGGTGGGTTGCATGTCGCCGATTTTCAGTTCGGTTTTCGAGATGCGAAATTTCGCGGCAGCACCTGCTTTTGCAAGCGTATCTTCGTTTTCGCCCGTGGTGCGGTTGTACGCAAGGTTAGTAGAGCCTGAGTACCTGTCCGGCCCCCAGAGTTTCAGGCCAAAGTATCCAAATGCTTCGACACCTACCCCGACTGTGCCCTGGGTGTAGCCCGAGCTGAAGTTGCCCCACAGACCCTGAGTCCAGTCACGCAGGTCGGCGCTCCCGCCTTTGTTATCGCGGTTGAAATAGTAGTTGCGCACTTTCAGATCGAAAGCGCTGCCTTCCACGAAACCCTTGGCCTCGGCCTGATCGCTGACGAACGGCGCCGCCGTTGCCAGTTGGGCGCTTGCGGCCGTAACGGCCAATGCGAT
Organism: Pseudomonas sp. JDS28PS106; assembly: GCF_036706555.1. Classification (NCBI taxonomy): domain Bacteria; kingdom Pseudomonadati; phylum Pseudomonadota; class Gammaproteobacteria; order Pseudomonadales; family Pseudomonadaceae; genus Pseudomonas; species Pseudomonas sp. JDS28PS106. The sequence goes on along the minus strand of NZ_JBAJGT010000008.1, from coordinate 205,381 downwards.
TGCGCTCCACTTCATCACTCTCATCGTGATTGCTCCTTTGGTTTTCGAGTTCTGCCGTCCCACCTGGTTTTTTTCTGGGCGGCAATTTTTCTTTTTGTGTCTGCGGAAAATCTATATCACGCTGACCTGGGTTGCGATTGTTACAGCCTTATCCTTGCGGAATCTTTACGGCGGTGACGCTGATGGTTGCGTCCAGGTCGCGGGATGTGCGCCTGCCTTTGTTCCGCCTGCCTGATTGATGACTCTGGCTCGAGTCCTGTTTTCCGCCAGGTGCCGAGCCAGCCTGTGGGTGATAAAGCAACAAGCGTGCTCAAAGTTCAGTCGATTCTCAAAAAAATGTGAAAATTAATGAGTCACTTTAATAGCTCTCGTCTAAAGCCCTGTTTTTGAGCAGGTTTTTATCTTGGAAGACATTGCTGCCTTGCCCGCTTGGGGCGAGACTGCCAGCGCCCTGTTTCTTGCAGTGTTACCGGCAGGCCGGAAAGTGAGTAGTTTTCGGATATCGGGCATGCGGCCACCGTACAGGTGTGGGTGATTTTGGTGCGCCTGTGTTCATGAGTGCCTGATCTTGAGACCTGCCCGTCTGTCAGCCTTCTGAAGCATGCGAAGCCATGCTTCATTTGTAGGCTCGAACGTTCCGCACCGCCCTCGTCAACGTCTGTCGGGCGACGGCCGGTCGAACTTCAGAGCTGTATCGTCACCCATTCGCGGGCCAAAACGGTGCAATATCTCCGAGAGTTTGATGCGGTGTGGTGCAAGTCGCGGGATCGAAGCCCGGGGCAATCCCGAGTATCCTTGAGGTCGTCTGCGGGCAGCATCGACGCAGACCGGTTCTTTTCTGGTGATCAGGAGTTTCAACGTGTTTGTTCTGGATTCGCGTCTCGTACAGGACACCCTTCCCATGGGTGACTTCCCGCTATGCCGGTTGCTTTTGTCCAATGACTCGAACTACCCATGGTTTATCCTGGTGCCACGCCGGGCCAGCATCAGCGAAGTGTTCGAACTCGAGCCGGTCGATCAGCTGAGGCTCTGGCAGGAAACCACCGTGCTGGCGGAGCGGCTCAAGGAAGTGTTCGAAGCTGACAAACTCAACGTCGCGGCCCTGGGCAACGTCGTCAGTCAATTGCACATGCACGTGATCGTCCGTCGTCGGAATGACGCCGCCTGGCCCGCTCCGGTGTGGGGCAGACATCCGGCGGTTCCCTATACTGAGGAACAGGTCGACGCCATTCGCGAGAAGTTGAAACAGGTACTGACCAACGACTTTCGGTTTGAGGGGTAATCGCCATGAGCCTTGAAGAACGAGTCATGGAGCTGGAAAGCCGCCTGGCTTTTCAGGACGATACGATTCAGGCGCTGAATGACGTGCTGGTCATTCAGCGTCGTGAGCTGGATCACTTGCACAAACAGATGGCAGCGATGCTGGAACGGCAGCAGGAGATGGGCAGCCAGTTCGAAGCGTTCCAGGAAGACGTTCCGCCGCCGCATTATTGATTCGCAGGCGAAAAAAACCGCGGCTCCGGGCCGCGGTGTTTTATGCGAGACGAAAGGATCAGCGACGGGGCAGGGCCGCGATCACGTCTTCGGCCTGCAGCCCCTTGTCCCGGTTCATCACGGAGAACTCGACGCGCTGGCCTTCGACCAGAACCCGGTGTCCTTCACCGCGAATGGCGCGGAAGTGCACGAAGATATCGTCGCCCGAGTCTCGGGAGATGAAACCGAAGCCCTTGGAGGTGTTGAACCACTTCACGGTCCCGGTATCGCGGGTGCCGAGGTCGTGGGGCTGGGTCGCGGCGGAAGGCCGGGCTTTATAGAAGCTGACGGCCAGATGCAGGGCCACGGCTACGACGGCCAGGAACAGACCGACCACGACCGCCGGTTGTCCGGCAACGTTTTCGACAGGTACGAGCAGCGTGAGGGTCTGGGCGACGACGGCGATGACCAGCAGCGCGCTGACGAGGTTCTGCAACTTGTAGCGTGGGCCGCGATGCCAGCGAGGCAGCACCGGAGCGATCAGCAGGTTGAGCAGGCCGAAGAAAGCAAGCGCCAGAGCATCGGGTTGTTGCAGGTAGGAAGTCATCGCTTCACTACGCAGGCTGGGTATGAAGGACAGCAGCAAGGCCGCTGCTCCCGTTACCAGGTGGACGATTTTCAACATTTTAAAAAGCTCACATTAAGAAGGTCACGAGAAAAAGCCGGGACCACCCGGTACGCTTCGAGAAAAATGAAGGCGCGATGCACGGGCGGACGATCAGCCTGCGCCGGATGGCAGGCCGGTCGCGGCACGCCGTGTATTTAACAGCAAAGCCTGATCCTACTCAAATCAAGTACATGCGGCGGCCTGCGCCCCGTTTTTCGAAGCGATAGAGCGTGATCGACGGGCCATCGCGCAACCCTCGGTTCAGAGCCTTCGGGGCCTTTTTGTCGCAATGTGCCGGGTTTTTTCCATGTGCGGCACGGACAGCTGCGTCCGGCGGGATCTCTTGATAGAGTAGGGGGCGTTACTGCTTTCCAATCCTCATCAAAAAGGGCAAGAAACATGGCAATCGATATCGGTATCAACGAAGAGGATCGCAAATCGATCGTAGACGGTCTGTCGCATCTGCTGTCGGATACTTATGTGCTTTACCTCAAGACTCACAACTTCCATTGGAACGTCAGCGGGCCCATGTTTCGCACGCTGCATCTGATGTTCGAAGAGCAGTACAACGAGCTGGCGCTGGCAGTCGACTCGATCGCAGAGCGTATCCGCGCCCTCGGTTTCCCGGCTCCAGGTACCTATTCGACATATGCCCGCCTGTCTTCGATCAAGGAAGAAGAGGGCGTTCCGAGCGCCGAAGACATGATCAAGAGTCTGGTCCAGGGCCAGGAAGCCGTGGTACGCACCGCGCGCGGCATCTTCCCGCTGCTGGACAAGGTCAGCGATGAGCCGACCGCCGACCTGCTGACCCAACGCATGCAGGTACATGAGAAGACCGCATGGATGCTGCGCTCGATGCTCGAGACCAAGTAATCCATTGAGGCGAGTGGCACCTGGTGTCGCTCTTCCAGGCCGGGCCTTGTGCCCGGCACTCGTTTTTCCGGCCGTGTCCGGTTTTAACCGCAACTAATAATCGCAGGTCAAGTGTCTGAAGTGCACTGCTAAATGGCCCGGTTAATATTCCTCGTTAATTTGTAGTTAAGTCCTACATCCTGGGCTTACATGTGCTTCTGGTGATGCGATTGATGTTCAGGCTAGATAGCAAAGCATTTATATATTTTTAAATGTTTCTTTCCGGTTGTCGTATTCATTTTCAGAGGTGTCATCATGGTTCGAGGTGTAGAACGTGAGGTAAGAGATTCAGACGACGAGGCGGGCGTGGCCGGCGACCCGTTCGTCGGCAGCTTCAACATGAACCTGGCCGAGCCCTGTTCGAAGTCCGTGCGGCTCAATGGTTTTTCGACTTGTCTGCGGCTGGAGAAGGTGTACTGGAATATCCTGTCGGCGATGGCGCGTTCCAACAACTGTTCGATCAATGCGGTCCTTTCGAATATCGATCGCGAAGTTCATCTTCGCTATGGCGGTGTGAAGAACTTCAGCGGGCTGATTCGGGTGGTCTGTGTTTCTCATCTGATCAAGGATGTGTATCCGCAGGCGACCGAGGCATAGCGACACTTTCCGGATTTCCGGGCCGGCCCTCAGAGGGTGTTTACAAAATAGGCGAGCGAAGGCAAGACAAGGCGAAATCGGTCGAAAAAGCGGAGTTTACAGGGAGTAAATGAGCATTTTGAGACCGATTTCAACGCCGTATTGCCGAGCGCAGCCATTTTGTAAACACCCTCTCAGGCGGGCCCGACTCTATGGCGGCCCCGACAGAACGTCCGGGCGCCGGGCCACGAGACGAACTTCTCCGCCGGACAGGTTCGTCCGGCTGCACGGCCGCGATTAACTCTATATAATCCTTCGCCTTGCTGATGGGCGTGACTCCGGGTGAGCGGACCTGCTTGAACTGTCTGCCGGTGCCTTGCACTATTGAGCACCCGGGAGCGAAAGCCCCACCGAATTTTCGAATTACGAGAAGTGAAAACACCATCATGATGCGCAGCCACTATTGCGGCCAACTGAACGAGAGTCTGGAAGGTCAGGAAATCACCCTTTGCGGATGGGTCCACCGTCGTCGTGACCACGGGGGCGTGATCTTCCTCGATATCCGCGACCGCGAGGGCATGGCCCAGGTGGTGTTCGATCCTGATCGTGCCGATACCTTCGCCGCCGCGGACCGCGTGCGCAGCGAGTACGTCGTCAAGGTGGTCGGCAAGGTTCGCGCGCGTCCCGCTGGCGCCGTCAACGCCAACATGGCGTCGGGCGCCATCGAAGTGCTGGGCTATGAGCTCGAAGTACTGAACGAGTCGGAAACCCCGCCGTTCCCGCTCAACGAATACTCCGACGTGGGCGAGGAGACTCGCCTGCGTTACCGCTTCATCGATCTGCGTCGCCCGGAAATGGCCGAGAAGCTGCGTCTGCGTTCGCGGATCACCACCAGCATCCGTCGCTACCTCGATGAAAACGGTTTCCTGGACGTGGAAACGCCGATCCTGACCCGTGCCACTCCCGAAGGTGCCCGCGACTATCTGGTTCCGAGCCGCACGCACCCCGGCAGCTTCTTCGCATTGCCGCAGTCGCCTCAGCTGTTCAAGCAGCTGCTGATGGTGGCCGGCTTCGACCGCTACTACCAGATCGCCAAGTGCTTCCGCGACGAAGACCTGCGCGCCGACCGTCAGCCTGAATTCACTCAGATCGACATCGAGACCAGCTTCCTGGGCGAAGAAGACATCATCGGTCTGACCGAGAAGATGGTTCGTCAGCTGTTCAAGGAAGTGCTGGACGTCGAGTTCGGCGATTTCCCGCACATGCCTTTCGAAGAAGCCATGCGCCGCTACGGTTCGGATAAGCCTGACCTGCGTATTCCGCTGGAACTGGTCGACGTTGCCGATCAGCTCACCGGCGTCGAGTTCAAGGTGTTCAGTGGTCCGGCCAACGATCCCAAAGGTCGTGTCGCCGCGTTGCGTGTACCGGGCGCCGCCAGCATGCCGCGCAGCCAGATCGACGACTACACCAAGTTCGTCGGCATCTATGGCGCCAAGGGCCTGGCCTACATCAAGGTCAACGAGCGTGCCAAGGGCATGGAAGGCCTGCAGTCGCCGATCGTCAAGTTCATCCCGGAGGACAACCTCGAAGTCATCCTCGATCGCGTAGGCGCGGTCGATGGCGACATCGTGTTCTTCGGTGCCGACAAGTTCAAGATCGTCAGCGAGGCCCTCGGCGCGCTGCGGATCAAGATCGGTAACGATCTCAAGCTGCACACCTGCGAGTGGGCACCGATGTGGGTCGTCGACTTCCCGATGTTCGAAGAGAACGACGACGGCAGCTTCACCGCGCTGCACCACCCGTTCACGGCGCCAAAATGCACCCCGGAGGAGCTGGAAGCCGATCCGGCCAAGGCGCTGTCGCGCGCTTACGACATGGTCCTCAACGGCACCGAGCTGGGCGGCGGTTCGATTCGTATACACCGCAAGGACATGCAGCAGGCCGTCTTCCGTCTGCTGGGTATCAATGAAGACGAGCAGCAGGAGAAGTTCGGCTTCCTTCTCGACGCGCTGAAGTACGGCGCGCCGCCGCACGGTGGTCTGGCGTTCGGTCTGGACCGTCTGGTCATGCTCATGACCGGCGCGCAGTCCATTCGCGAAGTGATTGCCTTCCCGAAAACCCAGAGCGCGGCGGATGTCATGACCCAGGCGCCTGGCGTGGTCGACGCCAAGGCATTGCGCGAACTGCATATCCGTCTGCGCGAGCAGCAGAAGGCGGAGTGATGCGCGGCAGGGCGCGTCATGTCGTGACGTGCCCTGACAGGATGACCGTTATCGAGTGAAGCCCTGGGCCCGACTTCGCGTGGGCAGAGGGTGATGGCGTTTAAAGAATCTGGAGCAAGCAATGGCAGGTCATTCTAAGTGGGCGAACATCAAGCACCGCAAAGAGCGTCAGGATGCCAAGAAAGGCAAGATCTTCACCAAGTGGATTCGTGAGCTGACCGTCGCCGCTCGTCAGGGCGGTGGCGATCCGGGTTCCAACCCACGGTTGCGTCTGGCGCTGGACAAGGCGCTGGGCGCCAACATGACGCGTGACACCATCGATCGCGCGATTGCGCGCGGTGTGGGCGCGGCGGACGGCGATGATGTCGTCGAACTGGGTTATGAGGGTTATGGTCCGGGCGGCGTGGCGGTCATGGTCGAAGCCATGACCGACAACCGTAATCGTACCGCGGCGGCCGTGCGTCATGCGTTCAGCAAGTGCGGCGGCAACCTGGGCACTGACGGGTCGGTGTCTTACCTGTTCGACCGCAAGGGGCAGATTTCCTTTGCCGCCGGCGTGGACGAGGACTCCCTGATGGAAGCTGCCATGGAGGCCGACGCGGACGATGTGGTCACCAACGAAGATGGCTCCATCGACGTGTTCACCTCGTTCGCAAGCTTCTATTCGGTACGCAACGCTCTGGAAGCGGCAGGGTTCGATGCCAATGACGCGGAAATCGTCATGCTGCCGTCGACCAGCGCCGTGCTCGATCTGGACACCGCGGAAAAAGTACTCAAGCTGATCGACATGCTGGAGGACCTGGACGACGTACAGAACGTCTATTCCAATGCGGAGATTCCGAACGAGGTCATGGAGCAGCTCGGCTGATCCGAGCCTGCAGGTTACATCGGGGGCCGGAGGCGCGAAGCGGTGAGCATTTCACCGCTATCGGCCTCCGGCTTCTGCCTTTATGCTGCGTTCACTGTCTACGATTTACCTTCAAGCTGCAGGCGTTATGACACTTATTCTTGGTATCGACCCCGGTTCGCGCATCACCGGTTATGGCGTGGTACGTGATACCGGGCGTGGTTGTGTGTATGTCGCTTCCGGCTGCATCAGGACCGGCAGCGGCGAGTTGCACGAAAGGCTGCAGGTCGTCTATCGCGGCGTGCGCGAGGTGATCGGCACCTACGGGCCTGTCACCATGGGCATCGAAAAGGTCTTCATGGCGCGCAATGCCGACTCGGCCCTCAAACTGGGGCAGGCACGAGGCGCGGCCATCGTGGCCGGCGCCGAAGAATCGCTGGAAATCGCCGAATACACGGCCACTCAGGTCAAGCAGGCAGTGGCCGGCACCGGGGGCGCGAACAAGGAGCAGGTGATGATGATGGTCATGCACCTGCTCAAATTGACCCAGAAACCGCAGATCGACGCTTCCGATGCCCTTGCGATTGCGTTGTGCCATGCCCACACCCGTTCCAGCCTCATCCCACATGGTCTGAACACGGCGCGCAGCCGGGGTGGACGCCTGCGGCTCTGACTGCATCATTCGCACGCATTTTTTTACTTGCAGGTCTGTCGTCTCCTGTAATGATTGTGCCCAGCCGTGCTTGCAAGCGGCGGGCGACACGAAAGGATCTGATACGTGATTGGACGTTTACGCGGCTCGCTGGCCGAAAAGCAGCCCCCGCATCTGGTGCTGGACGTCAATGGCGTCGGCTACGAGGTGGAAGTGCCGATGACCACGCTGTACCGGCTGCCGCATGTCGGAGAACCGGTGACCCTGTTCACGCATCTGGTGGTTCGCGAGGACGCGCACCTGCTGTACGGTTTCCACGAGAAACGTGACCGGGAGCTGTTCCGCGAACTGATCCGGCTCAACGGCGTAGGGCCCAAGCTGGCGCTGGCGCTGATGTCGAGTCTCGAGGTCGACGAGCTGGTGCGTTGCGTGCAGGCCCAGGATACCTCTGCGCTGACCCGGGTTCCCGGTGTCGGCAAGAAGACAGCCGAGCGTTTGCTGGTCGAACTCAAGGACCGCTTCAAGGCCTGGGAAGCGCTGCCCGGCACCTTCACATTGGTATCGAGCGGCCCGATTCCGCTGGAGCCGGTGGCTTCGGCCGAATCCGACGCCGTCAGTGCGCTCATCTCCCTGGGTTACAAACCTCAGGAAGCGAGCAAGGCCGTTTCGGCTATCAAAGAAAGAGACTTGAGCAGTGCCGACCTGATCCGGCGCGCACTGAAGGGGATGGCATAAGTGATTGAAGCCGACCGCCTGATCGCCGCCGGCAGCGGCCGTGATCGGGAAGAACAGATAGACCGGGCGATTCGTCCGCTCAACCTGGCTGACTATATAGGTCAGCCCACCGTGCGTGAGCAGATGGAGCTGTTCATCCAGGCCGCGCGAGCACGGAACGAGTCCTTGGACCACACCTTGATCTTCGGCCCGCCGGGGCTTGGCAAGACGACTCTGGCCAACATCATCGCCCAGGAAATGTCGGTCTCGATCAAGAGTACTTCGGGTCCGGTGCTGGAGCGGCCGGGCGATCTGGCGGCGATCCTGACCAACCTCGAACCCAACGATGTGCTGTTCATCGATGAGATCCATCGCCTGTCGCCCATCGTCGAGGAAGTGCTGTACCCGGCCATGGAAGACTTCCAGCTCGACATCATGATCGGCGAGGGACCCGCGGCGCGCTCCATCAAGCTTGATTTGCCGCCTTTCACCCTGGTCGGCGCCACGACCCGGGCCGGCATGCTCACCAACCCTTTGCGCGATCGCTTCGGTATCGTCCAGCGCCTTGAGTTCTACAGCATTGCCGACCTGTCGACGATCGTCTCGCGTTCGGCGGGAATCCTTGGCCTGGTCATCGAGCCGGAAGGCGCTTTCGAGATCGCCCGGCGCGCCCGCGGCACGCCGCGTATCGCCAACCGTCTGCTGCGTCGGGTGCGGGATTTCGCCGAGGTACGCGGTAACGGGCACATCACCCGGCAGATCGCCGACAAGGCCCTGAACCTGCTCGATGTGGATGAGCATGGCTTCGATCATCAGGACCGGCGTTTGCTGTTGACCATGATCGAAAAGTTCGACGGCGGGCCGGTGGGCGTGGACAGCCTTGCAGCGGCGATCAGCGAAGAACGGCATACGATCGAGGATGTTCTGGAGCCTTATCTGATCCAGCAGGGTTACATCATGCGCACTCCTCGCGGGCGCGTCGTGACCCGCCATGCCTATCTGCATTTCGGGCTCAACGTGCCGGGTCGGATGGGGGAGGCGCCAGTGCCGGACGAGTTCGTCGACAGTGCGCTCGATCAATAGGCGTCGATCGACCTATTCAGGGTTTGCGTGGTCAGAATGCAGTCTCGCCGACGAGACACTCGTACGGCTGTAAATCATTGAAAAAACAGTTGCCTCACCCGATTGGCAACCTGAGGAGTAAGCACTAGAGTATGCGCGCGCAAAACGGGGACTCGTCATTCACTCATCGCTGTCGCGTTTATTACGAAGACACTGATGCCGGCGGCATCGTTTACTACGTCAATTACCTGAAATTCATGGAGCGGGCTCGTACCGAGCGGCTGCGCGAGCTGGGGTTTTCCCAGTCGCAGCTGGCAATGGAGAACCTGCTGTTCGTCGTGCATTCCAGTGAGGCGCGCTACCACAAGCCGGCGCGGCTCGATGACGAGCTGCTGGTCAGCGCCGAAGTGACCGAATTGAACCGTGCCAGCCTGCGTTTCGTACAGCAGGTCAGGCGAGCGTCGGATGCGACATTGCTCTGCGAGGGGCAGTTTTTGGTGGCGTGTGTACGCGCCGATAGTTTTAAACCCCGGGCCATTCCCGAAGCCATGCGTGCGGCCTTTGCCGACGAAGGCGGTACGGGCACACTTTCAGAGCAGGAGATACAGCGTGGGAGCTAACGTCGTCGACCATTCCTCCATGTGGAGTCTGGTCAGCAATGCCAGCATTGTCGTTCAGTTGGTGATGCTGATTCTGGTGGCTGCCTCGGTCACCTCATGGATCATGATTTTTCAGCGCGGCAACATGCTGCGCGCCGGTCGGCGGGCACTGGACAGCTTCGAGGAGCGTTTCTGGTCCGGCATCGACCTGTCCAAGCTGTACCGCCAGGCGGGCAGCAACCCGGACCCCGATTCGGGCGTGGAGCAGATCTTTCGTGCCGGCTTCAAGGAATTCTCGCGCCTGCGTCAGCAGGCGGGCGTCGATCCTGATGCGGTGATGGAAGGTGTTGCGCGCGCCATGCGCGTAGCGATTTCCCGCGAGGAAGAAAAGCTGGAAACCGGCCTGCCGTTCCTGGCGACCGTGGGTTCCACCAGCCCTTACATCGGTCTGTTCGGTACCGTGTGGGGTATCATGAACTCGTTCCGCGGTCTGGCTACCGCGCAGCAGGCGACCCTGGCCACCGTGGCCCCGGGTATTGCCGAAGCGCTGATCGCCACCGCCATCGGCCTGTTCGCGGCGATTCCGGCGGTGATCTGCTACAACCGCTTCTCCGCTCGCAGCGAAACTCTGATCAGCCGCTACTACACCTTCGCTGAAGAGTTCCAGGCCATCCTGCACCGCAAAGTGCACACCAGCGAAGACTGAGCAGGTATTTCTCCATGGCTTTAATCGCTCCAGCTCGCCGCAAGAAACGCAAGCCGGTCGCCGAGATGAACGTGGTGCCCTACATCGACGTGATGTTGGTGCTGCTGGTCATCTTCATGGTCACCGCGCCGATGATCAACCAGGGCGTGAAGGTCGACCTGCCCAAGGTTTCCAGCGAAGCCTTGCCGCAGGACAACAACAATCAGGTCCTGACCATTTCGATCAAGGCTGACAAGACCTACTACTGGAACCTTGGCAGCGAAGTCGATACCGACAAGCAGATGGACAAGGCAATGACCCTGCCGCAACTGACTTCCGCGGTGACCAAGATCGTCGCCGCGGGTCGCGACGCGGGCAAGCAGACGCAGGTGTTCATTCGTGGTGACAAGAGCGTGGACTACGGCTCTGTCATGGGCACGATGGGCGGGTTGCAGAAAGCCGGGGTCGGCAATGTTGGTCTGATTACCGAGGCGCCCTGATGCAGCCGATTCGAGAGCCAGCCGCCTCGGAGAGCTATTTCTGGCCCAGCGTCTGGGCCGTGGCACTGCATATTCTGATTTTCGGCATGCTGTTCGTCAGTTTCGCCATGACTCCGGAGCTGCCGGAAGCCAAGCCGATCGTTCAGGCGACGCTGTATCAGCTCAAGTCGAAAAGTCAGGCCACCACCCAGACCAACCAGAAAATAGCCGGTGAGGCGAAGAAAACCGCTGCGCGTCAGACGGAAGTCGAGCAGCTCGAACAGAAGAAGATCGAGCAGGAAGCCGTAAAGGCAGCGGAACAAAAGAAAGAAGAAGCGGCTCAAAAGGCCGAAGAACAGAAAGCGGCCGCTGAAGCCAAGGCTGCGGCGGAGGCCAAGGCAGCCGACGAAGCCAAGAAGGCAGCGCAGAAAGCCGAGGAGGCCAAGAAGGCTGACGAGGCCAAGAAGGTCGCTGACGCGAAAAAGGCCGAAGAGAAACAACTGGCTGATATTGCCAAGAAGAAAGCCGAGGAAGAGGCCAAGAAAAAAGCCGAAGAGGACGCGAAGAAAGCCGCCGCCGAGGAAGCCAAGAAACAGGCTGCCGATGAGGCGAAGAAAAAAGCGGCCGAAGACGCGAAGAAAAAGGCTGCCGAGGACGCCAAGAAGAAAGCGGCCGAGGATGCGAAGAAAAAAGCTGCGGCCGATTCCGCCAAGAAGGCGCAGGAAGCTGCCCGCAAGGCTGCCGAGGACAAAAAAGCGCAGGCACTGGCTGATCTGCTCTCCGACAAGACGGAACGGCAACAGGCGTTGGCCGATGAACTGGGCGATGAAACCGCTGGCAGTTTCGATGACCTGATTCGTGTCAGGGCATCGGAGGGCTGGAGCCGTCCGCCGTCGGCACGCAACAACATGTCGGTCACGTTGCAGATCGGAATGTTGCCTGACGGTACGATCGCTTCGGTATCGGTTTCCAAGTCCAGTGGCGACGGACCGTTCGACAGTTCTGCGGTTGCAGCGGTGAAGAACATTGGACGTTTGACAGAAATGCAGGGTCTGAAGCCGGCTGAGTTCGCGCCCTACCGTTCATTCAAGATGACATTTACACCTGGAGATCTAGCGTTGTGATCAACCTTTTTCGAGGACTGCTGTTAGTTCTCTGCTGCGCCGCAGGTATGGCCTCCGCAGAAGAGAAGAACATTCTGGTCACCAGCGGCAGTGATCGCGCGACACCGATCGCCGTCGTGCCGTTCGGCTGGCAGGGCGGCAACGTGCTACCCGAAGATATGTCGGAAATCGTGGGCAACGACCTGCGCAATTCCGGCTACTACGCGCCCATCCCGCGGCAGAACATGATCAGCTTGCCGACCCAGGCCAGCGAAGTCATTTTCCGTGACTGGAAAGCTCTGGGCGCCCAGTACGTGATGGTCGGCAACATCGTACCGTCGGGTGGTCGCCTGCAGATTCAATACGCGTTGTTCAACGTAGCGACCGAACAGCAGGTGCTGACCGGCAGCGTATCGGGCACAACCGATCAACTGCGCGATATGGCGCACTACATCTCGGATCAGTCGTTCGAGAAGCTGACCGGCATCAAGGGCGCGTTTTCCACGCGGATGCTGTACGTGACGGCGGAGCGTTTTTCCGAAAACAATACGCGCTACACGCTGCAGCGTTCGGACTACGACGGTGCCCGTGCTGTGACCTTGCTGCAGTCTCGCGAGCCGATCCTGTCGCCGCGCTTCGCTCCGGACGGCAAGCGTATTGCCTACGTATCGTTCGAACAGAAGCGTCCGCGCATCTTCGTTCAGCATATCGATACCGGTCGCCGCGAGCAGATCACCAACTTCGAAGGTCTCAACGGTGCGCCAGCCTGGTCGCCTGATGGGTCGAAACTGGCATTCGTGCTGTCCAAGGACGGCAACCCGGAAGTTTATGTGATCAATCTGGCGAGTCGTCAGCTGAGTCGCGTCACTAATGACTCTTCCATCGATACCGAGCCTTTCTTCGGTAAAGACGGTTCGACGTTGTACTTCACGTCGGATCGCGGCGGCAAGCCACAGATTTACAAAACCAATATCAATGGCGGTGGTGCAGAGCGCGTCACATTCGTGGGCAACTACAACGCCAACCCGAAATTATCGGCTGATGAAAAGACGCTGGTAATGATTCACCGGCAGGAAGGCTTCACAAACTTCAAGGTTGCAGTTCAGGATCTGGCTCGCGGTAATGTAAAGATTCTAACGGACAGCAACCTTGATGAGTCGCCTACTGTTGCGCCCAATGGCACCATGGTAATCTACGCCACCCGCCAGCAGGGCCGGGGAGTCTTGATGCTCGTGTCCATTAATGGACGCGTAAGGCTCCCGCTTCCTACCGCTCAAGGCGAAGTCAGAGAACCGTCCTGGTCCCCTTACCTGAACTGACGCGGCGCTTCAAAATTTGCTTAACACACTGGGGTTCATTAGGAGTTTCAAATGGAAATGCTGAAGTTTGGTAAATTTGCTGCCCTGGCTCTGGCCATGGCTGTAGCTGTAGGTTGCTCGTCCAAAGGCGGCGATAACGCCGGCGCTGGCGCTGTAGATCCGAATGCTGGTTACGGTGCCAACACTGGCGCTGTCGATGGCAGCCTGAGCGAAGAAGCTGCTCTGCGCGCTATCACCACTTTCTACTTCGAATACGACAGCTCGGACCTGAAGCCAGAAGCCATGCGCTCCCTGGACGTTCACGCCAAAGACCTGAAATCCAACGGCGCTCGCGTCGTTCTGGAAGGCAACACCGACGAGCGCGGTACCCGCGAGTACAACATGGCTCTGGGCGAGCGTCGTGCGAAAGCCGTTCAGCGCTACCTGGTACTGCAAGGCGTTTCCCCAGCTCAGCTGGAACTGGTTTCCTACGGCGAAGAGCGTCCAGTTGCTACCGGCAACGACGAGCAGTCCTGGGCTCAGAACCGTCGCGTCGAACTGCGTAAGTAATTCGATATGCGAACTTGCCGACGTGCTCTAACCGTTATGGCTCTCGCCCTCCCGCTTGCAGCGTGGGGTGCGGTACCTGTGGTCGATGACAATTCTGGCTCTGGCAGCAGCAGTTATCCGCCAGCGGGTTATGGCACGTCCGGCGCCTATGCCGGGGGAGGGGTTACGGCCCCTGCCTCGGCACAGGGTCAGCTGTTCATGCAGCTGCAACAGATGCAGGAAGAAATCGCGCGCTTGCGCGGAATGCTCGAAGTCCAGCAGAACGATATCCAGCGCATGAAGCAGGAAGCTCTGGAGCGTTACCAGGAACTCGATCAACGCATAGTCAACGGCGCTGCCGCTTCGACTGGCAACAATTCCCAACCCGCTGGCGGCGCTGTAGATGCCGGCGGTACGCCTTCGGCCCCGGCGGCCCAGGCGCCGGCGGCAGGCACCGAGCCTGCCGATCCGGCCAAGGAAAAACTGTATTACGAAGCTGCCTTTGACCTGATCAAGGCCAAGGACTTCGACAAGGCGAGCCAGGCGTTCACCGCTTTCCTGCGCAAGTACCCGAACAGCTCCTACGCGGGCAACGCCCAGTATTGGCTGGGCGAAGTGAACCTTGCAAAGGGTGATCTCCAAGGCGCGGGTCAGGCGTTCGCCAAGGTCAGCCAGCAGTATCCCAAGCATGCCAAGGTGCCGGACTCGCTGTACAAGCTGGCGGATGTCGAACGTCGCCTGGGTCACAACGACAAGGTCAAAGGCATCCTGCAGCAGGTCGTCGCTCAATATCCGGGCACTTCGGCTGCGCAGCTGGCGCAACGAGATCTGCAGCGGTTGTGACCGCCAGGTTCGCTTACATCGAGAAAGCCGCGCTAGTCGCGGCTTTTTTCGTTAGTATTCGCCCCCCAAAATTCCGGTAACCATTACGCTCCCCTGGATTCTGCTAGTGCAGGGTGCCTGGGAGTGCCTGACGGAGGCGGACGGCCTGTTTAGCTGTTACGCCCGTGGCCCATATGCAGCAGACATTACGCATCACCGAAATATTTCACTCGTTGCAGGGTGAGACCCGCACCGCCGGCCTGCCCACGGTATTCGTCCGTCTTACCGGCTGCCCGTTGCGCTGCCAGTATTGCGATAGCGCCTACGCGTTCAGTGGCGGCACCATCCATACACTCGACGACATCATGGGGCAGGTCGCCGCTTACCGACCTCGCTACGTCTGCGTGACGGGAGGCGAGCCATTGGCGCAGCCCAACGTAATCCCTTTGCTCAAGGGGCTGTGCGACGCCGGCTATGAAGTGTCCCTGGAAACCAGTGGCGCGCTGGACATCTCGGCAGTGGACCAGCGTGTCAGTCGCGTCCTGGACCTCAAGACCCCAGGGTCCGAGGAGGTCTCGCGCAACCGCTATGAGAACATCGGACTGCTGACCCGCAACGATCAGGTCAAGTTCGTGATCTGTTCCCGCGAGGACTACGACTGGGCGGTTTCGAAGCTGATCCAGTACGGGCTCGACCGGCGAGCGGGCGAGGTGTTGTTCTCGGCCAGTCATCATCAATTGAAAGCCAGGGACCTGGCGGACTGGATCGTTGCAGACAATCTGCCTGTCCGCCTGCAAATGCAGTTGCACAAATATCTTTGGGATGACGAGCCAGGGCGCTGAAATGAGTGAATCGAACATGACTGAGAAAAAAGCTGTAATTCTGCTGTCCGGTGGGCTGGACTCCGCAACGGTCGTTGCCATGGCCCGCGCCGAAGGCTACGCCTGCTACACCATGAGCTTCGACTACGGGCAACGTCATCGGGTCGAGTTGCAGGCGGCCCAGCGCGTCGCCGACGACCTTGGTGTCGTCGAGCACAAGGTTATCGGTCTGAACCTCAATGGCATCGGCGGTTCGGCGCTGACCGACAGCTCCATTGCGGTGCCCGAAGCACCCACCGAGGGTATCCCTGTCACTTATGTGCCTGCGCGCAACACGGTGTTTTTGTCGCTGGCGCTGGGTTGGGCAGAGGTGCTCGAAGCGCAGGATATCTTCATCGGCGTCAACGCCGTGGATTACTCCGGCTACCCGGACTGCCGGCCTGAGTTCGTCGAGTCGTTCGAGCGCATGGCGAATCTCGCCACCAAGGCCGGCGTCGAAGGCCCGGGCTTCCGTATTCGCGCGCCTCTGCAGAATCTCAGCAAGGCGGACATCGTCAAGGCAGGTACTTCGCTGGGTGTGAACTACGCGCTGACCGTTTCCTGCTATCAGGCGGACGATCAAGGGCGTGCCTGTGGGAAATGTGACAGTTGCCGTCTGCGCGCCGAAGGCTTCGCTGCGGCCGGAATTCAGGACCCAACACCTTATTTTTAAAATAATTTGAAAAAGGTGTTGAATACCTCATAAAAATCAGTAATATACGCGCCACGCAACAGAGGGTCGTTAGCTCAGTTGGTAGAGCAGTTGGCTTTTAACCAATTGGTCGTAGGTTCGAATCCTACACGACCCACCATATTCGAAGCGGTTTTGAAAAAGCTGGAAGGCCCATGAAAATGAGGACTCCGGCTTTTTTTTGCTTTCGATTTTCCAGCTGGCTGATCTGCGAGCCTTTATCGAGAACCACTCTCATCGCTTGTTAGCGAGCTAAAAATTTGTGTGGAGGCCGACGGATTGGGGGTAAAATTCGCCCGCCTTTCTGTGCGTACCCAGCCCTCCTGGATTCATGGCCGTGGTGCGGTGCGTCGGATCAAGGCGCTTTGACGCCCGTCTCGCGGGTGTAAACTTGCCTTTCGCGCCAGCGCGCATTCAGGTCCCGAACATGACGCAGATTTCCGAACGCTTTCTGGTTCAAGCTCACCTCGACGCCAAGCAGTCCAAGCCGCTTAGCTCCCAGGAGCAGGCGTATTACCGCGCGGAAATAGCCGCCGAGCTCAAGCGTCAGGATGCGGTACTGGTGGCGCATTATTACTGCGATCCGGTGATCCAGGCGCTGGCCGAGGAAACCGGCGGCTGCGTTGCCGACTCGCTGGAGATGGCACGTTTCAGCAACAGTCACTCGGCCAGGACCGTTCTGGTAGCCGGCGTGCGATTCATGGGCGAGACCGCCAAGATCCTCAACCCCGAGAAGCGGGTGTTCATGCCCACCCTCGAAGCAACCTGCTCGCTGGACGTAGGTTGTCCGGTGGACGAATTCTCGGCGTTCTGCGACCAGCATCCGGAACGTACCGTCGTGGTCTATGCGAACACCTCGGCGGCGGTGAAGGCGCGTGCCGATTGGGTCGTTACTTCCGGTTGTGCATTGGAGATCGTCGAAAGCCTGATGGATAACGGCGAGAAGATCATCTGGGCGCCGGACAAGCATCTGGGCCGTTATATCCAGCGCCAGACCGGTGCCGACATGTTGCTGTGGGATGGTGCTTGCATCGTTCATGAAGAGTTCAAGTCCAAGCAGCTCGAAGACATGAAGGCCCTGTACCCGGAAGCGGCGGTACTGGTTCACCCCGAGTCGCCGGAATCGGTCATCGAGCTGGCGGACGCCGTGGGTTCGACCAGTCAGATGATCGCCGCTGCCCAGCGCTTGCCGAACAAGACGTTCATCGTGGCGACCGACCGTGGCATCTTCTACAAGATGCAGCAGATGTGTCCCGACAAGATCTTCATCGAAGCCCCAACCGCCGGCAACGGCGCGGCCTGCCGCAGTTGCGCGCATTGCCCGTGGATGGCGATGAATACCCTCGAGCGTACGCTGCAATGCCTCAAGGAAGGCACCAACGAAATATTTGTCGACCCTGCGCTGATTCCGCAGGCGGTGCGCCCGTTGCAGCGCATGCTCGATTTCACCCAGGCCGCGCGCCTGCGTCAGGCCGGTAACGCCTGAGCGGCTCATATCCTTCGCGGATGAATCCGCTCCTACCAAAGCAGTAGCGCCGCCGTGGGGACAGCGCGGCCCCGTAGGAGCGGATTCATCCGCGAAGCGTCAGGGCAGTCGACACATCTGTGTGATAGCGCCCACCGCATCGCGGATAAATCCGCTCCTACACGGCCGCTAGTTCATCAGGTCCTTGACCATGCGCTCCTGCTCGATCATGTCTTTCTGACGCGCATCGATTCTCGAAGCCAGCTGAAAGTTGTTGCTCGCTCGGCGCTTGGCGAAGTCCAGTTGCTGGATGGCTTGCCTGAAATCTCCGACCAGTGCGAAGTATTCGGCGCGGGCCTGGTGCAGGCCGATGGTATTGCCGTTCAGGCCGCGGGTTTCGGCAACCACGTACCAGATGTCCGGATCGTCGGGACGTGTCTTGAGCAGCGCGTCCAGGGCCTTTTCCGCTTCGGCGGTCCGGTTCTGCTTGAGCAGTACGTCGATGCGCATGTCATTGAGCGGATAATTCCCCGGATAAAGACTCAGCATGCGATCGACCCGCTGCTGGGCATCGCTCAGGCGGTTGTTGGTGATGTCCAGCTCGACCTGAGTGAGGTTATAGGTGATGTCGTTGGGAGCCTTGTCCAGCAGCGGCTTGAGGCTTTCCCGCGCTTCGTTGAGCTGACCACCCTTGATCTGGGCGATTGCCAGACCGTAACGTGCGGCATCCGACCTGGGGTTTTCGGTCAGCTGGGCGCGAAAGCGCTTGGCCGCGATGCCTGGCGTTTCTTCGTAGATCAAGGCCACTCTGGCGCGCATCAGCTGGTACAGCAGGCTGTCTTCCTTGCCGCCCGGCCTGGATTGTTCGGCGCGGTTACGGGTGTCGGCGATCCGCGATTCGCTGACCGGGTGAGTCAGCAGGAACTCGGGTGGACGCGCGTCGAAGCGGTACTGGCGCATCAGGCGTTCGAACATCGTCGGCATATTGCGCGGGTCGTAGCCGGCGCGCTCCAGGTTCTGAATGCCGATCCGGTCGGCCTCCTGCTCGTTCTGGCGGGAGAAACGGCGCTGCTCCTGGATGGCCGCGGCCTGCGAGCCGGCAATCGCGGCGATGCCCGCGTCACCCGCGCCGGCGGCGGCCATGACGATGCCCGCAAGCATGGCGGCCATTACCGGCATTTGCATGCGTTGCTGCGCTTCGATGCCTCGTGCGAAATGGCGCTGGGACAAGTGCGCCAGTTCGTGGGCCAGCACCGCGGCGTACTCGCCTTCGGTCTGGGCGCTGAGAAACAGTCCGCCGTTGACCCCGATGATGCCGCCCGGCGCCGCGAAAGCATTGAGCTGGGGGGTGTTGATCAGAATGAATTCGAGCCGGCGGTCCTGCACCTGGCTGGTTTCCGCCAGCCGATAGACCGAGGTCTCGACGAAGTCCTTGAGCTGAGGGTCGGAGAGCTGACTGACCTGACTGCGCAGCAGGCCCAGCCAGGCGCGTCCCAACTGGTGTTCCTGCTCCGGGGAGACAATGGCCGAGCTGGCGTCACCCAGTGAGGGGAGGTCGTCGGCCAGGGCAGGTGTGCCAAGCAGGCAGGCAAGCGTGAGCAGTGTAGGACGCAGAAGATTCATGCACGGGGCTCTGGGCTGTGAAGCGACTACTGTAGCCGCCCCGATGGCTTGCTGACCAGAGTGAGGTATCCTTGCCGTCCCTTCCGAAAGGTCCGATACGGGCTTTCAAACCTGGCGACGAATTCTCGGCGCCTGAATGTGTCTGGTTGGAGATTGATGATGTCTGACGCTGTAGCTCGCCCCGATATGTGCGACAAGGAGCTGGACGCCCGAGGCCTGAACTGCCCGTTGCCATTGCTCAAGGCCAAAATGGAACTCAACGGTCTGGCGAGTGGCGCGGTGCTCAAGGTGACTGCCACCGATGCCGGATCGCAGCGCGATTTCCGCACCTTCGCAAGGCTCGCCGGGCACGACCTGTTGCGCGAGGAAGTCGAAGCGGGCGTTTACACCTATTGGTTGCGCAAGGCCTGAGCCGGCGCCGTTTTTCCGAAAAGGATGGTCGATGTTCAACGTGCTTCGCAACTGGGTGCAGCGTTATTTCTCGGATGAAGAAGCAGTGGTGCTGGCGGTACTGCTGTTTCTGGCGTTCACCCTGGTGCTCACGCTCGGCGGGATGCTGGCTCCGGTACTGGCCGGGCTCGTGCTCGCTTATCTGATGCAAGGTGTCGTCAGCTTCCTGGAGCGTCTGCGCATGCCGGAAGGCGCCGCAGTCGCGGTGGTCTTCACCCTGTTCATCGGCGTATTGCTGCTGTTTCTGCTGGTATTGGTGCCTTTGCTGTGGCATCAGGTGATCACCTTGTTCAATGAGCTGCCCGGCATGCTCGCCCAGGGCCAGTCCCTGTTGTTGCTGCTGCCCGAACGCTATCCACATCTGGTATCGGACGAGCAGGTGCTGCAGGCCATCGAGGCAGCCCGTGGCGAGGTCGGCCGGGTCGGACAGCTGGCGCTGACCTTTTCGCTGTCGAGCCTGCCGCTGCTGGTCAATCTGATGATCTATCTGGTGCTGGTGCCGATCCTGGTGTTCTTTTTCCTCAAGGACCGGCGGATGATCGGACGCTGGGCGCGGGGTTATCTGCCCCGTGAACGGGCGCTTCTGACGCGGGTCGCGGAAATCATGAACCGGCAGATCGCCAACTATATTCGCGGCAAAGTCATCGAAATCCTGATCTGCGGTGGCGTGACCTACATCGCCTTCGTGGCGCTGGGACTGAACTACGCCGCGCTGCTGGCGATGCTGGTGGGAATTTCGGTGGTCGTGCCCTACGTCGGCGCTGTCGTGGTGACCGTGCCGGTGGCGCTCATCGGCCTGTTTCAGTGGGGCTGGGGCGACCAGTTCATCTATCTGATGGCAATCCACGGCATCATCCAGGCGCTGGATGGCAACGTGCTGGTTCCGCTGCTGTTTTCCGAGGCGGTGAATCTGCACCCGGTCGCCATCATCTGCGCGGTGCTGCTGTTCGGCGGGCTGTGGGGGTTCTGGGGGATATTCTTCGCGATTCCACTGGCGACCCTGTTCAAGGCCGTGCTGGACGCCTGGCCGCGCAGGGAGCCGAGCGTGGCGCCGCTTCTCTAGCGGAAGGGGAGCGGGCGGCTGCGACATGAAGGCTTGTCGCAGCGACCCTGGCGGTCAGGCGTTCAACGCCTCGGCCTTGGCGAGTACCTCGGCGACGTGGCCGGGGACCTTGACGCTGCGCCACTCGTGGCGAAGGATGCCATCCTTGTCGATCAGGAAGGTGCTGCGATCGACGCCCATGTATTCCTTGCCGTACAGCTTCTTGAGCTTGATGACGTCAAAAAGCTGGCAAAGCGCCTCTTCCTTGTCCGAAATCAGCTCGAAGTTGAAGGATTGCTTGGCCTTGAAGTTCTCATGGGTCTTGAGGCTGTCCCGCGACACACCGAACACCAGGGTATTGGCCGCTTCGAACTGCTCAAGGTGATCGCGGAATCCCTGGCCCTGTACGGTGCAGCCGGGCGTGTTGTCCTTCGGATAGAAATAGATCACGACCTGACGGCCCTTGAGTGCCGACAGACTGACGTCCAGTCCGTTGGTGGCCGCCGCCTGAAAGTCAGGGACAGCCTGGTTTACTGCTACAGCCATGCGGGTTTCCTTACATGGGGGCCTGTGGGCGCCAGGGTTCGATCAAGGCGTCGAGGTTGAGCGCGTCGGCGAAGTCCAGGAACTGGTCGCGCAACCAGCTGATCTGGGTGCCCGCCGGCAGCGTGACGGTAAAGGTCGCATTGAGCATGGTGCCGCCGGTCTGCGGAGCCAGATAGGTATCGCAGATCAGGTTCTCCAGCTCGACATTGTGATCGATGAAGAACTGGCACAGCTCGTTGATGATGTCAGGGCGGTAGGCCGAGCTGACGTAGGCCACGTAGGGCAGTGCTTCCGGGCGGCTTTCCAGCGTTGCGCTGCGCACCACGCTGATGGTGAAGGCATGTTTCTTGGCCAGGCCCGGCAGGCTGCTTTCCAGCCGCGCCAGGGCGTCCCAGCTGCCGGACAACTGAAGGATCAATGCGCTGCACTCGCCATGGCGGGTGAGGCGTGAGCTGACGACCGAGCAGCGGCTTTCGTGGCCGGCGCGGCACAGCACGTTGGTCAGCTCCATGGGGTTTGCGCCAAGGGCACTGATGACAAGGAATTGTTCGCGAACTGTGGGGGTGGACGACATGCAGCTTTCCTAGACGATGAGCGGTCGGTACTTATTCGGGCCGGCACGGGGTGATTCGGAGATCGAAAGCGGGCCGCATCCCTCCCGCTCGAACGCAAGGAGCCCGTACGGCAAGGCCGTGAAAGGGCTGAAACGCGCCGGGGCAGGGCTTCTGGCGACAGAAACGACCGAATGAACGAGATGCGCAGCAGGCCAGTACCGATCAAAGGAAGAAGGGTAGCGAAAACCGACGCCAAGTGGAATGCTCGCGGCGCGGTACTTTGCTTGTGCAAGGCCGGTAGCGCCAGTACCATTACGGCTCTCTTTTTCCGGCAGGAGCGGTTGCATGATTGCGGGCAGTATGGTGGCACTGGTCACACCAATGGATGCACAAGGCCGTCTGGATTGGGACAGCCTGAGCAAACTGGTGGACTTCCACTTGCAAGAGGGCACCAATGCCATCGTCGCCGTCGGTACGACGGGCGAATCGGCGACCCTGGACGTGAACGAACACATCGAGGTCATTCGTCGCGTCGTCGACCAGGTGGCGGGCCGGATTCCGGTGATCGCCGGCACGGGTGCCAACTCCACGCGCGAAGCGGTCGAGCTGACCAGCAATGCCAAGACCGCCGGCGCCGATGCCTGCCTGCTGGTCACGCCGTACTACAACAAGCCGACCCAGGAAGGCCTGTTCCAGCATTTCAGCCATATCGCCCAGGCCGTCGACATCCCGCAGATCCTGTACAACGTGCCGGGCCGCACCGCCTGCGACATGCTGGCCGATACCGTCATTCGCCTGTCGACCGTGCACAACATCATCGGCATCAAGGAAGCGACCGGCAACATGCAGCGGGCCAAGGACATCCTGGCCGGCGTGAGCAGCGACTTCCTGGTGTATTCCGGCGATGACGCGACCGCGGTCGAGCTGATGCTGCTGGGCGGCAAGGGCAACATTTCGGTCACGGCCAACGTCGCGCCTCGCGCCGTCAGCGAACTGTGCGCCGCCGCGATTCGTGGCGATGCCGACACCGCTCGCGCGATCCATGAAAAGCTGATGCCGCTCAACGACAAGCTGTTCATCGAATCCAACCCTATTCCCGTGAAATGGGCACTGCATGAAATGGGTATGATGCCGGACGGTATCCGTCTGCCGCTCACCTGGCTCAGCGAAGCCTGTCACGAACCGCTGCGACAGGCTCTGCGCCAGTCCGGCGTATTGGTTTAATTGAGGAAGCACTACGCAATGAAGCGATTGGCCGGACTTTCCGCACTTGCCTTGATTATCTCCAGCACCAGCGGTTGCGGTTGGCTGTGGGGTGAAGATGGTTACTTCCGTGATCGCGGCAGCGATTACCTGGAGGCAACCCAGACCCCACCGATGCAAATCCCGGGTGACATCTCCAGCAGCAAGCGCCTCGATCCGCTGCTGCCGATTCCGCGCAACGTCGCCGACAGCACCGCGAAGGGTGAATACGTCGTGCCGCGTCCGCAACCGTTGGGCACCAGCACTTCCCAGTCCAGCGACTTCAGCCTGCAGCAGAGCGGCGATGCTCGCTGGATTCTGGTCCAGCGCCCGCCCGCCGAAGTCTGGCCGATCGCGCACCAGTATTTCGAAGACAACGGTTTCCGCATCGCCGAAGAGCGCCCGCAGACCGGCGAGTTCAGCTCGACCTGGCAGCGTCTCGACGAGCTTTCCTCCTCGGTTGCCCAGCGCATGACCGCCAGCGGCACCGCGGCCGACGCCGAAACCCGCGTGCGGGTGCGCATCGAACCGGGGGTGCAACGCAATACCAGTGAAGTCTACGTGGTCAGCGTCGAGCGGCCGGCAGGCAGCACCGCCAATACCGACTTCCCGACCCGTACCACCAACGTGGGTCTGGACGCGGCACTCACCGACGATCTGCTGTCGAGCATGGATCGCAGCGCCGAGCAGGGCGGCTCGGTTTCGTTGCTGGCCGCTCGCGACTACGACACGCCGAGCCGAGTCGCGCTGAGCGAAGACGGCAGCGGCAACCCGATCCTGACCGTTGGCGCAGATCTGGACCGTGCCTGGTCCAGCGTCGGTCGGGCACTGGATCAGGGCGACTGGCGCGTGGAAGACATCAACCGCAGCCTGGGCCTGTACTACATCAACCTTGCCGAGAAGGCCGACACACCGGAAAACCGGCCGGGCTTCTTCAGCCGCGTATTTGGCAGCGACGCCACCAAGGAAGAAGTCGAGGCCCGCGCCGAGCGCTATCAGGTTCGCCTGAGCAAGGTCGGCGACAGCGTTCAGGTCACCGTCGAGAAGAACATCAATACCGTAGCGCCTGCAGATATCGCTCGCCGGGTATTGAGCGTGATTCAGGACAACCTGGGTTAAGTGCGTTTCGCGGTCCTTGGCAGCGGCAGCCGTGGCAACGGCACGCTGGTAGCGAGCAACGATACGTACGTGCTGGTGGATTGCGGCTTCTCGCTGCGCGAAACCGAGCGCCGCCTCGCTCGTCTGGGTGTCGGCGCCGAACAGCTGAGCGCGATTCTGGTGACCCACGAACATGCCGATCACGTGCATGGCGTGGGTCTGCTGTCGCGACGCTACAATCTGCCGGTGTACATGAGCAGCGGCACCCTGCGCGGGTTGCGCAAGCCGGTCGATGCGACGGGTGTCATCATCTGCGGCCAGGAACTGGAAATAGGGGACCTGCGCATCGATGTGGTGTCGGTGTCCCATGATGCGCTGGAACCGACCCAGTTCGTTTTCAGTGATGGTCGCCGGCGTTTTGGCGTGCTGACCGACCTGGGGTCGTACTGCTCGCGAATACTGGATCGTTACCAGGGCCTGGATGCCTTGATGATCGAATCCAACCACTGCCGCGACATGCTTGCCCGAGGCCATTACCCGGTCTTCCTCAAGCAGCGGGTCGGCGGTGACATTGGACATTTGAACAACCATCAGGCCGCTAGCCTGGTGAGCGAACTGGGGTGGCAGGATCTACAGCACCTGGTGCTGGCCCACCTTAGCAGCAAGAACAACCTGCCGCAGCTGGCCCGGCAATGTTTCGTCGACACCCTTGGGTGCGACCCGGACTGGCTGCAACTGGCCGATCAAGATTCAGGGCTCGACTGGCGACATATCGCCTAGCCCAACTACTTAGCAAGCGGAGCCCATCATGGAAAAACGTGAAGAACTCTACCGCGGCAAAGCCAAGTCGGTTTACAAGACCGATGACGCCGACCGCTTGATCCTGCTGTTCCGCAACGACACCTCGGCGTTCGATGGCAAGCGCATCGAACAGCTGGACCGCAAGGGTATGGTGAACAACAAGTTCAACGCCTTCATCATGCAGAAACTCGAAGAGGCCGGCGTGCCGACCCAGTTCGACAAACTGCTGGGCGACAACGAATGCCTGGTCAAGAAACTGGACATGATCCCGGTCGAGTGCGTCGTGCGTAACTACGCCGCCGGCAGCCTGGTCAAGCGCCTGGGCGTGGAAGAAGGCCAGAAGCTTAACCCTTACACCTTCGAGCTGTTCCTCAAGGACGACGCCAAGGGCGATCCGTTCATCAACGAATCCCACGTCGTCGCGTTCGGCTGGGGCACCGCCGAGCAACTGGCGCGCATGAAGGAGCTGTCGCTCAAGGTCAACGAAGTGCTGACCAGGCTGTTCGACGACGCCGGCCTGCTACTGGTCGACTTCAAGCTAGAATTCGGTGTATTCCATGGTGAAATCGTCCTGGGCGACGAATTCAGCCCCGACGGCTGCCGCCTGTGGGACAAGGACACCCGCAAGAAGATGGACAAGGACCGCTTCCGCCAGGGCCTCGGTGACGTCATCGAAGCCTACGAAGAAGTCGCCAACCGCCTGGGCGTGCCGCTTTAAGCCGGCAAACCACGCAAGCGCTTGATAGCATGAAAAAAATGTGCCGAAAGGCTTCGCCTTTTCGCAATGTCCTGTTATCATGCGCGCCGTTGGAGAGATGCCAGAGTGGCCGAATGGGACGGATTCGAAATCCGTTGTACCTTCACCGGTACCTAGGGTTCGAATCCCTATCTCTCCGCCATACATACGAAAGCCCCGGAAGTGATGCTTCCGGGGTTTTTTTGTGCCTGTGATTTGCGGTTGTCGGTATGATGCCTCGGGTACTCAAAGGCCGATCCCGGCTTCCTGTCGAACCTGCCAAGGTTGTCACCATGAACGTTGAGGCTCTGGTCACACATCTTCAAACACAGCTCCCGCACCTGCTGGCGGTATACATTTTCGGCAGTCAGGCAAGCGGAAATGCTGGCCCCGGAAGTGATCTGGACGTCGCTGTGCTGGTGGAAGGAACGGTGCCGCCGTTGCAGTTATGGCAGCTGTCCGGTGAACTGGTTGACATCGTGGGCATGCATGTAGATCTTCTTGATCTCCGGTCCGCCAGTACTGTCATGCAGTATCAGGTAATCCATGGCAAGCGAGTATGGACCAAGAATGTCCAGGCAGGGATTTATGAAAGTTTCATCCTCAGCGAAAAAACGGCCCTGGATACCGCAAGAGCCAGCTTGCTGAAAGAGATACAAGCAGAGGGAAGAGTCCATGGCTGATGATGTTTTGCTGAATAAAGCAGCTACGATCGAGCGCTGCGTTGCCAGAGCGCGCGAGGAATACGCGAAAAATCCAGCAACGTTTGCAGAGGATCTTACCCGTCAGGATGCTGCGATCCTGAATATCCAGCGAGCTTGCGAAGCAGCTCTGGACATGGCAACACTTGATTCGGCGAGATCGCCTGGGGATTCCCCAAAGCGCACGGGACGCGTTTGAACTGCTAGGCAGGGCTGGCTGGATAGAGCCACAGTTGCTCACGAGTCTTAAAAATATGGTGGGGTTCCGCAACATCGCAGTCCATGACTATCAGGTGCTGCAGTTGCCGATTACCGTGTCGATCATCATCCACCATCTAGGCGACTTTCTGTCCTATACGGCGGACATCATTGCTAAAGACGCCAAAAAAATTTAAAACCGTTTTAAGTCTCGCGCTCGAAATCTGTCTGGCCAGCACCCTTGCTCAAGCATAAAAAAGCCCACATAGCGCGGGCTTTTCGATCAATCACAGCGTGGCCGAATACTTGTCGTCGACTTTGCGTCGCTCGAGGGTGTAGCGCTTCATATCGATTTCATCCGCCGCCAGCTTCTCGTCCAGCTGATCCATCTCACGTCTTTTCAGGTTGTTGACGTGTGCTTTGGTGGCCTGATAGTTGATCGACTCGGCTGCGTCGTACCCGCTGACCGGGTCCCACAGGATCGACAGCGGCCAGAACAACAGATTGACTACGCCGAAACCGTAGGAACGGCCGTAGAACGAGCCGCCGCCAGGCAAAATGCCCAGTCCGGCCGCAAGGCCAGGGCTTTTTTCCTGGACGGCGAGGTTGTTGGCGCGATAGCGAGCGAGTTCGGCTTCCTGGACGGAGTTGAGGCCGGAGGCGCATCCGGCCGTCAGAGTGACGAGTGCGGCGGCGACAAGATTACGAATTTTCAACATCTGAATTTCCTTGAGTTCCTGCCATGGAGATCCTGCCATGGCTGCCGCTGGGGTCGAGCGGGCCGCGCATCCTACATGAGTGATGGCTTTTGTGCATCACTCATGTGCGGAGTGCGGGGATCAGAAATCAGGGAGAGTGGAGGCTGCCCCTGCCTGTTGAAAAACCACCGGACAAAGAAAAGCCCGCGATGGGGGAGCGGGCTTAAGGGGATTCACACTTGGGAGCGACTTCAAGATGCGCCACTCGCTGTGAAAACTTCGTGAATAATTCGTCGCGGTTTCAGATGACGATCATTTCTGTTCAGGTGTCTGAATCGAGGCAGGGCCGTCGGAGTCGGGAACGAAAGTCTTGTTCTCTTCGGCGCGGGCTTCGCGTGCTTCGGCGTGGTCTTCGTGAGCCTTGGCCGTTTCCTTGGCAGCCTCCTGCATGTGGTCTTGCGCGGTTTCGGTTTTCTGCTGCGCGTTCTCGGTGTGAGCCTGAGCGTCCTGGGCTTTCTGCTCGGATTTGCTGTCGCAGGCGGCAAGGCCGAGCGAGGCGGACAGTACGAGGGCGTAGGCGAGGACTCTGGACATGAAAGCTTCCTTGATAAAACGAATGTGTGGCTTTGAGCCAGTTCTTTCAGATGAAGTTCAGGTCTATCGCCGACTGCGACGATCCGCCGCGTCTATCAGGCCAGACTCAGTAGTGCGCCTTCGGCGACGACCTTGAGTCCGACGTAGCTTGCGAGGGTCACGTCGTCCGTCTCGAACGGATGCAAATGTGCTGCCGTCACGACCGCGACGCTGGCGCCTGCAGCCTTGGCCGCCGTGATCCCCGCAGGCGCGTCTTCGAACACCAGGCAGTCTTCGGCGGCAACGCCCAGTCTCTGTGCGGCGAGCAGGAAGCAGTCCGGGGCAGGTTTGCCCTGTTTGACGTCTTCTGCGGTGACCACCACATCCGGCAGTTCCAGCCCGGCGGCGCCCATTCGCGCGCGAGCCAGGGCAAGGGGAGCCGAGGTGACGACAGCCCAGCGGTCCTTAGGCAACGATGCGAGAAAGGCAGCGACCCCTTCAATGGCAACCACGCCTTCCACGTCCTCGATCTCGGCTTGAGACACTGCCGCGGCTTCTGCCTCGATGTCGATGTCTGGAAGATTCTGCCTGCGGACTGTGTCGATGCTTCGTACGCCATGGATGGTCGGCAGGAAGGTTTCTACATCCAGACCATGCTTGCGTGCCCAGTCCGCCCAGACGCGTTCGGCAGCGACCACCGAGTTGAGCAGCGTGCCATCCATATCGAACAGAAATGCGGCGAATCGTTTTTCCTTGAACATGCGGGCCTCGTGAAGGGGAAGGGAATGAAATTCGAGATGTGAGCGAGCTTCAAGGTCGTCGATCGATGCCTCCTGGCAACATCATTTTGCTATTCGAATGCGACAAATTGCCGCAATTCTTGTCGTCGCGGGTAATATGGACGCCCTGAACCAGAATGATGATGAATCCGAATAGGCCTGATACAGCGCTGGCGAACAGAAAAATCACAATAAACACCAAGCCAGGCTGCCCGCCCCGGTCGACGCACAGTATCAACGAGTAGACGAAAAAGGCGATTAGAAAAAATGACCATCAATTCGCGACCTTTATATATTTCCTACGCAGGGCCTTCGCTGCTGGAGATGCCCCTGTTGAACAAGGGCAGCGCGTTCACCCCGCAGGAACGTGTCGAATTCAACCTGATCGGGCTGCTGCCGCAGAACGTCGAGACCATCGAAGAACAAGTGACTCGCGTGTACAGCCAGTACAAGCAGTGCGCCAGCGACCTGGACAAGCACATCTACCTGCGCTCGATCCAGGACAACAACGAAACCCTGTTCTTCCGTCTGCTGGACTCGCATCTGGACGAGATGCTGCCGATCATCTACACCCCGACCGTCGGCCAGGCGTGTCAGGAGTTCTCCAAGATCTACCGGACTCATCGCGGTCTGTTCATTTCGTATCCCGAGCGTGACCGGATCGATGACATCCTGCGCAGCGCCACCAAAGACCGCATCAAGATCATCGTGGTCACCGACAGCGAACGCATTCTGGGCCTCGGCGACCAGGGCATCGGCGGCATGGGCATCCCGATCGGCAAGCTGTCGCTGTACACCGCCTGCGGTGGCATTAGTCCGGCCTACACCTTGCCGATCGTGCTGGACGTCGGCACCAACAACCGCGAGTTGCTGGACGATCCGATGTACATGGGCTGGCGGCACGAGCGGGTCACCGGCAAGGAATACGACGATTTCATCGCGCTGTTCATCGATGCCGTGCAGCGTCGCTGGCCTGATGTGCTGTTGCAGTTCGAGGACTTCGCCCAGTCCAACGCCATGCCGTTGCTGGACAAGTACCGCGACGAGCTATGCTGTTTCAACGACGATATCCAGGGCACCGCATCGGTGGCCGTCGGTACGCTGCTGGCGGCCTGCAAAGCCAAGGGCGAGACCCTGGCCCAGCAAAAGGTGGTTTTCGTCGGCGCCGGCTCCGCGGGCTGCGGTATCGCCGAGCACATCATCGCTGCGATGCAGATCGAAGGCCTGAGTGAAAGCGCGGCGCGGCAGCGAATCTTCATGGTCGACCGTTATGGTCTGCTGACCGACAGCATGGACAACCTGCTCGCCTTCCAGCGCCGTCTGGCACAGAAGGCCGAGAACGTAAACGGCTGGACAGCGGGCGACGACGCGTTCCCGCAGCTGCTCGACGTGGTCGCCAATGCCGGAGCCACGGTGCTGATCGGGGTGTCGGGGCAGCGCGGTCTGTTCACCGAGCAGGTGATTCGCGAACTGCACAAGCATTGTCCCAAACCTTTGGTCATGCCGCTCTCGAACCCGACGTCGAAGGTCGAGGCCACGCCGGAAGAGATCCTGCGCTGGACCGACGGCAACGCGCTGGTCGCGACCGGCAGCCCCTTCGCCCCGGTTGAAATCAACGGTCGCACGGTGCATATCGCGCAGTGCAACAACTCCTACATCTTCCCGGGCATCGGCCTGGGCGTCGTGGCCTGCAAGGCTTCGCGGATCACCGATCGGATGCTGATGGCCGCGTCGAACGCGCTGGCCGAGTGCTCACCGATGGTGACCGGGCAGGGCGACGCCGTGCTGCCGCCGCTCAAGGAAATCCAGCAGGTCAGCCGCAAGATCGCCCTGGCGGTCGCCAAGGAAGCGCAAGCCGAGGGGCTGGCGCTGGAAACCTCGGAAGAAGTACTGCTGGCCGCCATCGAGCGCAATTTCTGGACGCCTGATTACCGCACCTATCGCCGTCGTTCGGTCTGACAGGTCCGGCTCGATGAACCAACGCCTTCGCAGGTCCCGCCCGCGAAGGCGTTTTTGTATCCAACCTGAACGCAGGCTGAAGCGACAGCCCGGCGAAAGCCGGATCACGCACACTTGCATGACAGATGCGCGATAACCCTCAGTAGCGATATATACTGCGCGCCATTGTTAAGGGAGAGCCGTGTGGCCATCGATATTCACTGGATTCGCGACGACGACAGCCTCGCCCGCCATTGCGCCGAATGGCAGACCCTGCCTTTCGTAGCCCTCGACACCGAGTTCATGCGGGTCGATACCTTTTATCCCATCGCCGGCCTGCTGCAGATTGGCGACGGCGCCGATGCCTGGTTGATCGATCCGTTATCGATCAATGACTGGCGGCCTCTGGCGGCATTGCTGGAAAATTCCGACGTCATCAAGGTCCTGCATGCGTGCAGCGAAGACCTGGAAGTGCTCTTGCGCCTGACCGGCAGCCTGCCGGCGCCGCTGTTCGATACCCAGCTGGCCGCGGCCTACCTGAACATCGGCTTTTCCATGGGGTATTCGCGTCTGGTGCAGGAAGTGCTGCAGATCGAGCTGCCCAAGGGCGAGACCCGCTCGGACTGGCTGCAACGCCCTCTGTCGGACACGCAGATCAGCTACGCCGCGGAAGACGCCGTGCACTTGGCCGAGCTGTTCGAAGCATTGCGCCCCAGGCTGTCCGACGAAAAGTTCGCCTGGCTGTTGGAAGACGGCGCAGAACTGGTCGCCAACCTTCGCCGCGAAGTGGACCCGTATGAGGTCTACCGCGACGCCAAACTCGCCTGGAAACTTTCGCCGGCGCAGTTGGCGGTCCTGCGTGAGCTGTGTGCATGGCGCGAGGTTCAGGCCCGCAGCCGCAACGTCCCGCGCAACCGCATCGTGCGCGAGCATTCGCTCTGGCCGCTGGCCAAGACCCAGCCGGACAACCTCGGCGCGCTGTCGCGTATCGAGGACATGCATCCACGCACCGTCCGCCAGGATGGCGAGTTCCTGCTGGAGCTGATCAAGAAGGCCGGCAGCCTGCCGCCCGAGCGATGGCCGGCGGCCTTGCCCGAGCCTTTGCCGATCGATGCTGCCGGCATTCTCAAGCGCCTCAAAGCCATCGGCCAGGCTTACGCCGAGCAACTGGACATGGCGCCGGAACTGATGCTGCGCAAGAAGGCCCTCGAAGCCCTGCTCAAGAGCGGCTATCCCGATGGCCCCTACCAACTGCCTGAATCGCTGCGTGGCTGGCGTCGCGAATTGATGGGCCAGGCGCTGCTCGACAGTCTCGCCGGCCCTGGAGAACAGTCTTGAAACGTATTTGCTCCATCTACCGCAGCCCCAAGAAGAACGAAATGTACCTGTACGTGCTCAAGAGTGACGTGCTCAAACGCGTGCCGGTCGAACTGCTCGGCGCGTTCGGGACACCGCAGCACGCGTTCGACCTGGTGCTCACCCCCGAGCGGACCCTCGCTCGCGAGGACATCCACAAGGTGCTGGAAAATCTCGATACCCAGGGCTATCACTTGCAGATGCCACCTGCCGAAGAAGAGTACATCGAGCACCTGCCGGAAGAATTATTGCGCCGCAACGATCCGGTCTGATCCATTCCCCCAGCGCCGTCGCCGACTCGCTCTGCCAGCGGCGAGCGGGGCGGGCGTCCGCCTACGCTGTTCGTTCCTTTTATGGTTGTCTGAAGCATGCGCGTCCTGATTGCCGAGCACGATTACACGATCTACACCCAACTGCTGCGCAAGGCTGCGCCGGATATCGAAGTCATGAGCAGCGGCGACTCCGCCGTACTGTCGCGCATGGCGCCTGAGTGCCCGGTCTGGCTGGGACAGCCGGATCTGCTTGCCAATCTGCTGCGCCAGGGGCATTCGCCGAGCTGGCTGCAATCCACCTGGGCGGGCATCACGCCGCTGCTGGTCGAGGGGTTGACCCGCGATTATCGCCTGACCCGTGCGGTAGGCATCTTCGGCCAGGTCATGGCCGAATATCTGCTCACCTACATGCTGGGCCACGAACGCGAAGTGCTCGCCAGGCTGATGAGCCAGGTCGAGCGCCGCTGGGACAACCGGCCTGGTCAGAGTCTGGCCGGACGCAACGTGCTGATCGTCGGCGCGGGCGACATTGGCGAGCGCGTGGCGCAGTTCCTGGTGCCGTTCGGCGTGCACGTGTACGGCGTCGCGACCAGCGCGCGGGTGCAGGCGCCTTTCATCAGGGTGTCGGCATTGAGCGACCTGGAAGGGATCGTCGGTGACATGGATTACGTCATCAACCTGCTGCCCAATACGCCGTCGACTCACGATCTGTACGACGCGAAACTCTTTGCGCGATTCAAACCGACCGCGCTGTTCATCAACGTCGGGCGTGGCGTTGCGGTGGTCGACGCGGACTTGGTCGCGGCGCTGAAGGAAGGGCATCTGGCGGGGGCGATCATCGACGTCTGCCGTCAGGAGCCGTTGCCGCAACGTCACCCATTCTGGACGGCCTATGGCCTGCTGCTGACCGGACACAGCTCCGCGCCGACCTCGCCAGTGGCGATGACCGACCTGTTTGTCGAGAACTTCAGGGCGTATCAGGCCGGCGAGTCGCTACGCGGAGAAGTGGATTTCACCAAAGGTTATTGACGCCTCCGTGATACGGCATGAAACCGACGCATTTCTGTCGCCTATGCCACCGCTTCGCGGATGAATCCGCTCCCACAGGTGTAGGAGCGGATTCATCCGCGATCCGGGGCGACCCAGCGCCTAGAAGGTGAAATTACCTTCAGCCGCCAGTTCGCTCACTGGGCGGCGGGGGCTTGGGGTTTCGCGGCCTTGCAGGTATTCCGGCAGGGAGGATTTGTCACCCAGCTTGCCGATCGCCACGATCGCATGAATCGCGTATTCGTCAGGGATATTCAGCTCGGTGCGGGTCAGCTCATGATCGAAGCCGGCCATGCCGTGGCTGTGCCAGCCGCTGAGGCTGGCCTGCAACGCCATGTGCGCCCACGCCGAACCGGTGTCGAAGGTGTGCCACAACGCTGGACTCTCTTCGCTGGCGCCTGGGGCGGTGAAGGTGGTTTTCGAGACGATGACCACCAGCGCCGACGCGTGCTGCGCCCAGCTGCGGTTGAATTCGTTCAGCAGCCCCAGATAACGCTCCCAGTTCGGCGTGTCGCGACGTGCGTAGAGGAATCGCCACGGTTGCGAGTTGTAGGCCGAAGGCGCCCAGCGCGCCGCTTCGAAAAAGCTCAGCAGACTGGCTTCTGAGATCGGGGCGTCAGCGAATGCCCGGGGCGACCAGCGCGCGGTGAATTGCGGGTCGATGGCGTGATCGGCAATGCGAGTGTTGATGCTCATGGAAATCCTGTCGAGAAGGTCGAAAGAGAGCTTTGCGGGATGGGTCGTGGTCGGCAGGCATCGGCTGAAGCGGTGCAAGCGCTCCAACGCTACTGTTTTGCCTCTATGCTGACAAGCCTGTACTACCGACAGTCGCCAGTGCTTGGCCGGCAGGGCAAGTGCCACTAGACTGGCGGCCTTTTCACAACCGACACCCTTGCTCGAACCATGGCCGCTAAAGTTGAACCCTTCTGGATACGTAAAACACTCGACCAGCTCGACAACGCCGAGTGGGAGTCGCTCTGCGATGGTTGTGGACTGTGCTGCCTGCAAAAGCTGGAAGACGAGGAAGACAACAGCGTCTACTACACGCGAATCGCCTGCACCTTGCTGGATCTGAAAACCTGTCAGTGCTCGGACTACGCCAACCGTCGGACATCGGTTCCCGACTGCATTCAGCTGACGCCCGGCCAGGCCGATCAGTTCAAGTGGTTGCCGCCGACCTGCGGCTATCGGCTGGTGAGCGAGGGCAAGGACTTGCCGCTCTGGCATCATCTGGTGTGTGGTGACCGCGACGCGGTGCACCACGAACGCATCTCCCAGTCAGGCCGCATGCTCAGCGAGAACAGCGTGGCCGAGCAAGACTGGGAGGATCATCTGATCTTTCGCGCCGGCTGAGCGGCTTACAGGCCTGGCTTGGGTTCCTTCAGGGAATCAATGCCGTTGTTGACCGACGTCTTGGCCGCGGCGACAGCGTCGTCCTTGAGCTGGGTCAATTCGGCACCGGCGCGCTCGATATCGTTACGCACGGTGCGCAGATTGTGGCGGCCTTTTTCCAGCTTCGATTTGGCCGAGCAGTGACCAGTAATGCCGCGCGCCAGTGCCGCGCCGCCGATGGCCAGCTGCACCAGGCCGACGATGCCGCCACGACGCAGGCCCTTGCCCATCATCAGAACGCCGCCTGCCAGAGAGCCGATGCGCTCCCAGCCATGGACGTTCTGGACAGGTTGCGGGTGCAGGGTGTGCGGGGTGTCAATGCGCTCGATGATCGGGGTATCGCCCATGATTGCTCTCCATGAAGTGAGGGGTCGGTTCAAGAGAAACTGACTGCTCATCGGCGAAACTGTTCCATGCTTTCACATCAGCGGTCGCTGGAAGTCTCCATGCGCTCGCGTCCGAACAGCGGACCGGACCGGGTATTGTTGCCTTTGGCCATGCGGTCGTAGAGCACCACATTCACGGTTGCCGCCAGATTCATGCAGCCCTCGGTGGGGATGTACACCACGTCTTCGCACCAGTCGCGAATGTCCCTGTCCAGCGAGCCGTCTTCCGGACCGAAGATGTACAGCGCGCGATCGGGATGAGTGTATTCGGGCAGCGGGCGCGCGCCTTCGACCAGCTCCACCGCGACCGGAACACAGCCCAGCGGCAGAATGCTCTTGAGGTCTTCGATGCCGATCAGCGGAATGTCCTGATGGATCTTCTTGGTATCGGTGACGAAGTCCCGCGCGCGCTCATATCGCTTGCCGGTGTAGAACACTGAAGCGGCGCCATAGCAACCTGCCGCGCGCATCACCGAGCCGACGTTCTCCGGGGATTTTGGGTTGTACAGGCCGATGCAGGCGTAACGTTTGTTTGCCACGAAAGATGTGCTCTGGAAGGAAAGCGGGGGATTATACGGCAGGTGGCGTCGTCGCCTATCGCCAGCAAGGCCGATCGCCAGCAAGCTGGCTCCTACGCGCAACCGTAGGAGCCAGCTTGCTGGCGATAAATATGAACTACTCGTCCTTCTTCATCATCCCCGCCAGCGCCGCAAACGGGTTATGGGTCGCCTTGGCAACCTTGGGCGAGCCCAGCGAGCTGTCGGAGAAGTACTGCTGGTCGGTGTAACGCGAATGCTCGTTGTCGTGGCAGTACAGGCACAGCAGTTCCCAGTTCGAGCCGTCCTGCGGGTTGTTGTCGTGGTTGTGATCGCGGTGGTGCACGGTCAGCTCGCTCAGTCGCTTGCCGGAAAATTCCCGGGCGCAGCGGCCGCAGACATGCGGATACATGCGCAGCGCCTTGTCGCGATAGCCCATTTCGCGGTCGCGCTGGGCATCGGCCAGGATGCGGTCCAGCTTGGCGGTATGGGAAGGAGGGTTGCCCGTGCTCATGGTGTCACCTGTGTCGAATACGTGGGGTAAGCGGATACCCGGCAGTTTAGCGCTGCGCGGGCAAACTCACACCTGCTGCGCGAGCAGTTGACCGTCGACCATGCGCAGCCGCTTGGACAGCGACACAGCCAGCGCCCGAATGATCTTGGCGGCGATCTTCGGCGCTTCTTCGAGCATGCGGTCCAGCGAATCGCGTCCCAGGTTGAGCAACTGACAGCTGGTGGCGGCGACGCAACTGGCCGAGCGGCGCTCGCCGTCCAGGACCGCCATTTCGCCAAAGGACCGGCCGCGGCGCAGGGTGGCGATCTCGACCTGCTGCCCCTCGGGGTTGAGTTTCTGCACCGAGACCGTGCCGTGATGAATGATGCACATGAAGGTGCCGGCGTCGCCTTCGGCGAAAATGCTCTGGCCCTTTTCAATGTCGCTGATGCTGAAGTAGCCGGCGACGGTGAGGTAATCGCCGGGCAGCAGGGTATCGAACAGACCGCAGTCGAGCAGCATGTCGCGGATGGCGTTGTTCAGGTATGACGGTTGTTCAGCCATGATGAAGTCTTGTTATGGTCCGGTAAGTGGGAGCAGGTGACTGCTCCCGGATGCTACTAAGACAGGCGTTGCCGGCCAAGTTCATTGACCGATCCGCAATACCTTGAAGATGAAACCGTACTCCAGCGCGACATCGCGCAGCCCTTGGTAACGCCCGCTCATGCCGCCGTGGCCGGCGCCCAGTTCGGTCTTGAGCAGCAGCAGATTGTCGTCGGTCTTGCTCTCGCGCAGGCGCGCCACCCACTTGGCGGCTTCCCAATATTGCACGCGGCTGTCGTTGTAGCCCGCGATGACCAGCATGGCCGGATAGCTCTGGGCCTGGATGTTCTCGTAGGGCGCGTAGCCCTTGATGCGTTCATAGACTTCCGGCTGCTGTGGGTTGCCCCATTCGTCGTACTCGGTAACGGTCAGGGGCAACTCCGGATCGAGCATGGTATTGAGCACGTCCACGAACGGGACTTCGGCGATGGCGGCCTTGAACAGTTCGGGACGTTGATTGAGCACCGCGCCGATCAGCAGGCCGCCAGCGCTGCCACCGCTGATCACCAGGCGGTCGGCGTTGGTCAGCCCGGCGTCAATAAGATGCTCGGCACAGGCGATGAAATCGTCAAAAGTGTTCTGTTTGTGCTCCTGCTTGCCGTTGCGGTACCAGGCTTCGCCCAGTTCGCCGCCACCGCGTACATGGGCGATCGCGAACGCGACGCCCCGGTCCAGCAGGCTGAGGCGCGCGTGGGAAAACCACGGATCAAGACTTTCGCCATAGGCGCCGTAGCCGTACAGATAGAGCGGGGTGGCCTGGCCGGCCAGTTCACGCTTGACCACCAGACTGATCGGCACCTGAGTTCCGTCCGGCGCAGTCGCCCACAGGCGCTGGCTGACATAGGCGTCCGGGTCGAATTCGCCCAGCACCGGCGTTTCCTTGAGCACGACCTGATCGCCGCTGGCGAGCGTCAGCTGCCTGACTTGCGCGGGGCGGTTGAGCGACTGGTAGCGCAAGCGAATGCGGTCGCTCTCGAACTCCAGTGTGTCTTGCACGTAGAGGCTGTAGGCCGCGTCCGGTAGTTGAACGCGATAGGCCGGCAAGCCTTGCGGGCGCACTTCGACGATGGGCAGTCCGCCTTCGCGCAGGCTCAGGCTGATGCCGCGGGCATTGAGGCTCATGTCTTCGAGCATCACAGCGTCGTCATGCGCGATAAGGGTCTGCCAGGTTGCACGGGTCGGCACACCGCTGGCTTGCTGCGGGGCATGGTAGAGGGCGAAGTTGATGCCGCTCTGGTTGCTGCGAATGAACCAGGTCCAGACGCCGTCCAGCAGTCCGTGGTCGGGGAAGTATTCGTGGCCTTCGACCCGCGGCGCCAGGCATACGAAAGCCTGCTCGGGATGCTCGGCGTCCAGCACCC
This sequence comes from Pseudomonas sp. JDS28PS106, assembly GCF_036706555.1. Taxonomy (NCBI): domain Bacteria; kingdom Pseudomonadati; phylum Pseudomonadota; class Gammaproteobacteria; order Pseudomonadales; family Pseudomonadaceae; genus Pseudomonas; species Pseudomonas sp. JDS28PS106. The sequence goes on along the minus strand of NZ_JBAJGT010000008.1, from coordinate 167,280 downwards.
AGGCCTCGCTGGTGGTCTTGCTGTTGAGCACCAGAATCAGCTGGCGCTCGGAGCTGCTGCGAAAACAATGCAGAAAGAATCGTCCGTCCGGCTCGTTGAACACCAGGTCCGCCGTGCTTTCGCCGAGCTTGTGACGATAGAGCTTGTGCGGGCGATGGGTGTCGTCCAGTTCGCCGAAGAACAGCGTGCGGCTGTCATTGGCCCAGGTCATGCTGCCGTCGCAGTCCTCGAACGGCAGACCGACCACATCACCGCTGGCAAGCTCCTTGACGTAGAGCTGGTACACCTCGTCGCCGCTGGTGTCCAGGCTGTAGGCGAGGCGCTGGTGGTCCGGGCTGATGCTGAAGGCACCGAGGGAAAAGAAGCCGCCTGCCGCGAGCACGTTGGGATCGAGCAGCAGCTCCTCGCGACTCTCGTCGACGGTGTTGGAGTCGTCGGCCGGGCGCGGGCAGCGGTAGTGCCGCGCATATTCGTCGCCCTCGGTGGTGCGGGTGTAATAGAGATAAGGTCCCCACGGCGACGGCAGCGACAGGTCCGTTTCCAGAATGCGGCCCTTGATCTCGCGGAACAGGGTCTCACGCAGCGCGGCCTGATCGGCCAGTTGCTGCTCCTGATAGTCGTTTTCGGCCTTGAGGTAGTCGAGCACTTCATCGCTGTCGCGATTCTGCAGCCATGCATAAGGGTCGCGACCCTCGGCCTTGCGGGCGACGGGCGGAGTGGACTGGGCGTTCGAGAAGGACATGAAGGGTTCTCTCTGGAGGCATCGGATCATGAAAGGATCGGTATACGCTGAACCGATTGCTCAAGCCGGGCAAGCCTGGCCGGTGAAAAGCCGTTATCATAAGCGCCACTTTAGCTGGCTTACCACGGACGACATGACCGAGAACGACTATCTGACCGCGTGGGGCCTGTACCTCTTCGCTGCCCTGGGTTGCCTGCTGGTGTGGTATCTGATGACCCGCTGGATGTGGCGCTATCTCAAAGAGCCGCTGCTGGTACTGGTTGCCGTGCTGCTGTTCACGCCCACCACGGTGGACCCGGTCAAGGAAGCCCTTGCGCCGGCGGTCGCGATTACCGCGCTCGACCTGCTGTTCAAGGTGGGCAACAACGTGTTGACCGCAGTGTCGGACCTTGCGATGTACGGCATGTTCGCGTTCGCCGCCTACCTGCTGTTCGTGCTGATTCGCTGGCCGATCGAGAAAAGCAGCAGGGCGCGTCGGGCTCAGGCGAACGCTCAGCCGACCGAAGCCGAAACCCGCGACGATGACGACGTCTACGCCCGCGACGACCGAAACCCGCGTCAACCGGCACCATCGCTCAGCAGTCGCGCCCGGGTCGAGCCACGTCTGTAAAGGCCGCGCGCTGGTTGCATTCACGGGCGTGGCCGTCTGTCGTCGAACGTTTTCCAAGCGAGAAGCCGAGCATGTGTGAACTCCTGGGCATGAGTGCCAATGTCCCGACCGACATCGTTTTCAGCTTTACCGGCCTGATGCAGCGTGGCGGTCGCACCGGCCCCCACCGCGACGGCTGGGGAATCGCATTCTACGAGGGGCGGGGCCTGCGGCTGTTCCAGGACCCTACTGCCAGCAGCGAATCGGAAGTCGCGCAGCTGGTCCAGCGTTATCCGATCAAGAGTGAAGTGGTGATAGGCCACATCCGCCAGGCCAATGTCGGCAAGGTGTGCCTGTCCAATACCCATCCATTCGTGCGGGAACTGTGGGGCCGCAACTGGTGCTTTGCGCACAATGGCCAGTTGGCGGACTTCTCCGCGCTCGCGACCTTCTACCGGCCGGTGGGCGATACCGACAGCGAGGCATCCTTCTGCGATCTCCTCAACCGGGTGCGCGAAGCGTTTCCCGAGCCGGTGGACGTCGAGGAAATATTGCCGACCCTGATCCAGGCCTGCACCGATTACCGCACCAAGGGTGTGTTCAACTGTCTGCTCAGCGACGGCGACTGGCTGTTCAGTTTCTGTACCACCAAGCTGGTCCAGATCACCCGCCGGGCGCCGTTCGGGCCAGCGCGGTTGAAGGATGTCGACGTCATCGTCGATTTTCAGGCCGAAACCACGCCCCACGACGTGGTCACGGTCATCGCCACCGAGCCATTGACCGAAGACGAAGTCTGGCACCGTTACGAGCCTGGGCAGTGGAGCCTATGGCGCAAGGGCGAGTGCGTGGCGCAGGGAAGCACAGAACCGGCGTGACGCCGGAATCGTCCGTTGAAATCATTGCCGACAAAGAGGGATCTCCATGCTGCGAAGTTATCTGCGTCTCGTCCTGTTCACCGCAGGTCTGTTGTTAGGCGTACAAGTGCCGGGTTTCATCAGTGACTACAGCAAGCGGGTCGAGGCGCACCTGATCGAGGCGCAGCAGGCCATCAAGGGGTTCAATGCGACCGCCCAGCAGTTCTTCAAGGGCGATGTCCAGGCGCTGATCCAGCACTATCGCAGCAGCGAGGACCCGGTGTTCCGTCAGGATGCGACCAACATCGAGACGCTGCTGACCCGCACTCACGCTCTGGAACGTCAGTGGCTGAGCCTGCAGGGCCCTTGGTATGCACGGGCCTGGCATGTCGCCACTGCGGCGGACCCGGAGATTCGCCGCGAGACCTTCAACGGTTATACCTGGCAAGTCCTGCTGGCCCCCGAAGTGATCGCCTGGGGCATCGTCTGCGCTCTGCTGCTGGCACTGCTGATCGAAACCCTGTTCCTGACCCTGGCCTGGGTCATACATGGCGGACGCCGCAGGCCGCAGATCGAGCGGGACTGGCGTTGATTCAGCGCTGAGCAGCCTCGTTCAGGGCACGACGCGCGTATGCTCCTCGATGTAGCGGGATACGAGTTGCGGCGGGTTCCACATCAGTACATCGAGAATCGAGAGATTTTCCTCGAATGAATAAGCCGGCGTGGGATAGACGAACGAGCTGGGCGAAATGAACCTCAGCTCGATGCCCCGGCTGTCCCACTCCTGAGGCACGAAGATTTCCCTGCCGCCTGGAAGATTGACGTAACGCCGCGCACCCAGGCGGCTGCTGATTTCCAGCGCCCATTGCCCGGCGTGCTCGATGGGCGGAAGGTCCAGCTCCATCTGTGAGCAGGTCGACCAGTTGAAATCCAGATCCAGATACTCGCAGACCGCGCTGATTGAGCGCGTATTCAGATCGCCGATGCCCGGGGTGCGGGTCGAGGTGAACACCCCATCGACCAGCTGCATCACTTCTCTGTAGAACGGCGCCTTGTTGCGATAATGCTGCAACCGACCCTGAATCAGCCGCTGTGCGGCGACCGGATCGATCACCACCGCATCCTTGATCAGCGTACCCTCCGATGCCTTGACCGGTACGTTGATGTACTGCCATCCGCCGCTGGCGTTGAGGATACGATTGCGGTTCATCCAGCTTTTGCGTTTGTATTTGACGATGTCGAAGACGATTCCGGAATCCACCGAAGCAATAAGTTGAAAGTAACCGAGATAAGGAAAGAAATAAGGCTGCATGATACCGACCGTACTCATTTATAAAGCCCATCCATAGGCCCCGGCATAGGGGGCGGCAGTTAGTCTTACAGCGCCAAGCATTAATATGCCCAGATTGAGGTTAGGCGAAATTTATAGGTGCGTGGTTTTTTAGTCGGTTTCAGGTGAGGCCGAGGGTTATCTGCTTCCGATCAGATTAAGCGCTGTAGACCTGTAATCATAATAATCCACATAGTCAAATTCTCACGACCTTAACTGAAATGTCTTACGCTTTTCTCTGGTTATGGATTTTTAGGGGCGGACGACATCCTTTTCAGATAACCTCACAAGGGATGCCGGCATGAATATCACACTCATCGTCGATCAACGGTACTCGTACAAAGAGGCATTGAAGATCGCCTATGACAAGGCCAAACGGGAAGGTGAACTCGATCAGGCAACCGAGACATCCTGTCAAGTGGTCTTCAGTGATCCTGGACCAGCTGCGGTCTATCATGAGTCGGACATGATCTACACGGGAGATCAGCCTACCGACGGAGGCGTCTGTTACATGGCTTGGGGTCTTAGAGAAATCTACGAACAAGCGCGTATCAACGGGCGGCGCTGCATGGCAGAGGCGGTTGCAGACAAACTCAGCGATGCAGTGAGTCTTGCGACTGAGGCGCTCGAGGAGGTGACTGCTGGCTGGGACAGTCAGTCGGATTTTACTGTCGATGAAGCAGGAGTTCTTAAAGCTAACGCCGGAAAGGCGACCCTGACCGATATCCAGCAGAACCGCCTTACGAGGCTGCTTAACGATAATGAGGACATTCGGAGCCTGGCTCTGGCCTACGCCCGACTGGCCGCCAGCCTGGCAGGATGTACTCTAGCAGGATTGAAAGCCCCCTATGCCCGGTTCTACACAAGTTCTGAAGTCAAACCGGGATAGGGAGCAGAGCTTCTACGTGACAGCTGGCGGGCATAGTCAGATATATTGGCTAGCGGATCATGTGCTTGTTGCAAAGATTGACAAGCGACACTTTCTCGCCGTTCCTGCTCCCGACGCCGCCTGCTTCATTTGCGGTGGGAGACATGAACCAATAGCCGGTGTTGTAGGTGAGCATCCACTCACGTCTGACACCATTCTGCCATATCCAGAATGGTCCATGGGCGTACTGGCCCTGGCAGTCAGGCAAGGTGACTGTTTTCCAAATCATTCCCGACCGGTTGCTAGTGCCAGCGGAGACTATGTGACCCTGTCCAGACTCCTGGTCGGCATTGACTTCCAAAGCGACCGTGACGCCGGACAGGGGATGGCCTTTGGAGTCCTCTACCTGCGTTCGCCAATTGATGCTGCGGTACGCAATACTTTTGCCAAACTGAACCTGAAACTCGCCCGCGTCGCCAGAAACAACGCTGTTCTTGAGTTGCGGTGCCGAGCCAAACAATATCTCAAAACGGGAACCCGGCTGGATCACCTTGCCAGGGGATCTGGAAATTCTCAGCTCCACTGTTTGTCCAGTCGTTAAGTGGGGGCTAAGATACTCACTTGGCCCTGGCTTCGTTTGCCAGTCATTGTTCAATTTATACTCGATTACGTAAGGCCACTCCGTTGAGTAATTGATGGGCTTGATGATGACTCGTTGTCCGCGTACCGCAGTAAATGAGTAATGTTTTACATCTTGGGCAGATGCAAGTGTTCCGGATAAAGTGTTGAGTTGGTCAGCGAGCCGAATAGGTTGAGAGTCGTTGGCGGGTGCTTCGTTAGCATATGACTTTCCAATCCCTGAGCCGCCGAGGCCGATTGTTGTTAGTGAAAACAAAATTGCTGGAAGAAGATATTTGCAGTGAAGAGTTCTCAAGTTTAATTCCTTTTAAGAATAGCGTTTGCTGAATCAAATTCAGCGATTTTGCTGTTTGGATAACTGTTTGTTTGCATGTAAGTCATTACGCCTTAGTGTCAATTAGATTGACTGTTAAGACGTAATCAGCTGAAAGGGTTGCTGTCAATAGGTAGCGGTTTGTTATCAGTGCTCAGTCCGACCCATTCGTACGGGCGCTTCGAGAAAGGCGCCGGATTGCTTACTTCGCCAGGTGTTTCATCCCTTCTTCCAGTCCACTGAGCGTCAGCGGATACATCTGGTCTTCGATCAGGTCGCGAACGATATGCACGGACGTCGTGTAGTCCCATGTGTCTTTCGGGTAGGGATTGATCCAGATGATCTTCTTGAATTTGGCCTTGAAGCGCTGCATCCAGACGTAGCCGGCCTCTTCGTTCCAGTGCTCGACACTGCCGCCGGGCTGAGTGATTTCATAAGGCGCCATGGAGGCGTCGCCGATGAAGATCACTTTGTAATCGGCCCCGTACTTGTGCAACACGTCCAGAGTCGAAGTGCGTTCGGCATTGCGCCGCAAGTTGTTCTTCCACACCGATTCATAGATGAAATTGTGAAAGTAGAAATATTCCATGTGCTTGAACTCGGTCCGGCAGGCGGAGAACAGTTCTTCGCAGACTTTCACATGGGCATCCATCGAGCCGCCGATGTCGAAAAGCAGCAACAGTTTGACAGTATTGCGCCGTTCGGGGCGCATCTGGATATTGAGCAGTCCTGCGTCCCGTGCGGTGTGATCGATAGTGCCGTCGATGTCCAGTTCGTCCGCCGCGCCCTGGCGCGCGAACTTGCGCAGGCGGCGCAAGGCGACCTTGATATTGCGGGTGCCCAGTTCGACCTGATCGTCCAGGTTGCGGAATTCGCGCTGGTCCCAGACCTTGGCCGCTTTGCCACGACGTTCGCCCGCATCGCCGACGCGGATGCCTTCGGGGTTATACCCGCCTGAACCGAACGGACTGGTGCCGCCGGTACCGATCCACTTGTTGCCGCCGGCATGGCGGCCTTTCTGTTCTTCCAGGCGTTTCTTGAATGCCTCGATCAATTTGTCGAGGCCGCCCAGTGACTGGATCTGTGCGCGTTCTTCTTCAGTCAGCGAGCGCTCGAACTCCTTGCGTAACCACTCCTCCGGGATCAGGGCTTCCAGATGATCGTCCAGCTTGTCCAGGCCGTTGAAATAGGCGCCGAAGGCCCGGTCGAACTTGTCGAAGTGACGCTCGTCCTTGACCAGGATAGTGCGGGCCAGGAAGTAGAACTCGTCGATATCGGCGAACACGACCCGACGCTCGAGGGCATGGATCAGGTCCAGCAGCTCGCGCAGGGACACCGGGACCTTGGCGGCGCGCATTTCGTTGAACAGGTTCAGCAGCATGGCTTTTGCCTTTTCCGAAGGTGAAGCGCGGTCAGCGGCTGCCGCGGCGACTCATAAACGCCAGGCGTTCGAGCAACTGCACATCCTGCTCGTTCTTCACCAGCGCGCCGGCCAGGGGTGGAATCGCCTTGGTCGGATCGCGTTCACGCAGCACGGCTTCGCCAATGTCGTCGGCCATCAGCAGCTTGAGCCAGTCCACCAGTTCCGACGTCGACGGCTTCTTCTTCAGGCCGGGCACCTTGCGCACGTCGAAGAACACATCCAGCGCTTCGCTGACCAGATCCTTCTTGATGCCGGGGTAATGCACGTCGACGATCTTCTGCAGGGTAGGGCGGTCCGGGAACGCTATGTAATGGAAGAAACAGCGGCGCAGGAAAGCGTCCGGCAGCTCCTTTTCGTTGTTGGAGGTAATGATGATGATCGGACGATGCCGGGCCTTGATGGTTTCATCGGTCTCGTAAACGTAGAACTCCATCTTGTCGAGTTCCTGCAACAGGTCGTTGGGAAACTCGATGTCGGCCTTGTCTATCTCGTCGATCAGCAGAACGACCCTCTCCTCGGCTTCGAAAGCTTCCCAGAGTTTGCCTTTCTTGAGGTAATTGCGTACGTCGTGGACCTTGTCGACGCCCAGTTGCGAATCGCGCAGCCGGCTGACCGCATCGTATTCGTACAGACCTTGATGAGCTTTGGTGGTGGATTTGATATGCCAGGTAATCAGGCGCGCACCGAAAGACTGGGCCAGTTGTTCGGCCAACATCGTCTTGCCGGTGCCCGGCTCGCCCTTGACCAGCAGCGGCCGCTCCAGCGTGATGGCAGCATTGACCGCGAGCTTGAGATCGTCGGTGGCGACGTAGGCATGAGTACCTTCGAACTTCATTGATGAACCTCTGGCGCGAAATGGGTGGAAAAGGATGGTGCGAATATAGCCGGTAATGCGCTGGCGTTCCGCTGCCGTTATGCGTCAGTTCGCTGTAGGAGCCAGCTTGCTGGCGATGATCGCCAGCAAGACGGATTGCCGCCCGCTGGCTCCTACAAAATCGTGCGCCGACGTAGGAGCGGCTTCAGCCGCGATCTGTCGCGAAGCGGCAGCAAAACCGAGCAACGCGGTGTTTCGGGAAAACCGCATTATCGTTCATCGCCAGCAAGCTGGCTCCTACGGACGCGAGATCGCCGCAATCCTGTAGGAGCCAGCTTGCTGGCGATAGGGCCTTGTGCTCTCAGGAATCCCCACTCCCTTCATACCGCGTATTGAACGCCTGGATAAAGCCATTGCGCAGGATTTGCAGGAAGGCCTGCAGACCGCTGATGTCCTGTTGCTTGACGCTGCCGCTGAGGTCGACCCGGGTGGCGAACTGGTTTTGCTTCTGGTTCTTGAGCACGGTTTCGGTTCCGCCGACCACGGCTTCCCAGATCGAGCGGAAGAAGCCCTTGTCCTTGTTTTCCACGTCCTGTCCCCAGTTGAAGACGTCGACATTGCGCAGCAGCGGCTTGATGTAGCCGCTCAACCGGCCGCTGTCCGCCTTGGCTTCCACGACCAGATCGCCGCTGCCGGCATTGAAGTCGAATTTGCCGTAGGCCGACGCGAAGTCGTTGAGTCGGCGCAACTGAATGCCCGTCACCCGCAGGTTGAAGTCGAAATCCTGAAAATCGCTGAGCGGATCGAAGGTTGCGGCGGTTTCCAGATTGCCGTGTCCGAGCACTCGCGCCTTGCCCTCGAACCGCGCGTCGCGCTTGCCTTCCAGGTCTTCCACGTTGGTCAGGTTATAAAGGCTGGCGTTGACCCGGTCGGCCTCGATATTCACTTGCGGCTTGGAGTTGAAGTTGCGGAAGGTGATCCGACCATTGCTGATCCGCGCTTCGTTGAGGGTCATGGGCAAAAGCTTTTCCACCTGATCGCGCCAGTCGGTGCCCTGACCGGTCTGGGAAGCCTGCTTGTTGCTGCCGCCGTCGACGAAGTTCACCTCAGGCTCGATGAAGATCGCTTCGGCGACCACAGCATGGTCGTACCACAGCGCGTGCCAGCTCACCGACAGGTCGATCAGCGGCGCCTTGACGAAGGGCACCGGCACCTTGCCGTCCACTTTGACGATCTCCAGGCCTTTGATCTTGTACGCGCCGCGCCATAGCGCCAGGTCCACATCGGCGATATGTCCCCGGTAATCGCCCATGTCGGCAAGTTTGTCATTGAGGTAGTTGCGCACCACGTAGGGCAGCGCAATGTGGGCGGCGATGAGCAATACGACGAGAGTGGCCAGGGTCCAAAGTGGCCAACTGTAGCGACGTTTCATGGCGTGGGTCTCCAGTTCCAATGACAGGTTGACTGCACAGGTGCTGATCCGTTCGCTGCGACTGGACGCATGCGGGCCGGGGGCATAGGCTTGGCGTTTCAATGGATGTGGACAAGGACACGATCATGAGCCGTATATACGCAGATAACGCCCACTCCATCGGCAATACGCCGTTGGTGCAGATCAACCGTATCGCGCCCAGAGGCGTCACCATTCTGGCCAAGATCGAGGGGCGCAATCCGGGTTATTCGGTCAAATGCCGGATCGGTGCCAACATGATCTGGGACGCTGAAAGCAATGGCCGGCTCAAGCCGGGCATGACCATCGTCGAGCCGACCTCGGGCAATACCGGCATCGGGCTGGCCTTCGTCGCCGCCGCCCGTGGCTACAAACTGATGCTGACCATGCCCGCTTCGATGAGCATAGAACGACGCAAGGTGCTCAAGGCGCTGGGCGCGGAAATAGTACTCACCGAACCTGCCAAGGGCATGAAAGGTGCGATCGCCAGGGCTGAAGAACTGGTCGCGAGCAATCCCGAGCAATACTTCATGCCGGCGCAGTTCGGCAACCCGGCCAACCCGGCCATCCACGAAAAAACCACCGGCCCGGAAATCTGGTCCGACACCGACGGCGCTGTTGACGTGCTGGTCGCGGGCGTGGGCACCGGCGGCACCATCACCGGCGTTTCCCGCTATATCAAGAACACTGCCGGCAAGCCGATCCTGTCGGTGGCCGTGGAACCCGATGCATCGCCGATCATCAGTCAGGCGCTGGCGGGTGAAGAGATCAAGCCAAGCCCGCACAAGATCCAGGGCATCGGCGCCGGCTTCATTCCGGCCAACCTCGACCTGTCGCTGGTCGACCGCGTCGAGCGGGTCACCGACGATGAAGCCAAGGCCATGGCGCTGCGCCTGATGCAGGAAGAAGGCATTCTGTGCGGCATTTCCTGCGGCGCGGCGATGGCGGCGGCCGTTCGTCTGGCCGAGAAGCCCGAAATGCAGGGCAAGACCCTGGTCGTGATCCTGCCCGATTCGGGCGAGCGCTACCTGTCGAGCATGCTGTTCAGCGATCTGTTTACTGAACAGGAACTGCAGCAATAAGCCATCTTTGTGCGCGGACGCTTCTTGCGGGTCCGCCAAGGGTTTATGATGCGCTCTTCGTGATCCGCCGCGCGCCTGACACAGGCGCGCGGCGTTCTTCAGCCGTTGATCGTGACAGCGGGCGCGCGCCGTGCGCCATCTGTCCGTTCCAGGGAGAGTTGCATGTCCTTTTCATTTGCTGCCAAGGCATCAATCCTGATGATCTTCCTGGCCAGCACGCTTTATGTCCACTTGCGCGGCAAGGCCCGCTTGCCGCTGTTGCGTCAGTTCGTGAATCATTCGGCGCTGTTCGCGCCCTACAACGCCCTGATGTATCTGTTTTCCGGCGTGCCGTCACGGCCGTATCTGGATCGCAGCAAATTCCCTGAACTCGATGTGCTCAAGAACAACTGGGAAACCATTCGCGACGAGGCCATGCGCCTGTTCGACGAGGGCTACATCCGGGCCGCCGAGAAGAACAACGACGCTGGCTTCGGTTCGTTCTTCAAGAAAGGCTGGAAGCGCTTCTATCTGAAATGGTACGACAAGGCCTTGCCCTCGGCCGAAGCGCTGTGCCCGCGTACGGTCGAACTGGTCAACAGCATTCCCAACGTCAAGGGCGCGATGTTCGCGCTGCTGCCGGGCGACAGTCATCTCAACCCGCACCGCGATCCGTTCGCCGGCTCGCTGCGCTATCACCTGGGCCTGTCCACGCCGAACTCCGACAACTGCCGTATCTTCGTCGATGGTCAGGAATATGCCTGGCGTGATGGCGAGGATGTGATGTTCGACGAAACCTACGTGCACTGGGTCAAGAACGAAACCACCCAGACCCGGGTGATTCTGTTCTGCGACATCGAACGCCCGTTGAGCAGCCGCCTGATGACGCGCATCAACCGCAGCGTCAGCGCGTTCCTGGGCCGTGCCACGGCACCACAGAACCTCGATGACGAACGGGTCGGCGGCATCAACCGCGCCTACGCTGCCAGCAAGCGGTTCAGCGACACCTTCAGCGGCAAGGTCAAACAGTTCAAGCGCAGCAATCCCAAGGCCTATCGGGTGCTGCGCCCGGTGTTGGCCGTTGTCGTACTCACCTTGCTGGGTTACTGGCTGTTCGGCTGATTCTTTCTGGCGCCCACTCGTGCTCGGTCAGCTCAAGCTTACGTGGCGGCTGAGCAGGGCGCGCAGGGCGGCCGGCTTGACCGGTTTGGGCAGGTAATCCAGACCCGCGGCGTGGACCTGATCGATGAGGTCCTGTCGGCCATCGGCACTGATCAGCACGCCCGGTACCGGCTGGCCGAGGCGTTTGCGCAGCCAGACCATCAGTTCAGTACCGGTTTCACCCTCATCCAGGTGATAGTCCACCAGCGCGACCTGAGGACGCACGCCGTTATCGAGCAAGGCCGCACACTCTTCGCGGCTTCGCGCGGTCCAGACCTGGCAGCCCCAGCGGGACAGCAGACTGTTCATACCGATGAGGATGCTGTCTTCGTTGTCGATGCACAGCACCTGGGTGCCATTGAGCGCGGGTCGATTGATCTCCGTCGGCAGTTCTACCGGCACTGGCAGCGCCTTGGCCAGCGGAACGCGAACGCTGAACACGCTGCCCCGGCCGGGCCATGAACGCACTTCCAGAGGATGACCGAGCACCCGGCACAGACCATCGGCGATCGCCAATCCCAAGCCCATGCCCTTGATCGCATGGGTCTGGTGGCTGTCGAGGCGTTTGAACTCTTCGAAGATGACCTTGCGCTTGTCTTCCGGAATGCCGGGGCCGCGGTCCCAGACTTCCAGACTCAGCTCATCGCCGCGTCGCCGCACGCCGAGCAAGATCGGGCCTTTCGAGTAGCGAAAGGCGTTGGTAAGGAAGTTCTGCAGGACCCTGCGCAGCAATTTGATGTCGCTGTCGACGCGTAACGGACTGCCCTTGACCCGGAAATCCAGGCCCTGCTCCTGGGCTTGCGCCTTGAATTCCGCGCCCAGGGTGTCGAACAGCGCGCTGAGCGGGAAGGGCTGGCGCTCCGGGGTGATCTTGCCATTCTCCAGACGAGAGATGTCCAGCAAGTCGCTGATCAGGTCCTCGGCCGAGCGCAGCGAGCTGTCCAGGTGCTGCACCAGCTGCCGAGCCTCGTCGGACATGCCGTCTTCCTGATGTGACAAGGCCGCGGAAAACAGTCGGGCGGCATTGAGCGGCTGCATCAGGTCATGACTGACCGCGGCCAGAAAGCGGGTCTTGGATTCGCTGGCCGCTTCGGCGGTGCCCTTGGCTTCGGTCAACGCCTGATTGAGCTGCGACAGTTCGTGGGTACGCTCGGCGACCCGCTGTTCCAGGCTTTCATTGACGCCCTTGAGCGCCTGCTCGGCGGCGCGGAACGCGGTGATGTCGGTGAAACTCATGACGAAACCGCCGCCCGGCATCGGATTGCCGATCAGTTCGATCACCCGTCCGTTGGGGAACAGTCGCTCGGAGGTATGGGCGCGGCCCTGGCGCATCCAGTGCAGGCGGCGCGCCACATGGACCTCGGCTTCGCCCGGCCCGCACAGCCCGCGCTCGGCGTTATAGCGGATGATGTCGGCAATCGGCCGACCGACGCTGATCAGGCCTTCGGGATAGTTGAACAGCTCCAGATAGCGATGATTCCAGGCCACCAGCCGCAGGTTCTGGTCGACCACGCTGATGCCCTGGGTGATGTTTTCGATGGCGCCTTGCAGCAGCGCCCGGTTGAACTGCAACACCTCCGAGGCCTCGTCGGCGATGCGCACCACGTCTTCGAGCTGCATGTCGCGGCCTTCGATGGCCGCCTTGACCACCGCGCGGGTCGAGGAGGTGCCCAGTACGCCGGCCAGGAGGCGTTCGGTGTGGGCAATCCAGTCGCCGTTGGCGTTCTGGCTGGCGTTGAATTCCTTGCCCTGGCGATAGGCAAAACGCAGGAAGCTCTGCCGCGCCCGCTCTTCGCCCACGAATCGCGCGGCAAGGTTTAAAAGATCCTCGATCTGCACCGCCAGCATCGGCCGCGTCAGTCCCCAGTTATGCGTCTCCTGGCCGATGAAACGGCCGGCCTGCCAGTGTTCGGAAACCCGCGTGCGAGACAGCATCGACACCCAGACGAACAGGGTGCAGTTGCCGGCCATCGACAGCACCACGCCCTGGGTCATTGGCGTGATCGGCAGGTTGAATGGATTGCTGTGCAGCCAGGACAGCAGCGGGAAGTTGTCCAGCGACCAGCCCATGCCGGTGGCGGCCACCGGTAGCACCAGGGTGTAGAACCAGATGAAGATCCCCGCGGCCAGCCCTGCGAATACGCCCCGGCGGTTGGCGTGTTTCCAGTACAGCGCGCCGAACATGGCCGGTGCCAGTTGGGTGATTGCGGCGAATGCGATCTGGCCGATGGTCGCCAGGCTCGCGGTCGAACCGAGCATGCGGTAGCTGACGTAGGCCAACAGCAGGATCACCACGATGCTGACCCGGCGCACCGACAACATCCAGTGGCGGAATGCCTCGAACGGGCGCTCGGTGTTCTTGCGGCGCAGCAGCCAGGGCAGGAGCATGTCGTTGGAAATCATGGTCGACAGCGCCACGCAGGCCACGATCACCATGCCGGTGGCCGCCGAAGCGCCGCCGATGAATGCCAGCAGTGCCAGCGACGGATGCGCATGGGCCAGCGGCAGGCTGATGACGAAAGAGTCGGGCAGCATGCTGCCCGGCAACAGCATCTGGCCCGCCAGGGCGATGGGCACGACGAACAGTGCGGCCAGCGCCAGGTAGATCGGAAACACCCACTTGGCGAGGTTCAGGTCCTGCGGCTCGATATTCTCCACCACCGTCACGTGGAACTGCCGTGGCAGACACACGATGGCCATCATCGCCACGCCGGTCTGCACGATCATCGAGGGCCAGTTGATGGTTTCCTTCCAGTAGGCTTCGAGCCTCGGGGCGAGCATTGCCTGGTTGAACAGGTCATCGAAGCCGTCATACAGGCCGAATGTCACGAACACCCCGACCGCCATGAACGCCAGTAGCTTGACCAACGCTTCGAAGGCGATGGCCAGCACCATGCCGCGATGGTGTTCGGTGACATCCAGATTGCGCGCGCCGAAGACGATGGTGAACAGTGCGAGGACCACGGAAACCACCAGCGCCGTGTCCTGGGCGCGGGTGCCGGTCGAGTCCGCCAGCGCGCCGATCAGAATGTTGACCCCCAGCACGATGCCTTTGAGCTGCAGCGCGATATAGGGAAGCATGCCGATCAGGCAGATCAGCGCGACCATCACGGCCAGCGGCTGGGACTTGCCGTAGCGGGCAGCGATGAAGTCGGCGATGGAGGTGATGTTTTCCTGCTTGCTGATCAGCACCATTTTTTGCAGCACCCAGGGCGCCAACAACATCAGCACAATGGGACCCAGGTAAATAGGCAGGAACGACCAGAGCTGCTCGGCGGCCTGGCCGACCGCGCCGAAAAACGTCCAGCTGGTGCAGTACACCGCCAGCGACAGGCTGTACACCCACGCGCGCAGCGTCGGGCGCAGGTTGGCGCTGTAGCGGTCTCCATAGAAGGCGATGGCAAACATGATGGCCATATAGGCAAGGGCGACGGCAGCGATCAGCCCGCTGGACAGCGACATGGCAAATTCCGGAATTCTGAATAACGCGCAGTCTCGCACGCCGCCCGGCGTTCGTCTTTGTCGACCAAGGTCGAGCGTGGTGTTATGTCGCAGGCGGACAGCCTGTGGCCTGTTTGCAATCGATCCGGCTCTGTCGCGAGCAAGCTCCCTCCCACAGGAATGTATTCCATCGTCTGACCGCCGCGGTCTTCGTGGGAGGGAGCTTGCTCGCGACGAGGGCGGTGATGACCGACTCAAATACCTATCGACATCCACAGCGCTTGCGTCTTCAATGTGCGTCGAGCTGGCGCGCGGCCAGCTCGCCCCAGCCATTCAGGACCATGGACGATGAGCAATCAATCGCAGTTTTCATTGCTAGGAAAGCGCCGCTTCCTGCCGTTTTTCATCACTCAGTCGCTGGGCGCGTTCAACGACAACGTCTTCAAGCAATCCCTGATCCTGGCGATCCTTTACAAGCTGAACATCGACGGCGACCGCTCGGTTTACGTCAACCTGTGCGCCTTGCTGTTCATCCTGCCCTTCTTCCTGTTCTCGGCCCTGGCGGGCCAGTTCGGCGAGAAGTATCGCAAGGATTCGCTGATCCGCCTGATCAAACTGGGCGAAATCGTCATCATGGTGGTAGGCGCTGCGGGGTTTCTGTTCAATCACTTGGTACTGATGCTGGTAGCGCTGTTCGCCATGGGCACCCACTCGGCCCTGTTCGGCCCGGTGAAATACTCGATCCTGCCGCAACACCTGCGTGAAAACGAACTGGTGGGCGGCAACGCGCTGGTCGAAATGGGCACCTTTCTGGCGATCCTCGCCGGCACCATCGGCGCGGGCATGATGATGTCCTCGCCTTATTACCCATTCGTGGTGTCCGGTGCCATTGTGCTGATTGCCTCGCTGGGGTTCATCGCCAGTTTCGGTATTCCCCAGGCAGCGGCCGCCAACGCCGAGATGAAGATCGACTGGAACATCTTCAGCCAGTCCTGGGCCACCCTGCGCATGGGGCTCACCCAGACGCCGGCGGTGTCCCGCTCCATCGTGGGCAACTCGTGGTTCTGGTTCGTGGGGGCGATCTATCTGACCCAGATTCCCGCTTACGCGAAAGAATGGATGTACGGCGACGAAACGGTCGTGACTCTGATTCTGACCGTGTTCTCGGTCGGCATCGCGCTCGGCTCGTTACTGTGCGAGCGCCTGTCCGGCCACAAGGTGGAAATCGGCCTGGTGCCTTTCGGTTCGATGGGCATCACGCTGTTCGGGCTGCTGTTATGGTGGCACTCGGGCGGCTTCCCGCAGAACGTGCAAGCCAACGACTGGCTGGCTGTCCTGTCTGCCAGCGAAGGTATGTGGGTGCTGTTCGATATCCTCGGGATTGGCATTTTCGGCGGCTTCTACATCGTGCCGCTGTACGCCTTGATCCAGTCGCGCACCGCTGAAAAGGAGCGTTCGCGAGTCATCGCCGCCAACAACATCCTCAACGCCCTGTTCATGGTGGTTTCGGCGCTGGTCTCGATCCTGCTGCTCAGCATCGCCGGTCTCTCCATCCCCGAGCTGTTCCTGGCCGTGTCCTTGATGAACGTCGCGGTCAACGTGTACATCTTCAAGATCGTGCCGGAATTCACCATGCGGTTCCTGATCTGGCTGCTCGGCCATTCCATGTACCGGGTCGAGCATCGCAACCTGAACCTGATTCCGGAAGAGGGCGCGGCACTGCTGGTCTGCAATCACGTGTCCTACGTGGACGCGCTGCTGATCGCGGGCGCGGTGCGACGGCCGATTCGCTTCGTCATGTACTACAAGATCTACCGATTGCCCGTACTCAACTTCGTCTTCCGCACCGCCGGGACGATCCCCATCGCCGGACGCGACGAAGACCCCGAAGTCTACGACCGCTCCTTCCAGCGCATCGCCGAGTACCTGGCCGATGGCGAACTGGTGTGCATTTTTCCCGAGGGAAAGCTGACCCTGGACGGCGAGATCAGCGGCTTCAAGCGCGGCATGACCCGGATTCTGGAAGAAACCTCGGTGCCGGTGATTCCCCTGGCCTTGCAAGGATTGTGGGGCAGCTTCTTCAGCCGCGACCCGAACAAGGGACTGTTCCGCCGCTTCTGGTCACGTGTGGTGCTGGTGGCAGGCCCGGCCATCCCCGGCCCTGACGCCGCGCCGGTGGCCGTGCGTGAGCAGGTGAAGCTACTGCGTGGGGACGGGCGCTAGCCAAGGTTCATTGTCAGCCCTTTCTGAAAGGTAAGCGGGAAAAGTCTTGATCGAGGCTTATTGGCCTTGGGGGCGTCTGCTCTCGGATAGGCTTTCCCGCTTATTTCTATAAGGAAGCTGATCATTGAGTCGGTACAAAGCTAAGACGTGGTGGGGCCTTGTTCTTGCAGGTTGCATCCTCGGCGTTATATGGATCATCACGCGCACTCCCGCTCCAGTGTTGACGAAGATCCTCGCGACTTACCCGGTCGGGAGCCAAGGCATGTTGTATGCGGTGCTGAGTGACAGTGGAGGCGCGACAGTACCGATGACATACCGTTACTACGTACACAGGCGCATGGATAACCCATCAGAGGCACTAGAGTCGTTGCGAAATGAGGGGGCGGCATTTCTGGTAACCCGAGACGCCAGCGCGCGAGTCGAGGTTCAAGGAAACGTGGTGAAAATCGCAGTGAAGAAGGCGGTTTTCAGTTTCAACACGCCCACGCTGTTTCAGCATCAGGACGGCTATACGACTGTGGATGTCTGGCTGCAAGCGCAACCAGACGAGTGAGCAGCATGTGCTATTGCAGCTCAATCATGCGTTGTCGCTCGGGAATCGGCCGGGCCAGTTTCTTCCGGCATCTTGCGGAAATAGGTCGATAGCAGCGCCCCCGAAATATTGTGCCAGACGCTGAACAGCGCGCTGGGTACGGCGGCCAGCGGTGAGAAGTGCGCGCTGGCGAGGGCAGCACCTAGGCCTGAGTTCTGCATGCCGACTTCCAGCGCCAGCGACTTGCGCTGGGGCAGCGGCAGTTTGAACAGCTTGCCGGTGAAGTAGCCCAGCAGGAAGCCGAACGAGTTGTGCAGGATTACCACGGCCATGATCAGCAGGCCCGATTCGGCGATCTTGCTCTGGCTGGCGGCGACCACGGCGCAGACGATCATCACGATGCTGACCACCGACACCAGCGGCAGCACGTCCACCGCGTAGCTGACTTTCGCGCCCAGCACCCGCTGCGCCAGTACGCCGAGCACGATAGGCAACATGACCAGCTGCAGGATCGACCAGAACATGTCCATGAAGGACACCGGCAGCCAGGCGGAAGCCAGGAACCAGATCAGGGTCGGGGTCAGCAGCGGGGCGAGCAGGGTAGTAACGGCAGCGATTGCCACGGCCAGCGCCAGGTCACCTTTGGCCAGCCACGCCATCACGTTGGACGAGGTGCCGCTCGGGCAGCAGCCGACGAGGATCACGCCCACCGCGATTTCCGCCGGCAGATGAAACACCTGGCACAGCAACCAGGCCACGCCCGGCATGATCACAAAGTGCGCGACCACGCCCAGCGCCACGCGCCAGGGATTGCGTGCCACTTCCGAGAAGTCTTCAAGCTTGAGGGTCAGGCCCATGCCGAACATGACCAGCCCGAGCAGCGGGACGATCCAGCCTTTCAGACCGATGAACGCCTGCGGAAACAGGAACGCCAGAACGGCGAACAACAGTACCCAGTATGCGAAGGTGTTACCGACAAAACGACTCAGGGCCGCCAGTGCACGCATGGTGTGAAACCTTTCTTGTGTTTATTCAGTGGTGGGTGATCGCCAGCAAGCTGGCTCCTACACGGACCTGTAGGAGCCAGCTTGCTGGCGATAGGCATGAAACGAATCAGATCCCCTGCGGAATCTCTTCGCCACCCAGTGCGTCGAACAGCTCCGGCAGAAATTCGCCGAAGGTCAGCATCATCAGAGTGAAGCTGGCGTCCAGCTGGCCCAGGGCCTCGTCGCCGCCGTCTTCTTCGGCCTGATCCTGCAACAGCTCCTCGAACTTGAGGCGCTTGACGACCATCTTGTCGTCCAGCACGAACGACAGCTTGTCCTGCCAAGCCAGCGACAACTGGGTAACGACCTTGCCGGTGCTCAGGTGCAGCTGGATTTCGTCGCTGGTCAGGTCCTGACGCTTGCAGCGCACGATGCCGCCGTCTTCGTGGGTGTCACGCAGTTCGCATTCATCCAGCACGAAGAAGTTGTCGGCGGCTTTCTGCGAAGTGACCCATTCGGTCATGACCGCGGTCGGCGCGGTTTTCACGGTCAGCGGGCGAACCGGCAGGGTGCCGATGACTTCGCGCAAGGTAGAAAGCAGGTCTTCGGCACGCTTGGCGCTCGCCGAGTTGACCAGGATCAGGCCTTGCTTGGGCGCGATGGCGGCGTAGGTCTGCGACCGGCGGATGAAGGCGCGAGGCAGGAAAGCCTGGATGATCTCGTCCTTGATCTGGTCGCGTTCCTTCTTATAGACCTTGCGCATCTGCTCGGCTTCGATCTCTTCGACCTTTTCCTTGACCGCGTCACGCACGACGCTGCCGGGCAGAATGCGTTCTTCCTTGCGCGCGGCGACCAGCAGGAAATCTCCGCTGACGTGTACCAGCGGGGCGTCTTCGCCCTTGCCGAAAGGTGCCACGAAGCCGTAGGTGGTCAGCTCCTGGCTGGCGCAGGCTCGCGCCGGTTTGGTTGCCAATGCGGTTTCCAGTGCCTCTGCGTCAACGGGCAGATCCTGGGTCAGGCGATAGACAAGCAGATTTTTGAACCACATGAGGCGAATCTCTCTTTGTACAAAAAGGGGGGCATTATTCGCTTCTCCGGCTCCGCGGCCAACCCTGCGCTAAGCCTTTGGCAGGACTGTAAAAATTATTTGAAAAAGTGCTTGCCAGACTTCAGGTCGCTCCGTAGAATGCGCGCCACACCGAGAGTGAAGGGTGATTAGCTCAGCTGGGAGAGCAGCTGCCTTACAAGCAGCGGGTCGGCGGTTCGATCCCGTCATCACCCACCAAACTCACTTCAAGTGTTACGCGCAGCGGTAGTTCAGTCGGTTAGAATACCGGCCTGTCACGCCGGGGGTCGCGGGTTCGAGTCCCGTCCGCTGCGCCATATTCAGTATCGAGGCCCTTGAACTCCTCGATACGCACAGAAAAGCGACCTCAGGGTCGCTTTTCTGCTTTTTGCGTTCCGAAAATCCTGCCCTCGATCCTGTTTGCAAGGCTCTAGCCTTGGACTCTGCCGTCAGTCGGCCGTAAGCTTTGGCGTTTTCAAAGTCCCGGCCCGGCACCCATGCATACCGTCCTCGCTGTCGTTCTGCCTATCTTCGCGCTGATCCTGGTGGGGTTATATCTGCCGCAAGACCAACCGGCTGGGCGAGCGCGCCGCATCCGAGATCAACCGCATGGTCGTCTGGCTGTGCTTGCCGGCGCTGCTGTTCAAAGTCACAGCGACCACGACGCTGGAGCAGATCTGGCAACCCGGTTTCATCATCAGTTTCGGCGCCGGGACGCTGGCGGTGTTCGTTGCGACACTGGCGTGGCGCCTGGCCAGACGCCAGCCGCTGGTGGTCGCCAGCATGGACGGCCTGACCGCCGGCTACGCCAATACCGGTTACATCGGCATCCCGCTGTGCCTGCTGGTCTTCGGACAGGCGGGGCTGGAGCCGGCGCTGATTTCGTCGCTGATCGTGGTGTGCGTGCTGTTCGCCGTGGCCGTGGTCTGCATCGAGATCGGCCTGCAGCAGGAACGCCACATCGGGCGCGCGGTGGCGACAGTGCTCAAGGCGCTGGCGAAGAATCCGTTGGTCGTCACACCGATTCTGGGTGCCTGCTGGGCGGCAACGGGGCTGGGAATCGCTGAGCCGGTCATGCATTTTCTCGACATGCTGGCCGCCGCCACCACGCCCTGCGCGCTGATCTCGCTGGGGTTGTTCCTGGCACAGAAGCAGGCCGCACCGAAGCAGGGCGCATGGCCGCTGGTGGGCATCAAGCTGATCGGCCAGCCGCTGATCACCGCCGTCCTGGCATTCAAGGTGTTCAGCTTGCCGACGGTCTGGGCGCAGTCTGCGGTGCTGCTCAGCGCACTGCCCACCGGAACCGGGCCGTTCATGCTCGCCGAGTATTACCAGCGCGAGGCGGGCGTCATTTCGCGCGCGATCCTCTATTCCACGCTTGGCTCACTGGTGACCCTGGCAGGGCTGTTGTACTGGCTGGGGGTCTGACGCAGCGCAAACTGAACTCGGACTGAACGACCCCCATGTTGCGACGGAAAACCGTTGGGATACCTGAACTTATCGCCGTCATGCCCCTCTGATGCCGGTAGCCATTGATCGCGGCAGCCTGATAAGCTCGCGGCTTTACACGTTTGCCCTTTTGGCGCATGAACAAGGAATAAGCATGAAACAGCATCGGTTGGCAGCAGCGATTGCCCTGGTCGGTCTGGTCCTGGCAGGCTGTGACAAGCAAGCCAGCACCGTTGAGCTGAAAACTCCCGCCCAGAAAGCTTCCTACGGCATCGGCCTGAACATGGGCAAGAGCCTGGCTCAGGAAGGCATGGACGATCTCGACTCGAAAGCCGTTGCCCTGGGCATCGAAGATGCCGTCGGCAAGAAAGAGCAGAAGCTCAAGGACGAAGAACTGGTTGAAGCCTTCGCGGCGCTGCAGAAGCGTGCCGAAGAGCGTATGGCCAAGATGAGTGAAGAGTCGGCTGCGGCCGGCAAGAAATTCCTCGAAGAAAACGGCAAGAAGGAAGGCGTGGTCACCACCGCTTCCGGCCTGCAGTACCAGATCATCAAGAAAGCCGATGGCGCTCAGCCCAAGCCGTCCGATGTGGTGACCGTTCACTACGAAGGCAAGCTGATCGACGGCAAGGTGTTCGACAGCTCGGTAGAGCGTGGCAGCCCGATCGATCTGCCGGTTGGCGGTGTGATTCCAGGCTGGGTCGAAGGCCTGCAACTGATGCACGTCGGCGAGAAGATCAAGCTGTTCATCCCGAGCGATCTGGCGTACGGCGCACAGAGCCCAAGCCCGATGATCCCGGCCAACTCGGTACTGGTTTTCGATCTGGAACTGCTCGGCATCAAGGACCCCGCCGCAGCGGCTGCTCCGGAAGCCGAAGCGCCAGAGGCGGAACCGGCCAAGACGCAGAAGTAAGCGCGACTTGCTTGACCCGACGCCCTGTCCCTGGACAGGGCGTTTTTGCATCTGGAGCTTTTGGCGAACGCTTGGCACTCTCCACAGTCAACGTAGTGTCGGGCTTGCCCAGCGCGGCTGCGAGGCACTGAATGCTTCAGATAAATTGTCGGACAGTCCGGCAAGCCGCCTGACTTGTGAGAAACCGCGCTAAGTCAGCGATTTAGCGGGATTTTTCAGATGAGTAAAAAACGCGCGATCCGTCATCCGGCCGTATAAAACGGGCGGTTCCGGCCTTAAAGCTGCGGCTGTTCACAAGGTTATCCACAAAATATGTGGATAACCTTGCGCCACAGTTTCAGGCCGGATCAGAGGCAGCCATCAACGAACCTTCACCGAACGGGAGTGAACATGAAAGCACCATGGAATCTGATCCGCTATCTGCCCGGCGCCCGACGCGTGCTGGCGGCAGGGCGTCTGCCGGCGCTGTTGTTCGCGGTGGCTCGCAAAGGGTCCGCCGAAGGCAGTCGCCTGGGGCGCATAAAGGACGATCTGCGTCTGTTGCAGGCCTTGTGTCTGGCGTATTGGCGAGGCGAGTACCGGGACATCAGCGCCAAGTCGATCCTGTCGATCGTGGCCGGCCTGATGTATTTCCTGAGCCCGCTTGACGCCATCCCCGACTGGATTCCGGGGCTGGGCATGTTCGATGACATTGCCGTCCTTGCCTGGATCATGAAGCATCTGACCGACGAGCTCGATGCGTTCCGGGCCTGGCGTGAGCGTCAGCCGCCCGAGAAGCTGGTGGTCGTCGAACGTCTGCCGGACAGTCAGGCCCTGCTGGAGCAGGAAAAGGGTCAGTAATGAAACAGGTTTCCGACGTTTTACACAGTTCGTGTAAAACGGTTGTATGACTGTTGCCGCAAACTGCTGTTAATATGCCAGCATCTGGAGCAAACCTGTCTGAACAATCCATCTGCCAACAAGGGGAGAGGTATGGATCTTCAAGTGATCTCGCGTGATGGGGAACCGGAATATGCGGTATTGCGCTGGGCTCAATACCAGGCGCTCCTGAAAGCTGCGGGTCAGGCCGGATCGCTGGCTTCAACGCCGGATGCCTTGCCGTCCGCCGCGCCGGAAGGCGAGCGTCCCGGCCTGGATGAGCTGCGCGCATTGCGACTCGCCAAAGGTCTGGAAGTCGCCCAACTGGCCCGCACCGTGGGCATCAGTCCGTCCTATCTGGAATTGATCGAGAGCGGCAGTCGAAACCCCGATGCGGCGATCAAACGTAGCCTGGCCTGGGAACTGGGCGTGGCCGGCTGGCGGGGTGAGGCATGAGTGTGCGCATCAGCCGCCAGCACTGGGACGCGCTGTTGGGCGAGCTCGATCATGCACGCCGTCAACGTCATCTGGTGACTTACCGGGCGTTGCTGGAACGCCTGCAATTGCCGTCACCGGCCATGCAGACCCTGACCGCAGCGCTTGAGTACCTGGCGGCGATCGATGCCCGCGCCGAGCAACCCTTGCGCAGTTCGCTGGTCATCAGCCAGGGCGCGAGCCGTCTGCCGCGCACCGGATTCTTCGAATGCGCGGAGCGTCTGGGCCGTTTCTCGGGTCCCTCCGACGGCGTGGCCGCGGCCTCGTGGCACGCGTCGGAGGTGGTCCGGGTGTTCGAATACAGTTATCCGGAAAGCGAAGAGCGACAGGGTGTCGCGCCCCCTCGCGACTGATTTCTCAGGGCAGCGCGGTAACCTCCGGGCGCGGCACCTCCATGACGTGAATGCTGGCCCCTGTCACTTCCTTGGCGAAATGCTTGGCCTGGGAGGCCAGATCCGCCAGCCGGGCGGCATCCACCTGAGCGCAGCTCTCCTGACGCAAGTGCACCACTCCGATGGAAAGCGATAGCAGGGGAAACTCCTGGCGCTGACCTGATCGGTTCAAAGCCGTGAAACAGCCTGCCTCAAGATGTTCGGCGCGGTAGAAGCGGCGACATTGATTCTGGAAATCTTCAAGCAGATGGTGCAAACGTTTTTCCCAGCCCTCGATACCGAGCACCATCAGAAAATCGTCTCCGCCGATATGCCCGACGAAATCGCGACTGTGGTCGATCCGGTCATTCAGGCACTGCGCCAGGCACAGCAACACCTCATCGCCACGGGCATAGCCGTAGATATCGTTGAAAGGTTTGAAACTGTCGATGTCGACGTAACAGATCATCGATTCGCGGCCTTGTTGCAGCAGGCGGGTGAGACACTGCTGAATTGGCACGTTGCCGGGCAACAGCGTCAACGGGTTCGCGTGTCGCGCCTGCTGGATCTTCAGCTCGGTAATCAGCTTCAGCACGTCGATCACCCGCCCCAGACCCAGGTAGGCGCCGTCCTGGGTAATGATGAAATCCTCCTCGATACGCTGCCGCGCCCGGCTGGTCAGCAGGCGGCTGACTTGTTGCAATGACTGGCCCAGCTCGACGGCCAGGAAATCGTCGCTCATCAGACGGCTGATGGGCTTGCGGGCGAACAGCTCGGTGCCGAACGGCTTGAGAAGCGCTTCGGACAGGGAATGCCGATGCACGATGCCGCACGGCCGGTTCTCGTCGTCCAGTACCGCCAGCGAATTCAGATTGGCCTGCCTGCGAAAGGCTTCCAGGACTGCCGCGGTCGGTGTTGCATGGCTGACCGCGGTTTGCGGGTTGAGCAGGGCGCCCAGGTCAGTTGCCTCGTCATTGAGCGGCGCGCCGGGCTGATCGGCCTTGGGCAACAGCGTCTGCACCTCGTGGGCGGGACGCTCCTGAGGCCGGGCAAGCAGATAACCCTGCACCAGGTCGACACCCATGTCGGTCAGCGCACCCAGTTCCTCGGGCAACTCGATGCCTTCGGCAATCACCGTGGCGCGGGATGCCCGGGCCATTTGCAGCATGGAGCCGACAAACTCGCGCTTGACCGCGTCCTGGTGGATGCCGTCGATGAAGTGCCGGTCGATCTTCACGTAGTCAGGCCGCAACTCCGACCACAGCCGCAGGCTGGAATATCCCGCGCCCAGATCATCCAGGGCAATGGAAAAACCCATGTCCCGATAATGGTGAAGCGCGTTGTACAGCAACTCCACATCGTCGGTGGGCATCTGCTCGGTCAGTTCGATGACCACGTCGTTGGGAGCGATCCTGTAGCGACGCAGCATTTCCAGGGTGCGGCCCGGAGGGTGCGCCGCTTCAAGCAAGGATTCGGGCGAGACGTTGAGGAACAGCTTGCCTGGCAGCTTCTGCTCGCTGAAGCGGCAGCAGGCGCTGTCACGGCAGGCCAGTTCCAGTTCGCTCAAACGGCCTGCTTGCCGCGCGACCGCGAACAGATTGATAGGGGAGTGCAAAGCGCTGTTGGACGGACCACGGGTCAGGGCTTCGTAACCCAGAATGCGGCGTTCGGAAATCGATACGATCGGCTGAAAGAGGCTGTGCAACTCACCGCGTGACAGAATGGCGCTCAGACTGCTCAACTGCTCTTTCAACGTCATGACGATCTCGGTCGCAAAAAAAGGGGCTGGATGCATTTGCATCAGCCCCGTATTTCACGACGGTTTCATGACTGTTTGATGACATTTGCCATTAAAAAGCCAGTATTTACCGCGTTTTTACTTTTTTGCGACCGAGGCACTCAGGCCCAGGTAATCGATCAGGATCCGCCCGGTTTCAGCCAGATAGGCGTCATCCTCTGGCTTGGTCTTCTCATCTTCCACCGGCAAGGCGTCCTCGTCTTCCTTCTTCAGTTCCTTGAGCGGCTCTTCGCCTTTGGCTTTGCGGCGCGTGTTCTCCAAGGCCAACTGCTTGCTTTCGATGGATGCGTGCTCGGCGCGGCGGTCGGCTTCGTTCAGGCTGACCGTTTTCTCGCTCATCAGCTGCTTGGCAAGCGCCAGGCGATCTTCGATGAACACGAACTCGGCGTTCTTGGCGGTACGCGCGTCATGTCGGCTCTGCAACTGGGCCAGGAACGGTTTGAACGGGTCAACGGCAGGGCGGATCGCCGGACGAATACTGTCCCACGGCATGGCTTCGGGCAGCGCGCTCTCACCAATTTCCTTGGTATCGATCAGCGACGGATAAGTGATATCCGGCACTACGCCCTGATGCTGGGTGCTCTGGCCCGAGACGCGGTAAAACTTGGCAAGCGTCAGCTTCAATTCGCCGTGATTGAGCGGCTGAATGGTCTGCACGGTGCCCTTGCCGAAGGTCTGGCCGCCGATCACCAGCGCGCGGTGATAGTCCTGCATGGCACCGGCGAAAATTTCCGAGGCCGAGGCCGAGAGGCGGTTCACCAGCAATGCCATCGGACCTTTGTAGAAGGCGCCCTTGGCTTCATCTTCCAGCACGTCGACCTTGCCGTCGGCATTGCGCACCAGCACGGTCGGCCCTTTGTCGATGAACAGGCTGGTCAGCTCGGTGGCTTCCTGCAACGAGCCGCCACCGTTGTTGCGCAGATCCAGCACCACGCCGTCGACCTTTTCGGCCTGCAGTTCGGTCAGCAGTTTCTTTACGTCACGCGTGGTGCTCTTGTACTCCGGATCGCCAGCACGATACGCCTTGAAGTCCAGATAGAAAGCGGGAATGTCGATGACGCCCAGCTTGAAGTCGCGGCCGTCCTGGTTGATGTGCAAAATGGATTTCTTCGCAGCTTGCTCTTCGAGCTTCACCGCTTCACGGGTGATCGCGACTACTTTGCTGGTCTGGTCATTCGGCGCATTGCTGGCCGGGATGATTTCCAGACGAACCACAGACCCCTTGGGACCGCGGATCAGCTTGACCACTTCGTCCAGACGCCAGCCGATGACATCGACCATTTCTTTGTCGCCCTGGGCCACGCCGACGATCTTGTCCGCCGGCGCCACCTGCTTGGTCTTGGCCGCCGGACCTGCCGGCACCAGGCGCACGATCTTCACGTTGTCGTTATCGCTCTGCAACACCGCGCCAATGCCTTCCAGCGACAGGCTCATGTTGATGTCGAAGTTCTCCGCGCTGTCAGGCGACAGGTAATTGGTGTGCGGATCGTAGGACATGGCGAAGGTGTTGATGTACGCCTGGAAAATATCCTCGGCGCGGGTCTGGCTCAGGCGAGCCAGCTGATTCTTGTAACGCTTGACCAGGGTTTCCTGGATCTTGGCCGGATCCTTGCCCGCGATCTTCAAGCGCAGGACTTCGTCCTTGACGCGCTTGCGCCACAGGTCGTCCAGCTCGGCGGCGTTCTTCGGCCAGGCGGCATCCTTGCGGTCGACCAGCAGGGTTTCCTTGGCGTTGAAATCGAGCTTGTCGACCCCCTTGTTCAGTTCGGCAAGGGCAAAGTCGAGGCGGGACTTGATACGGTCCAGATAGCGCTTGTAGATGGTGAAGCCGGGATTCAGATCGCCGCTCTTGAGGAAGTCGTCGAACTGGGTCTGCCACTTGTCGAACTCGGCAATGTCGCTGGCCAGGAAATAACTGCGCGCCGGGTCCAGAAGCTTGAGGTAGCTCTGGTAGATGATGGCCGAGCGCTTGTCGTCCAGCGGCGGCTTGCTGTAGTGATGGCGCTTGAGCAGCTCGACCACGTTGAGGCTGGCGACCACTTCGTCGCGATCAGGCTGAAGATTATCCCAGCTATTGGCGGCAAAGGTGCTGGCCGACATCGGCAGTACGCCGAGGCCGACGATCAGAGCGAGGGCAGTGCTTGGGATCAGGTGCTTCATGCTGGTTCGACGCGGTGACAATTGATAACGCATATTAGGCCGTCTTTGAGGTCGCCGGTTCCATCGGTCCCGGCCGCATAATGCAAAAGCCCGAGGCAGCAGCCACGGGCTCAGTCTTGACTCACTATGGCGGCACCTTGCAGGCATTGCAAGGCGTCGAGACGCCCGTAGGCCGGCCGGAAAGGCCGCAGTGCGCCACGGATTGTCGAGAAGGCGCGCCAAGTGAAATCGGTTCAGCCGGGATTCAGCTGGCTCTCCGTCATCCCTATCGCCAGCAAGCTGGCTCCTACGGTCCAGTGTAGGAGCCAGCTTGCTGGCGATGGGATTGGCACGTCGGGCGGGTCAATCCCACCGATGCACCGGCCAGCCGGCCTTTTGCGCGTGCTCCAGCAACACCGGATCGGGATTGACCGCGTGGGGATGGTCCACGCGCAGCAGCAGTGGCAGGTCGTTGCGCGAATCGGAATAGAAACTGGCGCCTTCGAGGTTCTCGCCTTCGGCGTCCAGCCAGTCCAGCAGGCGCGTGACCTTGCCTTCCCGGTAGGTCAGCACGCCCCGCGTGGTACCGCTGTATACGCCGTGTTGAATGTCCAGCTCGATCGCCAGCACCTCGTCCACGCCCACCCGTTCGGCGATAGGCTTGACCAGATGCTCGCCCGACGCCGAGATGATCAGAATCCGGTCGCCGCGTGCCCGGTGCTCGGCAATGCGCTTGCAGGCATCGCTGTAGAGAATCGGCTCGATGACGTCTTCGACCCAGGGGCCGACCAGGTGATCGACCTCCTCGGGCGTGCGCCCGGCGATCGGCTCCAGGCTGAACGCCATGTAGTCTTCCATCGCCAGTTCGCCTGCGCTGTAGGCGGCCATCAACTCCCGGTCGCGCTTGAGGAAGGACTCGGCGTCCACCCAGCCCAGCCGCGCCATCTGCTCGCTCCAGAGACTGGCGCAGTCGCCGCCGATGAGGGTTTCGTCGAGATCGAAGATTGCCAGCGGCATTGCCCGCCTCCTTGTCTGGAAATTGCGCTCAGCCTACCGCGCGCAGTGCGGAGGCGTCGATGGTCAACGCCACGCGACGGCCGCTGGGGTGCAGATCGTCCGCCGAACGATTCAGCACATCGACCACCAGGTCAACGTCGCGTGCCCGGACCCGGTAGCGAATCACATTGCCCAGCAGGCTGTGGCCCAGCACTTCGCCGTCGAGCTCACCGCTCAGGCTCAACTGGATCGCTTCAGGACGAATGGCGATGCGACTGCCGACCGGCCGTTGCAGCAGGCGCGCCGCGGCCTCCGGTTCAAGCAGGTTGTAATTGCCGATGAAACCTGCGGCGAAGGCATCGACTGGCGCGGTGTAGAGCGTCTCGGCATCGCCGCTCTGGACGATGCGGCCCTGATTCATCAGAAAAATGCGGTCCGACATGGTCAGGGCTTCTTCCTGATCGTGGGTCACGAAGATCGTCGTAAGGTTCAACTCGCGCTGGATCGCCCGGATCTGCTCGCGCAGGTGTTTGCGAATCCGCGCGTCCAAGGCCGACAGCGGCTCGTCAAGCAGCAGCAGGCGCGGCCGGGTAACCAGCGAACGGGCCAGCGCCACGCGCTGACACTGACCGCCGGACATCTGGTGCGGGTAGCGACCGGCAAAGTCCTGCAGCTCGACCAGTTCCAGCACCTGCGCGACCCGGTCGCGGCTTTCCCTGGCGGCGATCTTCTGCATCTTCAGGCCGAACGCCACGTTCTGCTCGACCGTCATGTTGGGGAACAGCGCGTAGCTCTGGAACACCATGCCGATGTTGCGTTTCTGCGGGGTCATCGGCACCAGATCCTGGCCGTCGAGCAGGATCCTTCCGCCGTCGACCGGCGTCAGGCCCGCGATGCAGCGCAGCAGCGTGGACTTGCCGCAGCCGGACGGGCCGAGCAGGGTGACGAATTCACCTTGTTCGATCCGGCACTCGATGTCGCTGAACACCGCAGTGCCGGTATAACTCTTTCGCAGGTTTTCAATGCTGACGAAGCTCATCGGGCGTGTTTGTCCTTGTTCAGGCGGTTGGCGATCCAGGTCAGCACCAGCACGAAGAAGAAATAGGAAATCACCAGTGCGCTGTTGAAGTGGCCGCTGCTGTTGCGCATGTTGTTGAGGTACACCTGCAAGGTTTCGTAACGCGTTCCTACCAATAAGTTGGCGAAGACGAACTCTCCGAACAGGAACGAGAAGGACAGCAGCAGAGCCACCATCAGGCCTTTGCGCAGATTCGGCAGCACTACCAGAAACGCCGCCTGCCAGGTACTGGCGCCCAGCAGTTGCGCGGCGTCCATCAGGTCGCGCAGGTTGATGGCCTGCAAATTGTTGGTGATGGCCCGGTACATGAAGGGCAGGGCGACAGTGAAATAGCAGCCGATCAGAATCCAGGGCGTGCCCACCATCGGCAGCGGCCCCGAACCGTAGAGCTGCAACAGCCCGACGGAAGACACCACCGGCGGCACGGCGAACGGAAGCAGGATCAAGACGTTCATCAGCCCGTCCAGTCGCGGGAAGTGGTAATGCACCACGAACAGCAGCGGCAGGATGAGCACCACTGACAGCAGCAGAGCGCCCACGCAGATCAGCAGCGACTGCCCAAAGGCGGTCAGGAAACGCGGATCGCTCCACAACGCCACATACCATTTCAACGTCAGGCCGCTGGGCAGGATGCTGGCCGACCAGCTGGTCGAGATCGAATACACGAAAGTGCCCAGCAATGGCAGCAACAAAATCAGGAACACCCCGTAGACCACCACTCGGTGGTACAGGCCCGCAGGCTTGAAATCAGCGCGCGACATGGTAGCTCCTTCGCAGCAGCCATTGATGGACCAGCGTGACCAGCGTCATCAGCCCGACCAGGATCATCGCCAGCGCGCTGGCCATATTCGGGTCGAGCGTGATGTCGCCGGCCACCAGAGCCGCGATGCGGATCGGCAATACGTTGAAATTGCCGGTGGTCAGCGCGTAGACCGTGGCATAAGCGCCGAGCGCGTTCGCCAGCAGGATGACAAAGGTGCCCAGCAGGGCAGGCGTCAGCACCGGCAGGCCGACGTAGCGCCAGAACGCGAAGCCGCTGGCCCCCAGCAGGGCCGCTGACTCCTGCCAGTCCTCGCGCACCGCATCGAAGGCCGGGTACAGCAGCAGGATGCCCAGCGGAATCTGAAAATAGGTATAGAGAATGATCAGGCCGGTCTTCGAGTACAGATTGAAGTCGTCGATGATTCCGGACTGCTTGAGCATCAGCGTGATGGCGCCGTTGAACCCCAGCAGAATGATGAAGGCGAACGCCAGAGGCACGCCGGAAAAGTTGCTGGTCATGTTGGCGAACGCGTTCACGAAGTCCCGCAGCCGGGAGTCCACCTGGCGCAGCGACCAGGCCGCGAGGATCGCGATCGACAGGCCGGCGACGCTGGACCAGAAGCTGATCTCCAGACTGAATTGCATGGCCTGACGATAGAAGCGCGAATTGAACGCCTTGCTGAAATTGGCCCAGCCCCAGCCGCTGTCGGTCTGCAGACTGTGAACGGCGACCCAGGCCAGCGGCGCGATCTGGAACACAATGAAGAACAGAGCGAAGGGCAG
The DNA here is from genome assembly GCF_036706555.1 of Pseudomonas sp. JDS28PS106. NCBI lineage: Bacteria > Pseudomonadati > Pseudomonadota > Gammaproteobacteria > Pseudomonadales > Pseudomonadaceae > Pseudomonas > Pseudomonas sp. JDS28PS106. The sequence goes on along the minus strand of NZ_JBAJGT010000008.1, from coordinate 136,149 downwards.
CAGGCATAGCAAGGCCAGCTTTTTGCCGCGCGTCGATGCGTTCAAACCGGTAGCTCCCCACGATACCGCGGCCACGGGCCGCCATTCGACCACGCGTCGATGTTCACGATGCTATGCATGAGCTTGCCTGGGCAGGGAGTTTGCGGGATCGACTCGGACGAGGCGCTGCTCGCCCGAATCGGCACAGATTAGTTCATCTCGATGATGACCTGCTCGTTCCACTTCTGCGGCAGTGCCTTGGAGGTCTTTTCCCAGGCTTCGGCGTTCTTGATCGGCGTGACGTTCTTATACTGCTCGTTGGGCAGCAGGCTGGATTCGACCTCGGGCGGCAGTTTGACGTGCTCCGCGCGGATCGGCCGGGCATTGCCCTTGGCGAGATTGATCTGCCCGGCGTCGCTGAAGATGTATTCGCGGGTCAGCTTGGCGGCATTGGGGTGCTTGGCGTATTTGTTGATGATGGTGGTGTAGCCCGAAATCACCGAGCCATCGGACGGGATCAGCACCACATAATCTTCGGGCTTGGCCATCTTGGCCTTGTAGCTCAGGCCGTTGAAGTCCCAGACCACGCCGACTTCGACTTCGCCTTTTTCGATGGTCTGAATGGTCGGGTTAGCGAGCGACAGGCGCTTCTGTTGGGCCAGCTCGGTGAACAACTGCAGGCCGGGCTCGATATTGGTCTCATCGCCCTTCATGGCGTAGGCCGCGGCCAGAACGCCGTTGGCGGCCTGAGCCGCGGTGCCGACGTCGCCAATGGCAACCTTGTACTTGCCGGTTTTCAGATCGGCCCAGGTCTTGGGAATCTCGGAGCCGTGCAGCAGGTTCTTGTTGACGATAAAGGCGATTGTGCCGGTGTAGGCGAGTGCCCAGTGACCGTCGGTATCCTTGGCCCAGGCCGGAATCTGCTCCCAGGTGGTGGGTTTGTAGGGCTGGGTCACGCCCTTGGCCGCAGCGATAGGTCCGAAGGCGGCGCCTACATCGCCGATGTCGGCGCTGGCGTTGTCTTTTTCCGCGTCGAACTTGGCGACTTCCTGCGCCGAACTCATATCGGTGTCTGTGTGCTTCAGGCCGTATTTGGCTTGCAGGTCGGTCCAGGTGCCTTTCCAGTTGGCCCACTCGTCCGGCATGCCCACACTGTTGATCACCCCTTCGGTACGGGCCGCCGCTTCAAGGGTTTTCAGATCGGTTTCCGCGGCCATGGCCGCTGTGCTCAGGGCTATGGCCGAGCCGAGGAGTGATGCCAACAGAAGATGTTTCATTCGAAGCTCCTTGTGCAGGTCGATCGATTCAGGTCGTCGCGGAAGATTGGTCTAGGTCAGCAATGTCCGAGCCAAGTTAGGCTTGTTAAATGACACTTTAATGTCCGGTCCCGTTCCGCATGGCTGGCGCGAGCACCATACGTCGGTCGTGAGACAAGCGTAGACCATGGCTAACTGATTGATCTGCGGTTGTTTGCAAGACGCTTGCAGGCACTGAAGCAGCCGACCTAGCGGGTGCTGTCATGCGACAGTCATCTGGGATGCCTAGGCTCCAATCAGCAATGCAGCGATGCGAAGAACATTATCCGGAGCCGTTTAGCGGCACTGGTCTAGTCCAGAATGGAAAGCCGATGCGCCATGAAATGCCACGGGCGGTGAGCGTCATCTGCCAAGCTCTGCGCGAGCAGATCGGCCGCGGGCTGCTCAGGCCCGGCAGTCGGCTGCCGGCAGAGCGCCGGCTGAGCGAGCTGTTCGCAACGACCCGAATCACCCTGCGAGAAGCGCTGGCACAGCTCGAAGCCCAGGGTCTGATCTATCGTGAAGAACGACGTGGGTGGTTCATCTCTCCACCTCCGCTGGTTTACGACCTGATGAGCCGCGGCGAATTCGATGCCAGGGTTCGGGCACAGGGACGTGAGGCACAGACCCGGCTGATCAGCGCGCGCCTGCAGCCGGCGCCGGCCGATATGTGTGAGAGGCTGCAACTGCCAGCACTGTCGAGCGTCATCCAGATATGCCGTGCAAACTCGATCGACGGTCAATCGGTACTCTATGTAGAGCATTACCTGAAACCCGCGTTTTTCCCGGACATCCTGGAGTCTGACCTGACCTGCTCGCTTGGCGGGCTGTACGCCGACCGATACAGGCTGGAGGGCGAGGCGCATGTTGAAATAAGGCCCGTGGCATTGCGCGGCGAGGCGTGTGCCGCGTTGAAGGCGTCCGCTGGCAGCCCGGCGCTGTGTATCTCCAGAATCACCTTTGACAGACACGGCCATCCTGTTGCCTGTGACATGGAGTACTGGCGGCACCATGCAATCCGGGTCTGCGCTGTAATTGCCCCAGACGCAAGATGAAGGCCCGCCGGCGGACCTTCATGCTTATTGCGCCAGAAACGAGGCGACGACGTCGTTGAGGCTGGACATTTATTTCGAGATCAGCACTTCAACAGCTTCCGAGTCGCCTACACCGCTGACGTGATACCAGACTTTGAAGGTTTCCCAGCCGCTGTAAAAGTTATCGTGGGCAACTATATAAGTCTTGGGTTCGATCGGGCTGCTGATAGTTTCGATAACCGGGAAAGTAAGCACTGGACCTTCAGGCTTTCCTTCCCAGGGCACACTGATCCGATCGCCTTCTTTCATGGAGGGATAAACGGGGATGGTAACTATGACCCCGCGCCTGATGCTGTCCATGCTCAAAGTGCCGTCGGTGTTCAACTGCGGCAACGACGGGGCAGGCAGCAATGATCTGGATTCTTTATTCATGATGATTTCCTTATTCGCTCGATTTAGTGTGTATCCACACCCCGCAACATCCGGGTTCCCGGTATGTTCATGACAGGATGTAAGTTGGAGCGAACAGGATATCGGTATGTCCGTCAACAAGAATGCGTGACGAATCTGGAGTTTATTGGGTAGGAAATTACTGTAAGTTTTTGCGCTTGGAGACTTAAGAGGCCACTGCGCAGATTGGCTCACGAAAACTGAGCGCCGATAAGCGCGCCGGGGTCAGGGGCGCGCTCAATGTACGGCAGGGCGGTCAGGGCAGCTCGCGACTGGCGTAGAACGCCGAAAGCACCTTCACCAGATGTGCCAGGTCGTGGCTGCCCGCCAGCTCCCGGATAGAGTGCATGGCGAAGGTCGGCAGGCCGATGTCGACGGTGCGGATCCCCAGATGGCTGGCGGTGATCGGGCCGATCGTCGAGCCGCAGGACATGTCACTGCGAACCACGAAGCTTTGTACCGGCACTTCCTCGGCCATGCACAGATGACGGAAGAATCCGGCGGTTTCGCTGTTGGTCGCGTAGCGCTGGTTGTTGTTGACCTTGATCACCGGACCGGCATTGAGCTTTGGCCCGTGATTGCCGTCATGCTTGTCGGCGTAGTTGGGGTGCACGCCGTGAGCGTTGTCGGCCGAAATCAGCAGGGATTTCTGAATGGTGCGCACATAGTCTTCGCCGCTCGGCAGCAGGCGCTGGATGATCTGTTCCAGCATCGGGCCGTCCGCGCCGCAGGTCGACGACGAACCGACTTCTTCGTGGTCGGTGCAGACCAGCAGCACGGTTTCCTCGATGTCGCTGTTGAGCAGTGCCTGCAGGCCGGCGAAGCACGACAGCAGATTGTCGAGCCGGGCGCCGGCGAGGAAGTCGCCATGCAGTCCGACCACCGCCGCGCTCTGGGTGTCGTAGAAGCTGAGTTCGTAATCGAGCACCACGTCGGCGTTCAAGCCGTGCTCGCGTGCCAGCTGGTCGGTGAGCAGCGCACGGAAATCCGCGCGTTCGTCGCCGGCAACCTGGGCCAGGATCGGCGGCAGTTCGTTCTGTGGATTGATCGGCCAGCCATCGTTCGCGGCGCGGTTGAGGTGAATCGCCAGGTTCGGAATGATCGCGATGGGCAGCTTGAAATCGATCAGCTGGCTTTCGACCCGGCCGTCGCGCCGGAAGGTGACCCGGCCGGCCAGCGACAGATCGCGGTCGAACCAGGGGGCCAGCAGCGCACCGCCGTAGACTTCCACGCCCAGTTGCCAGAAGCCCTGGCGTTGCAGTTCGGGCTGCGGCTTGACCCGCAGGCACGGGCTGTCGGTATGGGCGCCCACCATGCGGATGCCGCCGATCAGCGGCGACTGCCGGCCCATGCGGAAGGCCACGATGGACGAATCATTGCGCGTGACGAAATAACGCCCGCCGGTTTCGACCGACCAAGTGTCACGTTCGTCCAGACGCTGGAAACCGGCGGCTTCCAGATGCTGAACCAACGTTGCGGTGGCGTGGAACGGGGTGGGAGAAGCCTTGAGAAAATCGATCAGGCCTTGGTTCAGCTCTTCGCGCATAGATAGCTCCAGACAGCAATGGCGCAAGTCTACCGTATTGGCCGGGTTGCGACACGGGATGAAAGGCGTGTCGGCCGGTTGCGTCAGCCCCTATCGCCAGCAAGCTGGCTCCTACAGGTTTGGCCTCAGAACGGCGCCGGGCACTCGAATCTCAGGCGCTCGCCGCTGACCGGGTGGGTGAAGCACAGCATGCTGGCATGCAGGCACAGCCGCGGGTACGCCGCCAGGGCTTCAGGGTGTGCATAGAGCCCGTCCCCCAGCAGTGGATGCCCGATGGACAACATATGCACGCGCAATTGATGGGAGCGGCCGGTGATCGGCGTCAGTTCGACGCGGCAATGAGTGTCATGACGCTCCATCACCTTCCAGAAGGTCAGCGCATGCTTGCCGGCCTCATGGTCCACGACATGGCGGGGTTTGGTCGGCGGGTCGTAGCGCAAGGGCAGGTCGATGCTGCCGCTGTCCAGCGTCGGTTGGCCCCAGCACAATGCGGTGTAGGCTTTTTCGGTTTCCCGATCATGAAATTGCCGTGACAGCTCGCGATGAGTATCAGGGTCGCGCGCCAGCAGAATGATGCCGGAAGTTTCCCAGTCAAGCCGGTGCACGATGCGGGCTTCGGGGTAGCCGTTTTCCTGCAGGCGGGTAATCAGGCAGTCCTTGTTGTCGTCGGCGCGGCCGGGCACGGAAAGCAGCAGGGTGGGCTTGTCGATCACCAGGATCGCGGCGTCCTGATGAATGATGCGAATGTTGGACAGCGGCATGCAACGGCCTCGAAGCACTTGAAACGACAACGGCGGCAAGCGCGTCATTCCGGAAGAATGACACGCTTGCCGCCGCAAGCGACTGCCGATCAGCGATCGGGCAGGGTGATGTTGAGTTCCAGAATCGAACAGCTGCCCTGGTTTTCCAGAGCGACCTGCACCTGATCGGACTCGATGGCGACGTACTTGCGGATCACTTCCACCAGCTCTTTCTGCAGGGCAGGGAGGTAATCCGGCGTGCTGCGCTGACCGCGTTCGTGCGCCACGATGATCTGTAGACGCTCTTTCGCGACCGAAGCCGTCGTCCCTTTCTTGCGATCGCGAAAGAAGTCAAAAATGTTCATTAATTACCCCCGAACAGGCGTTCAAAGAATCCTTTCTTCTGCACATCCAGGAACCGATGTTCCCGGTCTTTACCCAGCAGACGGTCTACGGCATCGCTGTAGGCCTGGCCGGCGTCGCTCTGGTCGTCCAGGATCACCGGGACACCCTGGTTGGAAGCCTTGAGCACCGCCTGGGATTCAGGAATTACGCCGAGCAGGGTCACGGCGAGAATTTCCTTGACGTCTTCGACGCCGAGCATTTCGCCCTTGCTGACGCGCTCAGGGTTATAGCGGGTCAACAGCAAGTGTTCCTTGATCGGGTCCTCGCCGTTCTCGGCGCGACGCGATTTGCTTGCCAGCAGGCCCAGCATGCGGTCGGAGTCACGAACCGACGAGACCTCCGGGTTGGTCACCACGATGGCTTCGTCGGCGAAATACATCGCCAGGTGCGCGCCGGTTTCGATACCGGCTGGCGAATCGCAAACGATGTACTCGAACGACTGCTTGAGTTCCATGAGGACTTTTTCGACGCCGTCCTTGGTCAGCGCTTCCTTGTCACGGGTCTGGCTGGCGGCCAGCACGTACAGGCCTTCGATCTTCTTGTCCTTGATCAGGGCCTGTTGCAGGTTGGCTTCGCCGTTGACGACGTTGACGAAGTCGTAAACCACGCGGCGCTCGCACCCCATGATCAGGTCCAGGTTACGCAGGCCGACGTCGAAGTCGACAATGACAGTCTTGTGGCCGCGCAATGCGAGGCCGGTACCGATGGCGGCGCTGGTGGTGGTCTTGCCCACACCACCCTTGCCGGATGTAACCACGAGAATCTTGGCCAAGGTGAATCACCCCTAGAGGAAAAGGACATGCAGTCCCTGAAGAGCATCCTTGACGCGGCGTTAAGCGAAGAGTGAAGGAATCGGGCAGTTTGCCCCGTCGACAGCGCGCTGCGCCGTCAACGGTTTGTGCATCAATGGAGAAAGTGCGTTTCTCCCATTCCCTACAGCCAATACAACGTTTTCGCGACGAATCAGAGATGCTTTGAAAATTGCGGCAGTATCCGTTAAAGCCGGATGATGTTCAACACGTCGCCGGACAGGCTGATCTGGACCGGCGAACCCCAGAGCGGGTCTCTGCGCAGGTCTTCCGAGACCTTGTATTGCCCGGCGATGGAAACCAGTTCCGCGCTCAGTTGCTGACAGAATATCCTGGCTTTGGAGTCGCCCTTGATGCCGGCCAGCGCTCGGCCGCGCATCGGGCCGTAAACATGGATGTTGCCATCGGCCAGAAGTTCCGCACCGGGGCTGACGGGAGCCACCACGACCAGGTCGCCGCCCTGGGCATAAATCTGCTGGCCGCCGCGCACCGGTGCCGTGATGATGCGGGTCGGCTTGACCACAGGCTCAGGCGGCTTTTCCGGAATCGGCTTGGGGGCAGGGGCCTCGACCGGCTCCAGCGGACGCTCGCGGGCGCCCGAGGGCGGCAGCACCGGCAGATCGACGGCGATCGCCGCGGCGATGTCCTCGATCCGGCTGGCGCGTATCGCCAGCGTGCGTAGTCCGTGCTGGCGACAGACGCGAACCAGACCGGGCAGATCCACCGAACCTTCGCCGGCAGCGAGCTTGTCCAGCGCTAGAATCAGAGGCGTGTTGCTGAAGAAGTTGGGGGCCTGTGCCACTTTCGCCGCCAGTTGCCGGTCCAGCGCATCCAGATCGGAGCGGGCCAGTTCCATCACCGTGATGGCGAGCATGCTGCCCTTGAGCTGAAATACGGGGTCCGGGTTTTGCGATTCAGTCTGGCTCATGGTCGGTATACACAACAGCTTGTCGCTAAAAGTGCCGAGACTTATAACGAGATCGCCCGCAGCCCGCAAGCCGCCTCGAACCGTTGTAGAATGCGCGGCCTTTGTTTTGACGGAAGCCCCAATGGATCGCCCGCGTTTTCAAGCCCGTTTTTTACACCCCCGTTTCTGGCTGCTGTGGCTGGGGTTGGGCCTGCTCTGGCTGATCGTGCAGTTGCCGTTTCGCGTCCTGTTGATGATCGGCCGCGGCCTGGGCGCGGTGATGTATCGGGTTGCCACTGATCGAAAACATATCGCCGCGCGCAATCTTGAACTGTGTTTCCCTCATCTCACCCAGGCTCAGCGCACGGCATTGCTCAAGGAAAACTTCGCGTCCACCGGTATCGCATTCTTCGAAATGGCCATGAGCTGGTGGTGGTCACGTCGTCGTCTGGAAAAGCTGGCTCATGTGGAAGGGCTTGAGCATCTGCGCAATGCTCAGCAAAAGGGCGAGGGTGTGATCCTGATGGCGATCCACTTCACCACGCTGGAGATCGGCGCCGCCTTGTTGGGACAGAAACACACCATTGACGGCATGTACCGTGAGCACCGCAACCCGTTGTTCGATTTCGTCCAGCGTCGCGGTCGCGAACGGCACAATCTCGATTCCCTGGCTGTGGAGCGCGAGGACGTGCGCGGCATGCTCAAGCTGCTGCGCGCCGGTCGCGCCATCTGGTACGCGCCGGATCAGGACTATGGCGCCAAACAGAGCATTTTCGTGCCGCTGTTCGGGATTTCCGCCGCCACCGTGACCGCGACCAGCAAATTTGCCAAGCTCGGTCGCGCCCAGGTGGTGCCCTTCACCCAGGAGCGCCTGGCCAATGGCACCGGTTATCGGTTGGTGATTCACCCGCCGTTGCAGGATTTTCCAGGTGAAAGCGATGAAGCGGACTGCCTGCGGATCAACCAGTGGGTAGAGCAGGCCATCACCGAATGCCCGTCGCAATATCTCTGGGCGCACCGACGTTTCAAAAGCCGTCCAGAGGGCGAGCCGGGGCTTTACGGCAAGGGCTGAATCGCCAGCAAGCTGGCTCCCACTCGCGGCTAAAGGCGCTCCTACCAGCGCAATACAGTCCGTAGGAGCGGATTCATCCGCGATCTGCCGCGAAGCGGCAGCCAATAAGACGACGCGGGGAATCAGGCAAACCGTGTCAGTGCCTATCGCCAGCAAGCTGGCTCCCACACAACCCGTGGGAGCCAGCTTGCTGGCGATGAACCAAAACGCTTCCGGCCAGACGCATCAAGCCGTCAACCGATCATCCCGGAAATCCCGCAGCGCCTGTTCGATCTCCTCGCGGGTGTTCATCACGAACGGGCCGTATTGCACGATAGGCTCACCCAGCGGCTTGCCGGCAATGAGCAGCACGCGGGCACCGGTCCGGGAAGACAGGCGCACGTCGCCATGCTCACCCAGCCGCGCCAGACGACTGGCTCCGACCGACTGCGGACAGCCTTCCAGCTCTACGGTCCCTTCATACACATACAGCAACACCCGATGACCGCCCGGCACGCGAGGGCTGATGGCACTGCCGGCCGGCAGGTGGAAATCGAAATACAGCGGCTGGGTATCCGGACGCTGGACCGCGCCGGCCTGACGAGACTGTCCGTCGTCGAACTCGCCGGCGATCACCACCACGTCGACGCCGTCGGCAGTGGTCAGGCGCGGAATGTGCTCAGGCTGGATATCCTGGTAACTGGCGTCGCCCAGCTTGTTCTTGCCCGGCAGGTTCAGCCAGAGCTGGAAGCCGCGCATCACGCCTTCTTCCTGCTCGGGCATCTCGCTATGAATAATGCCGCGCGCCGCAGTCATCCACTGCACGCCGCCGCCCTGCAGCAGACCGACATTGCCCATATGATCTTCGTGACGCATACGACCTTCGAGCATGTAGGTCACGGTCTCGAAGCCACGGTGCGGATGGGGCGGAAAGCCGGCGATGTAATCATCCGGCTTGTCGGAACCGAACTCGTCGAGCATCAGGAAGGGGTCGAACTGCTCGACGCCCGGGCCACCGAAAACACGGGTCAGGCGCACGCCGGCGCCATCGGAAGCGGGCTGGCCGGCTTGAATGGAGAGCACTTTACGAAACTGAGTCATCGCGTGGGACTCCTGAACAATGGGGGAATGGTCGTCATGATAGGCGCATGGATCCGAACGATGGTCTCGATTTTCTGGGTGGAATGATCGGCTTTCTGGATGCTTCCCGCGCCTCATCGGCTTAAAGCCCTCCTTAATGTGGAAAATTCCTTTCAAGGCAGTGAAGTTTCCTGCTTCCTAGGAAGGCTAGTTCCTACATCTACGAATTTTTATCTCTATATATTAGTTGCCTGCGTATCGCCAGGGTCTGCGACAGATCAAAATTGGTCGGTCATTATTGTTAATTTGGATATGGGGTGAAAGTGCGAATCATCTGGAATTTATACAAGCAGTCTTTTACATTGCAAGGACGCTCTTCGAGAAAAGAGTTCTGTGTCTTTTATCTCTTTACGACATTATTGCATATTAGTGCTGTGGCGCTTGATGTGCTGTATTTTGGCTTGGAATTCAAGGGCGAGTTTACGCCAACGCTTCTATTCAGCTTTCTGCTGACGATCCTGCCCCTTTTCTCGGTCAGCGTCCGTCGTCTTCACGATATAGGCCTCAACGGTTGGTATCTGCTGCTGCACCTGATTCCATTCGTGGGCTGGCTCATCACCTTGATGATACTTGTACGCAGCGGTACCGAAGGCGATAACGAATACGGTCCTCAGCCGGGAGCCAGCGCGATGCACTTGAAGATTTAGTGTTCAGACGAGAGTGCGCAATCAGCGCCTCAACCGATCACAAACGAAAAGGCCAGCCTCATCGGGCTGGCCTTTTCACTTGCAAGTGGATCATTCCGCAATCTGCAACTTGCGCGACTCGGTGTAAACGTAACGCACTTTCTCGTATTCGAACGGCGAGTTCAGCTGGCCATAGCGGAAGCTGGTGACGTAACGACGGTCGATGGCCCGCAGCAGCGTGATTTCCGGATGATCGTCGCTGACGTCAGCCACGTTCAGGAAGTTGATTTGTTGCTCGGCCGTGTAGTCGACCAGCAGCCCGCCGGTGTCACGCAGGTTCGATGGCCCGAACAGCGGCAGCACCAGATACGGGCCGGCCGGTACGCCATAGAAGCCCAGGGTCTGACCGAAGTCCTCGCTCTGGCGCGGCAGGCCCATCATGGTTGCCGGGTCCCAGAGGCCGGCGATGCCGATGGTGGTGTTGAGCAACAGACGACCGGTGGTCTGCAGAGAGCGCTGGCCCTTGAACTGGAACAGGCTGTTGAGCAGGTTGGGAACGTCGCCCAGGTTGCTGAAGAAATTGCTCACGCCCGAGCGGACAAAGCCTGGGGTAATGTAGCGATAGCCGTTGACGACGGGCAGGAATACCCACTCATCGAACCGGTAGTTGAAGTGATAGACGCGGCGGTTCCAGGATTCCAGCGGGTCGTAGACCTCAAGGGCGTTGATGGAAGCGCGCTCGAATTCGCGCTGGTCCAGCCCTGGGTTGAACTGCAGGGCCTTGAGAGGCTGGGTGAAACCGTCGGCATCGACCTGCCGGGTGACGGTCGCCGGATGTTCGGCGCGGTTGTCCGCATCATCGGCCTGAGCAGTTGCGGCGCAAAGCAGGGCAGCGAGAAGGAGAAGACGTTTAGCCACGGAAAAACTCCAGCATGGCGTCGCTGTTGACGCGGTAATTGATGTTGCCGCAATGGCCGCCGTACGGATAAACGGTCAGGCGATCGCCGAAAGTCTTGCGCAGAAAGCCCAGATCGCCGGAACCGAGGATCACGTCATCGGCGTTGTGCATGACCGCGATCTTGCTGCTGCCTTGCAGGTAATCCTTGAGCGCATACAGGCTGACTTGATCCACCAGTTGCAGCAGGCTGCCGCCGTCGGTGCGGGCGCGCCAGCTCGGGATCACTTGTTCGGTCAGGTAGCAGTCGAAGTCGCATTGCAGCGCGCGCTTGAGAAACGGCGACAGGCTGGTGCCTTCGGTGATCGGGAACTTGGGAGGGGTGATCAGGCCGCGGCGGTTGATCAGGTCGGAGGTGAACGCGATATCGGCGGAGGAGAAACGGAACGACGTACCGATCAGCATCGCCATCTGTTCGTTGGTCAGATGTTGCTTGGACTGCTGGAAGTCATACAGCAAGGCGTCGTTGAGGTCGATGTAACCCTTCTGCCGGAAGTAACGGGTCAACTTGGCGAGTACCAGCTCATAGAAGGTCGTGGTGTTGTTGATCCCGTTCACATGAGTCTGCACCAACTTGTCGAGGTTGCTGATCGAGGTGTAAAGGTTTACCGGCGGGTTGAGCAGCAGCACTTTCTTGAAGTTGAAACTGCGGCGCGTTTCATCCAGCTGGCTGACGAACGCGGCATTGAGCGCGCCCAGGCTGTAACCGGTCAGGTAAAAATCGGTGATCGGCAGGTCAACATGCTGTGCGCGGACCGCCTGCATCACCCGGTACAAGTCCTCGGCATCGTCCTTGGAAATGCCTGGCGTCGCATAGCGCGAAGCAGAGCTCATGAAGTCATAGCTGGTCGGCGAAGACAGCTGCACGACATGGTAGCCGGCGCCGTAGTACAGCTTCTTGAGGAATTCGTTGAGGGTGCTGTTATAGGGCGCGCCGGTTCCGGCGATCAGAAAGATCAGGGGGGCGGCATGATCCTGGCGCGCGAGACGGTAGTGCAGTTTCTTCACTGCCCAAAAGTTGTCCGGCAGGGTGAATTCGCGTTCCGGGCGCAGGTTGAGCGAGTACACGTCCTGATCGATATCATCCTCGGCAGGCAGCTTGGGACGCAGATCCGGAGGCGTGGTCGCGATGGTCGCTTCGAACGGGTTAGTCAGCGGATAACCATAGGTGGCGGCGTCGACATCGGTCGCCAGAGCGGACGCACTCATACAGAGGCCACCGATCACGGTAGCGAAGCGCAGAAAACGGAGCATGACTAAATCCCTTGGGAAAGAAGTGCTGATGAAATACGCAGCCTATGACCACAGGTGTAGTGCCAAAGTGCCGCATGCACAGGCAAACCTTTGGCGGCAGGGCAAGACGATACACGCTCTGTGAATCCTGCAATGCACGAATGTGATTTTTTTCGGAAGGGAGGGACGTCGGACACGGTGGCACCAGATAACACAAAGGAGAGCCAAGGCTCTCCTCCAATGTGTCGTTCGCATGCTCTTTTTATTCTTATAGGGCGGCCTGTTCTTGTTGTTGGCGGCGCATCCCTTTACTGCGTTGTTGTGCGGCCCCCATCCGGGGCCAAGAGCAAACGTATTTTTTTGAGCGCTGATTCACTTCAATCACGTGTCTGCACAACATCATGATCCAGCCGGTCCGGGAGCTGCCTTGAGGCAGTTTTATTGTTCTCTGTCCGGTTGCGGGCACCTGTGCCAGCGAGCCCTGTGAAGCTATCCACTCCAAAAAAATCTGTTAGCTGCGCCTCTGTCCGTGTTGTTCTTGTTATGTCAGAGCCGTACGTGTTGTTCTTATTGGTGTGCTGCACATTTGTTGTTTTTGTTGTGCCAGAGAGATAGCAGAAGCTGTGCCAACTTTTCAGATCCCTTTTAAAAACAACGGGTTGTCGGTTTTTCAGCATGGTCGTACCCATCGATAATGTGCCGATCTGTTCCCGTGCTACCCGTTCACCTGTGCGTTCGGACACGTTCGGTAACACCGAGTGTTTCCCATGCGCGCTGCCACGTGCGCTACGAGGGCGCGCCCCGCGTCCATGCCTTGATGTCGTTCACCATTGCATCGAGGTCGTAGCCAGACCATGCCGTTTCGCCACTCGGGTTGATGATCGGAGCGCAGCTTCCATGCTTGCTGCAACGACCAAAACGTGAAGGGCCGGGCCACCGCGACCGGCGGCGCCCAGGCGATGAAAACAACGTTAACCAGGCCCGACTCCGTCGGCACGTGACTTGTGGGGGAATCGATAATGAAGATCCGTAACATTCTGGGCGTGGGCGCCGCTCTGGTGCTGGGCGTCAGCTCCACGCTGGCCGTTGCTCAAAGCAAAACCGTGACCATCGGTTACGTCGAAGGCTGGTCCGACAGCGTCGCGACCACTTTCGTGGCATCCGAGGTGCTCAAGCAGAAACTGGGTTACGACGTCAAATTGCAGTCCGTGGCGGCGGGGATCATGTGGCAGGCGGTTGCCACCGACAAACTCGACCTTATTCTTTCGGCCTGGCTGCCGGCGACCCACGGTGAGTACTACAGCAAATACAAGGATCAGGTGGTCAATTACGGGCCCAACTTCAAAGACGCCAAGATTGGTCTGATCGTGCCTGAATACGTGAAGGCCAAGACCATCGAGGATCTCAAGACCGACGAGTCTTTCAAGAAGAAGATCACCGGCATCGACGCAGGCGCGGGTGTCATGATCAAGACCGACCAGGCCATCAAGGACTATGGGCTGGACGGTTACAAGCTGCAGGCCAGTTCCGGTGCCGGCATGATCGCCGAATTGACCCGGGCCGAAAAACGCAATGAATCCATCGCCGTGACCGGTTGGGTGCCGCACTGGATGTTCGCCAAATGGAAACTGCGCTTCCTTGAAGATCCGAAAGGCGTGTATGGCGCGGCTGAGACCGTGGATAACGTCGCCAGCCGTAACCTTGAGAAGAAAGCGCCAGAGGTGGCCGCTTTCCTGAAGAAGTTCCAGTGGGAATCCAAGGACGAAATCGGTGAGGTGATGCTCGCCATCCAGGACGGCGCCAAGCCGGAAGCCGCCGCCAAGGCGTGGGTCGTCAGCCATCCGGAGCGTGTGGCAGCCTGGACTTCCAACTGACCTGTCATCCCCTCTGTTCATCGACCGCCCGCGCCTGACCCGGGCGGTCTTCATCTCTGCGTGTCATGCTCGGCATGTTTTGCCGGCAGCCCGCCTGTCCATCGCCATGTGATCAATGTCGCTCTAATACTAAGGTCGTCTGGAGTGCCGCCCGCGCCCGACTAAAGTGGATTACGCGACATCTCATCTGTGCTGCGAGGACAAAAACAATGAACGACAGCATTTACCTTTCGATTCAAAACAGCCCGCGCTTCAAGGAGCTGGTATCAAAAAGAGAGCGGTTCGCCTGGATTCTTTCAGCGATCATGCTCGGGCTGTATGCGGCCTTCATCCTTCTGATCGCTTACGGCCCCCATATTCTGGGTGCCCGGATCAATCCGGAATCGACCACCACCTGGGGCATGCCCATTGGGGTCGGTCTGATCATTTCGGCCTTCGTGCTGACCGCCATCTACGTTCGTCGTGCCAACGGGGAATTCGATGAGCTGAACAACGCGATCCTCAAGGAGGCACAGCAATGATCCGGCGCCTATCAGCAGCATTCGGCCTGGCCGCGTTTGCTCCCACGTTGTGGGCAGCGGACGCGTTGACTGGAGCTGTGCAGAAACAACCGTTGAACATCTCGGCCATCGTCATGTTCGTCGCGTTTGTCGCCTTCACTCTCTACATCACTTACTGGGCTTCCAAAAAGAACAAGACCGCATCGGATTATTATTCGGCCGGGGGCAAGATCACCGGATTCCAGAACGGCCTGGCCATTGCCGGCGACTACATGTCGGCGGCGTCCTTCCTGGGTATCTCCGCGCTGGTATACACCTCGGGATATGACGGGCTGATCTACTCGATCGGCTTTCTGGTGGGCTGGCCGATCATTCTGTTCCTGATCGCCGAGCGCTTGCGCAACCTGGGCAAGTACACTTTCGCCGACGTGGCGTCCTATCGCCTTGGGCAGAAACAGATCCGGACACTGTCGGCATGCGGCTCGCTGGTGGTGGTGGCGTTCTACCTGATCGCGCAGATGGTCGGCGCCGGCAAGCTGATCCAGTTGCTGTTCGGCCTGGACTACACCGTAGCGGTGGTGCTGGTCGGTATCCTGATGTGTCTCTACGTGCTGTTCGGCGGCATGCTGGCGACCACCTGGGTGCAGATCATCAAGGCGGTGATGCTGCTGTCCGGCGCGTCCTTCATGGCACTGATGGTGATGAAGCACGTCGGCTTCGACTTCAACACGCTGTTCTCCGAGGCGGTCAAGGTTCACCCCAAAGGTGAAGCGATCATGAGCCCCGGCGGCCTGGTGAAAGACCCGATTTCCGCTTTCTCGCTGGGCCTGGCGCTGATGTTCGGTACTGCCGGCCTGCCGCACATCCTGATGCGCTTCTTCACGGTGAGCGATGCCAAGGAAGCCCGTAAATCGGTTCTGTATGCCACCGGCTTCATCGGCTACTTCTACATCCTGACCTTCATCATCGGTTTCGGCGCGATCCTGCTGGTCAGCACCAACCCGGCGTTCAAGGACGCGGCAGGCGCGTTGCTGGGCGGCAACAACATGGCGGCGGTGCATCTGGCCGACGCGGTGGGGGGCAGTCTGTTCCTGGGCTTCATCTCGGCCGTAGCCTTCGCAACCATCCTGGCAGTCGTCGCCGGTCTGACCCTGGCCGGTGCCTCGGCGGTGTCCCATGACCTCTATGCCAGCGTGATCAAGGCAGGCAAGGCCAACGAAAAGGACGAGATCCGTATCTCGAAGATCACCACCATCGCTCTGGCGGTCGTGGCCATCCTGCTGGGTATCGCCTTTGAAAGCCAGAACATTGCCTTCATGGTAGGCCTTGCCTTCTCCGTGGCGGCGAGCTGCAACTTCCCTGTTCTGCTGCTCTCCATGTACTGGAAGAATCTCACCACCCGCGGCGCCATGATCGGCGGCTGGATGGGCTTGATCAGCGCAGTCGTGCTGATGATCCTTGGCCCGACCATCTGGGTGCAGATTCTGCACAACCCTAAACCCATCTTCCCGTATGAGTATCCGGCGCTGTTCTCCATCATCATCGCCTTCGTCGGGATCTGGTTCTTCTCCATCACAGACAAGTCGAAAGCGGCGGAAGGCGAGCGTGCCTTGTTCTTCCCGCAGTTCGTCCGGTCGCAGACAGGCCTGGGCGCCAGTGGCGCGGTGTCACACTGATTGTTGCAGCCATGAAAAAAGCAGCCCTCGGGCTGCTTTTTTTATGCGACGTTCCAGATCGTCATATCCTGCCGAGCAATACCAGAATCAGCAGAATGATCAGGATGGTACCGATGATGCCGGACGGGCCGTAGCCCCAGCTGCGCGAGTGCGGGAAGACCGGCAGACCGCCGATCAGCAACACGATCAAGACGATGATCAGAATAGTACCGATACCCATGATGAGTTCCTTTTTAAAAGTTCTTCGGGCCAGCTGCAAGTCACCGCCAGTACTGAAAGAGTACGAGATCAAGTTGCCTTGCTTGTAATATCCGACTCTGGGCGGAGAGCAAAGGTTCTGGAAGGTCAGGTTATTTTTTTACAGTTTGAAATAACTCGTCGGTTGCGGTTGATGATTTTTTAAAACATTGGTAGCACTTCTAAACAGGCGCGCGGGCTGGGCTTTCTGCTGTCGGAAAGTTTGAACTTAACATTGCGTCTAGAGTCTTCCGCGCATACTTTCACGCCGCACCCCTCGTTTCTGGAAAGTGCAATGTTCTATCGCCTGGCAGCCGACACCGTCGTCCTTTTCCATCTGGCATTCATTGTCTTCGTGCTGGCGGGTGGTCTCTTGGTACTGCGCTGGAAATGGCTGGCGATAGTGCATGTGCCGTCGATGATCTGGGGCGCGGTGGTGGAGTTCTTTCACCTGTACTGCCCGCTGACTCCGCTGGAGAACCGTCTGCGAGCCTTGGCGGGCGAGCAGGGGTATGCCGGTGGATTCATCGAGCATTACGTCCTGGCGCTCATTTACCCCAGCGGGCTCACGCCACAGGTACAGCTCTGGCTTGGCAGTGTGGTCGTGCTGGTCAACGTGCTGGTCTATGGCATCTTGGCAGCGCGATTGTTTAGACTGCGCAGGTCATCGTCCGCCACGGTTTGCCCCAGGCATTCAGACAGGTGATGGTGCGTTGCGAGCTGGTTCCAGTGTTTACACTCGATGACAGTCACAGGCAGACGAGAGCGGGGTTGCAATGCACGATCGGATGATGATTACCGGCGCAGGCTCGGGGCTGGGCCGCGAGATTGCGCTGCGCTGGGCACGGGAAGGCTGGCGTCTCGCGCTTTCGGATATCAACGATGCCGGCCTGCTGGAAACCCTCAGCCTGGTTCGCTTGGAAGGCGGCGACGGGTTCACGCAGCGATGCGATGTGCGCGATTACAGCCAGTTGATGGCGCTGGCCCAGGCCTGTCAGGAGCGCTTGGGCGGTATCGACGTCATCGTCAATAACGCGGGTGTCGCTTCAGGCGGTTTCTTCAGCGAATTGTCTCTGGAAGACTGGGACTGGCAGATCGCGATCAACCTGATGGGCGTCGTGAAAGGCTGCAAGGCGTTCCTGCCGATGCTTGAAGCCAGCAAAGGGCGAATCATCAACATAGCCTCGATGGCCGCGCTCATGCAGGGGCCGGCGATGAGCAATTACAACGTCGCCAAGGCAGGCGTGGTCGCCCTGTCCGAAAGCCTGCTGGTCGAACTGCGCGAACTGGAAGTTGACGTGCATGTGGTCTGTCCTTCGTTCTTTCGCACCAATCTGCTGGATTCGTTTCGCGGTCCGACGCCAGCCATGAAGGCGGAAGTGGGCAAGTTGCTGGACGGCTCACCCATTTCCGCCAGTGAAATCGCCGATTACATCTACGAGCAAATTCAGCAGGGTCAATTCATGATTCTGCCCCACGAAGACGGGCGCGCGGCCTGGGAGCTCAAACGCCGGCATCCCCAGGCCCTGTACGACGAGATGAGCACCCTTTGCGCAAAGATGCACGCCAAGGCCAGGCGGGGATGAACCGGGAACAGCCGGCGCCTGTCTCGGCCGGACTTTTCTGCTAGGGTTGCGCGCATCATTGCCGTCCGAAGAGAAGTTTGCCGGTGCTCAACTATGTGTGGTTTTTCCTTGCGGCGCTGTTCGAGATATTTGGCTGCTACGCGTTCTGGCTCTGGTTGCGCCAAGGCAAGAGCGCGTTGTGGGTCATTCCCGCGCTGCTCAGCCTGACGCTGTTTGCCCTGTTGCTGACTCGCGTCGAAGCCGCATATGCCGGCCGCGCCTACGCAGCCTACGGCGGAATTTATATTGTGGCGTCGATTGCCTGGCTGGGACTGGTCGAAAAAGTCCGTCCGCTGAATTCCGATTGGCTGGGTGTCGCGCTGTGCGTGGCGGGGGCGACTGTCATTCTGCTGGGACCGCGCTGGTCGGCGTCCTGAATGACTGCAAAGTAGGAAATTTCGTTCGGTCGTGTCCGATACGCTTGAAGGGCATTACTGATTTGTCCGCGCCGCATTGAAGCGCTATCAGGTGCCATGCAACCTGTGCTCTTTCCGATAACAGGAGTGCAGAAAAATGCTGGTACTGACGCGGGATGTAGGCGAAACCTTTTCCATCGGTGAGGAAATCACCCTGCAGATTCTGGGCGTGAACGGCAACCAGGTCCGGCTGGGCATCGATGCACCCAAGAACATCAAGATCCATCGAGCTGAAGTGTTCAAGCGTATTGCCAACAAGCAGGCAGGGCACGAAGGGACTCGCGCTGGCGCTTGAAGATCAGTCGAAGTATTCCCTGGGGACGTCGTGCTTGAGCATCAACTGGCACTGCTGACTTTCAAGGTCGAAGAAGATCACGGCCTGACCCTTGCTCAGGGCATGGCGCACGCGCAGCACGCGGGTCTGCAGCGGAGTGTCGTCGCCATTGTCGGTCCCGTCGCGAGTCACGAAATCCTCGATCAGACGGGTGAGGGTGTCGGGTTCAAGCTGGTCGTGGGGAATGAGCATGAGGGTTCTCGGATGTTCAGCCCCGGCATGATAGTGCCGGGGTTGGCGTTGGTGCAATTTGTATGGATATACCAACCACTTTGTAGGAGCCAGCTTGCTGGCGATCTGCCGCAAAGCGGCAGTAAAACCGGGCGGCCCGATTTATCAGGCCAATCGCTTTATCGTTCCTTTACCAGCAAGACGAATCGCCAGCAAGCTGGCTCCTAGGCCCAATAAAGTGGTGGCGATCACACCACCTCAGGACCCCTCTTCGCGATGCTGTCCGATCAGGCTGTCCACCGGCGGTACGCGGGTGTCCGACTCCATCTGCGCATCGTGCTCCAGTTGATGGCTGAACCGCTCCAGAGAACCCTGGGCCGGTTTGGCATCGCTGGCGAAGACTGGCGGGCTGAGCATGTAGGCGCTCAGCAATTTGCTCAACGCGGCCAGACTGTCGATGTGCGTGCGCTCGTACCCGTGGGTCGCGTCGCAGCCGAAAGCCAGCAGCGCGGTGCGGATGTCGTTGCCGGAGGTCACGGCCGAGTGCGCGTCGCTGAAGTAGTAGCGAAACAGATCTCGACGCACCGGCAGCTCGCTTTCCCTGGCCAGACGCAACAGATGGCGTGACAGGTGATAGTCATAGGGGCCGCCGGAATCCTGCATCGCCACGCTCACCGCATGCTCGCTGGAATTCTGGCCGGGCGCGACCGGGGCGATATCGATGCCGACGAACTCGCTGACATCCCAATGCAACGCACCCGCCGCGCCAGTGCCGGTTTCCTCGGTGATGGTGAACAGGGGGTGGCAGTCGATCAAAGGTTCGACGCCGCTGTCCACGATCGCTTTCAGCGCGGCTAAAAGCGCCGCTACGCCAGCCTTGTCGTCCAGGTGGCGAGCACTGATATGGCCGCTTTCGGTGAACTCGGGCAGCGGATCGAACGCTACGAAATCACCGATGCCGACGCCCAGGGACTCGCAGTCGGCGCGGGTCGCGCAGTAGGCGTCCAGCCGCAGCTCGACGTGATCCCAACTGATGGGCATTTCATCGACGGCAGTATTGAAGGCATGCCCGGACGCCATCAGCGGCAGCACGCTGCCACGAATGATGCCGGTATCGGTGAAGACGCTGACGCGGCTGCCTTCGGCGAAGCGGCTGGACCAGGTGCCGACGGCGGCCAGCGACAGGCGGCCGTTGTCTTTGATTTCGCGCACGATGGCGCCAATGGTGTCCAGGTGCGCGGAGACGGCGCGGTCGGGGCTGTTCTGCCGACCCTTGAGCGTGGCGCGAATGGTGCCACGCCGGGTCATCTCGAACGGAATGTCCAGTTCTTCCAGGCGCTCGGCGACGTAGCGCACGATGGTGTCGGTAAAGCCGGTAGGGCTTGGGATCGCGAGCATCTCCAGCAGGACTTTCTGCAGGTAGTTCAGATCCGGATCGGGAATCTTCGTTTCGGACATGAAAAGCTCCTCTGGCTACGGCTTGGATTTAAGAGGGTGTTTACAAAAACCCCGAAACGCGAACCAGGGCCGATGCCCTGGTTCGCTGGGTAAAGCGCGTGATGAATGATGTATCAGGCGTGCACGGGCTGGCTGTGCGGAAACAACAGGTCGACGAAACGCTCGGCGGTGGGCTGCGGTTCATGGTTGGCAAGACCGACCCGTTCGTTGGCCTCGATGAATACGTACTCCGGTTGATCGGCGGCAGGCACCATCAGGTCCAGACCGACCACCGGGATATCCAGCGCACGCGCAGCGCGGATAGCCGCATCATGAAGCACCGGATGCAGGATCGCAGTGACGTCTTCCAGACAACCGCCGGTATGCAGATTGGCAGTACGCCGTACCGCGAGCTTTTCATCCATAGGCAGGATAGTCGAGTAATCGTAGCCCGCTTCGCGAACCGTCCGCTCGGTTTCCTCGTCCATCGGGATCTTGCTCTCGCCATCGGTGGCGGCGGCGCGACGGCGGCTCTGGGCTTCGATCAGCTGCTTGATGGTATGACGACCATCACCAATGATCTCGGCGGGCCGCCGGATCGCGGCAGCCACCACTTCGAAGCCGATCACCACGATGCGCAGATCCAGCCCTTCGTGAAAGCTTTCCAGAATCACCCGTGTATCGAACTGACGCGCTCGCTCGATTGCGCTCTGCACTTCCTCGATGCTGGTCAGGTTCACCGCAACGCCTTGGCCTTGCTCGCCATCCAGCGGCTTGACCACAACGCGGCCGTGCTCTTCGAGAAAGGCCAGATTGTCATCGGGAGTTGCGGCGCGCTGCTGGGCGGGGAGATTCAGCCCGGCGGCCTTGAGCGTGCGGTGAGTCAGGCTCTTGTCCTGGCACAAAGTCATGCTCACGGCGCTGGTCAGGTCGCTGAGCGATTCGCGGCAGCGGATGCGGCGGCTGCCGTAGCTCAGGGTGAACAGTCCGGCATCGGCATCGTCGACATGTACGTCAATGCCACGGCGGTGAGCTTCTTCGACGATGATCCGCGCGTAGGGGTTGAATTCTGCCTGCGGGCCGGGCCCGAGAAACAGAGGCTCGTTGATGCAGTTCTTGCGCTTGATCGCGAAGGTCGGCAGGTTGCGGAAACCGAGCTTGGCATACAGCGCCTTGGCCTGATGGTTGTCATGCAGCACCGACAGATCCAGGTAGCTCAGGCCGCGGCTCATGAAATGCTCGATCAGATGACGAACCAGCACCTCGCCCACACCGGGACGGGTGCATTGCGGATCGACAGCCAGGCACCACAGGCTGCTGCCTTTTTCCGGGTCATTGAAGGCTTTCTGGTGATTGAGCCCCATCACGCTGCCGATGATCGAATTGTTGCTCTCGTCCTCGGCCAGCCAGTACACCGGACCACCCTGGTGGCGTGGCGTAAGCAGCGTGTGGTCGATGGGCAACATGCCCCGCGCCAGGTACAGGTTATTGATCGCCTGCCAGTCCGATTCGCTCTGCGCGCGTCGGATGCGAAAGCCGCGGAACACGCGATGCGCCGGGCGATAGTCGCTGAACCATAGGCGCAGGGTGTCGGAAGGGTCGAGGAACAACTGTTGCTGGGAGTGCGCCAGCACCTGCTGCGGCGCGGCCACGTAAAGGGCAATGTCGCGCTCGCCGGCCTTCTCGTTGAGCATTTCCTCGGCCAGCGCCGCCGGGTCAGGGTAGGTATGCCCGACCAGCAGCCGACCCCAGCCGCAGTGCAGCGCCAGAGGGTGGTCGTCGGGATGACGACCGTCCTCGGCAAAGCGTGCCTGTAACCGCTCATAGGAGGGCGACTGGCCGCGCAGCAGGCGCTGACTGTAATTGGTCGCATTCTGCTTCATGATTCAGAGTCCTTGCTCGCTGAGCCACAGGTTCAGCGCTGCCAGTTGCCACAGCTTGGAGCCGCGCAACGGCGTGAGTTGACCCTGGGGATTGGTCAGCAATTTGTCGATCATCGACGGGTTGAACAGGCCGCGATCCTGGCTCGGATCGACCAGCAGGTCGCGTACCCAGTTCAGGGTGTCGCCTTCAAGGTGCTTGAGGCCCGGAACCGGGAAGTAGCCTTTCTTGCGGTCGATCACTTCGGATGGAATGACCAGTCGCGCGGCTTCCTTGAGCACGTGCTTGCCGCCATCGGGCAACTTGAATTGGCCTGGAATCCGGGCGGACAGCTCGACCAGACGGTAGTCGAGAAACGGCGTACGCGCTTCCAGACCCCAGGCCATGGTCATGTTGTCGACGCGCTTGACCGGGTCGTCCACCAGCATCACGGTGCTGTCCAGACGCAGTGCCTTGTCCACCGCCGCATCGGCGCCAGCTTGCGCAAAATGCTCGCGTACGAAATCGCCCGCTGCGTCATTGGCGGTCAGCCATTTAGGCTGAACGGTTTCCGCATATTCGGCATAACTGCGGTCGACGAACGCATCGCGGTAAGCCGCGACCGGGTCGGCCGCGCCGTCGACTTGCGGATACCAGTGGTAGCCGGCGAAGAGTTCGTCCGCGCCCTGGCCGCTTTGCACGACTTTGCAGTGCTTGGCGACTTCACGGGACAGCAGGTAGAACGCGATGCAGTCATGGCTGACCATCGGCTCGCTCATCGCCCGGAAGGCAGCGGGCAGCTGTTCGATGATCTCGCTTTCCTGGATACGCAGCTGATGATGTCGAGTGCCGTAATGACGGGCAATCAGGTCCGAGTACTGGAACTCGTCGCCACGCTCGCCGCCGGCGTCCTGGAAACCGATGGAAAAGGTCGACAGATCCTCTACGCCGACTTCGCGCAACAGGCCGACCAGCATGCTCGAATCGACACCGCCGGACAGCAGCACGCCGACATCCACGGCCGCGCGCTGACGGATGGCGACTGCTTCACGGGTGCTGTCCAGCACGCGATCACGCCAGTCTTCCAGAGTCAGATTCTTCTCATCCTCATGGGGGCCATAAGGCAGTGTCCACCAGACTTTCTGCTCGACCTTGCCGCTGGCATCGACACGCATCCAGGTGGCGGGGGGCAGCTTTTCCACCCCGGCCAGCAGCGTGCGCGGCGCGGGCACCACGGCATGGAAGTTCAGGTAGTGGTTGAGCGCCACCGGGTCCAGCATCCCGCTGATGTCACCGCCCTTGAGCAGCGCCGGCAGTGAAGAGGCAAAGCGCAGGCGCTTTTCTGTCTTGGAGAAATACAGCGGCTTGACGCCAAGGCGGTCGCGGGCGATGAACAGCTGACGGCTGTCGCGCTCCCAGACGGCGAAGGCGAACATGCCGTTGAGCTTGGGCAGCATGTCCGCGCCCCAGGCGTGGTAGCCCTTGAGCAGCACTTCGGTGTCGCCGCCGGAATGAAACGCGTAGCCCAAACTTTCCAGCTCGGCGCGCAGTTCGGGATAGTTGTAGATCGCGCCGTTGAACGCCAGCGACAGGCCCAGATGGCTGTCGATCATGGGTTGGGCGGAGCCGTCGGAGAGATCCATGATCTTGAGCCGACGATGACCAAGGGCAATCGGCCCCTGGCTATGAAAACCCCACGCGTCCGGGCCGCGAGGCGCCAGCTCGTGAGTGATGCGTTCTACAGCGGCAAGGTCCGCTGGTTGATGGTCGAAACGTAGTTCACCTGCTAATCCGCACATAATTCCTTACCGGGTTTCCGTTGGGGATGTGCCGGCCCGAGGCGCGGTCACTCAGAAACTGACCCGAAGCAATCGCGGGAGTTTTATATCAATCGGTTATAAGCGGCCCTACGCATTGGCTCAGTCTGGTGCAGGAATGGGCCGGGGAGGCGATGACTGCGCCATCCTGGGTCAATAACCGGTCATTTCCAGATAGCCTACGCCTTCCTGACTGCCGCTCAAGTTCACCGGGCCTTCCCAGTAAGGAATGTTCACCCCCATCCAGGCGTTGGGGTTCAGCGCGTCGACCTTGATTTCCAGCTGGCGCGCGGGAAAGGTGATCGCCCAGCGGGTGGGGATGCTGCGACCCGCAACGTTATTTTGCTGGAGTGGCGAGACTTTCACCTCATCCGCTCGGATCGGCCTGGAACGGCCATTCGGCTCGATCCAGGTCCCGCTGACGTAAGGCTCGCCCGTCGTGTGACGCACCCGGAAGAGCATGATCCG
Organism: Pseudomonas sp. JDS28PS106; assembly: GCF_036706555.1. Taxonomy (NCBI): domain Bacteria; kingdom Pseudomonadati; phylum Pseudomonadota; class Gammaproteobacteria; order Pseudomonadales; family Pseudomonadaceae; genus Pseudomonas; species Pseudomonas sp. JDS28PS106. The sequence goes on along the minus strand of NZ_JBAJGT010000008.1, from coordinate 111,564 downwards.
CACGCCATCGGTCAGGTGTAGGGAAAACCAGTCCCAGCCTGTCTGGTTGGCGGTCAGCGGCTGGCTACTCCATTCACGGTCCAGCCAGGCATGGCCGGTGACCTTGTGCAGCTTGCCGTTTATACGCACGTTACCTGCAGCCTCGAAAAACGGCTGGCTGTAGTAATAGGACGCCTGGCCGGCCTCGGACTTCTGGCTGAAACCCTGCTCCCCCTGGAGCACCAAGGGTTTGCTGGAAGTCAGCGTCAGGTCGTAATCGAAGCCATCACCACCGGCCTTGAGCCGCATGCGTCCCAGAGCATCGTTTGCGTCCGAGCCGCTGGCCAGTGACCAGTCGTCGATCCAGGCCGAAAAAGGGGCAACCGTCACGTCGGCCTGGCCGATGCCGCCACGGGCATAACGCTGAGCAACGCGATGTTCGGTGGAAGAGGTGGCTGCCGCGTGGCCGAGCCAGATCGTACCGTCGTTCCAGCTGCTGCCGGGCTGTGAACCTGGACGCAGGGCGCTGCGGAACAAGGTCCACTGCACGCCGAAACGCTGACCCCGTTCGTCTTCGAGGGTCGCGGTCACGTACCACCATTCGATGCGATACCCCGGATGCTGGCCGTGGTCCTGGGGAAAACTGAACGTGCGTCCGGGCGCGACCTGGCTGTAATCGTCAGCCTGGCCGCCGAGTCCGGCAAAGCCGGCATCGGGGGCCGGCGGCTCGTCACAGGCCGCGAGCAGACAAGTGGCGAGAATGATCCCCAACCAGCTAGTTTTCATTGGCGAACGTCCTGATCAGGTCGGCCGGGCGGGTGCGGTACAGCTTGAACAGCGGCCACGCCGAGGCGAGCAGGGTGGCGATCATCGCCAGCCCCAGCAGTTGCAGCAGTTGTCCGGGAAAGATCTGCAAAGGCAATCGCCAGCCGAATGCCTGCACATTGATGACCGCATCCAGACACCACGCCAGCGCCAGGCCCAGCGGCAGGGCACACACCAGCGTAAGGATCGCCAGTAGCCAGGTCTGGCCCAGGTTGAGCATCATCAGCTGGCGTCGCGTGACGCCCAGCGCCCAGAGCGGTGCGAGTTGTCCGACCCGGCTCTGGCTCTGAGTCAGCAGGCTGATGAACAGCGCGACGCCGGCGACCCCGAGCGTCAGGCTGTTGAGCGCAGCCGTCGCGGCAAAAGTGCGCTCGAAGACTTGCGCGGACCAGTTTTTGAGTTGGCTCTGATCGATGATGCGATTGTCGTCCAGCGCGAAACGGGCTTGCAGGCGTGGTATCAGCGCAGGGATGCTGGCGTTGTCGATGCGCAGATTGAAGCGGGTCGGTGTCAATTGCGGCCAGTGCGCCAGCAGGTGCTGTGCATTGACCAGCAAGTGCCCTTTGGGATTACCGTAATCGGCGTAGATACCTACAACTTCGGGGCTCCACTTGCCTTGGGCCACAGGGATATCGATGTGCTGGCCCACGCGCGTTTTCAGGCGGCGGGCCAGTTGCTCGCTCAGCATCACCGCTTGATCATCAACCAATCGGGCCCAGGGATCTCCCGCCCCCGATTCCAGCAATTGCCAGTGCTGACGATAGTGCGGATGGTCCACCACGCCATACAGATCAGCGGGCCAGCCCTGCATCTGCACAGGGACTTGCCAGTTGGGTAGCACTGCCTTGATCTCCGGTTGTTGCTGCAGCCAGTCATGCATCTCACGCGCCTGCGACGGGTCAACGGGTGTGGCATACAGCTCGGCCGCCAGACGCTGTTCCAGCCAACTGCTGAAAGTCTGGCGAAATCCTGAGGTCATGGTGCCTGCCCCGATATTGGCGGCCATTGCCAGCAGCAGCGCCATCAAGGCAAGACTCAGCGCCGGCAACTGCTGTCGACAGTCGGCGACGAACCACTGACCCAGCACGGAGCGGTTGTGTCTGGCTACCGTGCCAAGCAGTGCATCGAGCAGCGTCGGCAGACCCAGCGCCGCGCCTAGCAGCAGTCCGGAAATCAGGGTGAAGCCCGCAGCCAGACTGTCGCCCCACAGCAAAGCGCACAGCGCGACCACGCCGCAAAGCCCGGCCAGCCAGCCCTGGCGGCGCAACCAGCGAGTGTGCGCGTGTTGCCAAGCCTGAGCGTTGGCCAGCGCCAGCAATGGCAGGCGTGCCGCGCGCAACAAACTGTTGGCGCCGGCCAGCAGCGCGCCGAGCAGGCTAAGCCCGATGCCGCTCAACCACCAGCCGAGGTCAAGATGCAGCTGCCCCGCGACTTCCGCGCCATACAAGCCGCGCAGGCTGGCGGCGACATCCGGCAGCAGCAGCCCGGCCAGCAGATAGCCGCTGACCACGCCGAACAGACCGCCCACCAGCGCCAGTGCGCCCAGTTCCACAATCAGCGCACTGATCAGAACGCGTGCGCTGACCCCGGATGCGCGCAAGTTGCGCAACAGGCCCCGGCGTTGCTCCAGGGCCAGACCGATCGCGGCATGAACAATGAACAGCCCGACGATGAACGACAGCACGCCGAGTGCATCGAGATTGAGGTGAAAAGACTCGGTCAGGCGTTGCAGATTGTTGTCTTCGCCGCTCTGGCGGATGACCAGTCGTCCGTTGAGCCCTGGCGGCAGGGCAGGGTGAGTGCTGGCGAAGTTCTTGGGCAGCACCAGGTTCGACAACTGGCCGGGCAGACCGAGCAGCGGCTGGGCGAAGCCGATGTCCATCAACAGCACGCCCGGCGCCATGTCCGGCTGCGTGCGTAGCGGCGGCAGAGAGCGGCCGTCCGGGGTCAAGGGCTGGTCACCCTCGTGCAGGTCCAGCGACGCCAGGGTCTGCGGCGCGATCCAGGTCACTCCCGGCGGCACCAGAAAGCTGACGATACGTTCCGAGTCCAGCTGTTGCCCGGCCACGGCGGAACCTGTCGGCAAAGTGACCGGCTCGATGCCGATCACCTGCAGGCGCTGCGTCTCGCGGTCTTTGAGATGAATTCTGCCCTGCACCATGGGCGAAACCGGCCAGCCAGCGCGACGCAGCTCGATGTACAGCGATTGGGGAAACACCGCGCCATCGGCGGTCGTCAACCGGGTCTGCGGTTCGCCGCCGATCAGCTGACTGGCGCGCTGATAGCTGTCCCGCGCCTGACTGTTGAGCGCCTGAACGCCGGTCAACAAGCTGGTCGCCAGCCACAGACCGGTCAGGATGCTGAAAAACTGCACCGGGTGACGCCGCCAGTGACTGAGCAGCGCGCGCAGCGTCCAGTAAAACACCCGCATCTCAGCTGTCGCCTTGCGCGGCCAGACGGCCATAGTGCAACACCACCGTGCGCGACAGGCGCGCGGCGACCTTGGCACTGTGCGTGACCATCAGCAGGCTGGTGGCGCTGTCGTCGAGCAGGTCCAGAAGTAGCTGCAGCACTTCGTCACTGGTGGCTTCGTCAAGATTGCCGGTGGGTTCGTCGGCCAACAGCAGGCCGGGCCGGGAAGCGAGCGCGCGACCGATGGCGACCCGCTGCTGCTGACCGCCGGAAAGCTGTTCGGGATAGCGCGTGAGCAAATCGGACAGACCCAGCCGTCCCGCCAAATGCGCTTGCCAGTGCGGATCGAAACGGCCGGCCAGACGCGCCTGGAAGGCCAGGTTGTCCTCGACCTTCAGGCTGCCGATCAGATTGAATTGCTGGAACACCAGACCGATCTCGGTACGCCGCCAGTTCGCCAGACGACTTTCGCTCATCAGGTCGAGGCGCTGGCCGTCGACCTCGATGCTACCGGCATCCACCTGATCGAGCCCGGCCACCAGATGCAGCAGAGTACTCTTGCCACTGCCCGACTCACCCATCAGCGCCAGGCTTTCACCCCGCGCCAGTTCCAGGTCGACCCCGCGCAACACTGCCAGCGGCCCTTGCGCGGTCGCGTAACTCTTGAAAACGTTTTGCACTTGCAGCATAAGGGCTCGACCGGTCTGAGGAACGACAAGCATAGGACGTATGGGCGCTCAGGTCTGTTCCGACGGATCGAACTCCTTTCAAAACGACTTCAGTCAGTGACTGCCGAATTGCGCGCGATATGACATGGGCGCCAGCCCCACGGTCTTGCGAAAGGCCGCCCGAAAACTTTCCGCGGAGGCGAACCCGCAGCGTCCAGCGATCTGCTCGTTGCTCAGTTGACTGCTTTCCAGCAGGTCGCGCGCCCGGTTCATCCGTACCTGAAGCAGCCAGGCTTTCGGCGCCATTCCTGTCGCTTCAGTGAAACGGCGCAGGAAAGTTCGCTCGCTCATCAGCGCCCTGGCCGCCAGTTGCTTCACCGTAAGCGAGGTGTCCACATGCAGCGTCGCCCATTCCAGAACCGATGCCAGGTCATCGCGAGGCGTGCGGGCAACCGGCGCGGGAATGAACTGCGCCTGCCCGCCCGAGCGCTGGGGCGCCATTACCAGACGCCGGGCAACGACGTTGGCGACATGCGTACCGAAGTCTCGATTCACCAGATGCAGGCAGGCATCGATGCCGGCCGCGCTGCCTGCTGAAGTGATTACCTGACCACTGTCGACATACAGCACATCCGGGTCCACCTCGATAAGCGGGTAGCGTGCCGCCAGTTCATCCGTATAGCGCCAGTGAGTCGTGGCCCGCTTGCCGTCCAGCAGACCCGCGGCCGCGAGCACGAATACCCCAGAACAGATAGACAGCAATCGGGCGCCCCGCTCATGGGCGGCACACAACGCGTCCAGCAGCGCCTGCGGTGGCCGCTCATCGCGATCACGCCAACCCGGAACGATGATGGTCCGCGCATCGACTAGCGACTCCAGCCCGAACTCCGGCACGACCTGCATCCCACCCGACGCCCGCATGGGACTCGAATCAACGGCGACAATCCGATGGCTGTACCACGCAAACTCGAACTCCGGACGCAGCAGCCCGAATATCTCCACGGCGATGCCGAATTCAAACGTGCACAGCCCGTCATAGGCCAGCACGGCAACCAGACCTGGATCATCAAGCATTGGCGGAAAACTACCGGTGACTGTCGAATGCGCCACTGTAGCGGCCCAGACCCGCTTCCTACAATGGCCGCACTTACAGCCCAGGAGCGAAACCCATGACAAGCTTGGTCAGCGAATACCCGGCAGCACATCCATCCGACGCCTTGCTGCATTTCAGCCGTCGTCTGGCCTTCGAAACGGATTGTTCGGACGTCCAGCGTAGCCAGCAGACAGGCGACGTCGATTACGTGCTGGTAGACGTCAGGAGGAGCGAAGCATTTGCATCAGGCCACGTACCAGGCGCGATCAATATTCCAGGCCGCACCATCACCGCAGAACGCATGGCGGAGTATCCGCAGCAGACGCTGTTCGTCGTTTACTGCGCGGGCCCTCATTGCAATGGCGTACATAAAGCGGCGGCCCGCCTGGCCGGTCTGGGCTATGCCGTCAAGGAAATGCTAGGCGGAGTCACCGGCTGGCTGGACGAAGGGTTTTCGCTGGTTGGCGCGGATGAGACGGCTCAGGGTCATGGCGTGTCCTGCGCATGTTGAGCGAAGCGGGCAAAGTTCGACCCGCACGCCCCGAAGATGTCTCCAGCCTGATCCAACACATGCGAGCGTTGGCGGAGTTCGAGGAATACCTGGACGAGTTTCGGGTAGACGAAAAAGCCCTGCTTGCCCGAGCGTTCGGCGAGCGTCCTGAATGCCACATCTTTGTGGTCGAGGGCAGGGCAGGGATCGCCGGCTATGCCGTCGGGCTGACGATTCCTTTCACTTACGACTTACGACCCACAGTCGTTCTCAAAGAGCTGTTTGTGGCGGCGGAGTACAGAGGGAACGGATTTGGGGCGGCGTTGCTGCGTCGTGTGGCGGCGTGGACGTTGAGCATCGGCGGGGCGAGGTTGAAGTGGGATGTGATGGTGGGGAACCGGAGGGCTGAGGCGTTTTATCGGGGGTTTGGGGGAGGTCCTGATCCGAAATGGATGCCTTATCAGATGAATCAAGGGGCGCTGAAGGGGTGTGCTGGTATCGAGTGATGGCCATGAAAAACGTGGCTTGTGGCGTCAGTGTTCTGGGTGAGCCGGAGGGCTGGTCGCAGCTGGCATGATGATTTTTAAGGGACTGCGTTGGGTGAAAGCTGCCGCGTTTCAATGGCCGCTTTCGACCCAAAGCGGACGGTCCACCCTAGCGCGCATGGCTATGGGATATCCGTGGGATAGGCGGGTAGATGAATAAGTAAGGGTGGCAGCACGCGGGTCGAAGTCATCAGGCGTCAGCGAGGCAACTGTATTTATCTCGATCCGCGCACTTTGAATCAATCAACCTCGCGCTACTTTTCAGCGCGCTTTAGCTTCTCGTAGCTCAGACGAATGTCTGCGGCCCATCCATCGAGTACCGGTTTCACGTCCTCTAGGGCTAGCTTAGTTTTGTTGTCTTCTAATGACTTGCCGCTACCTTTGCGTACTACCTGGGCGAGAATCCTTTTGCTGGAGCCATCAAGAAAAGCGGCTTCGGTAGCGATTTCTACATTCTGGTCTCGTCCGCCCGCTGCGGTATTGACGGCTGCTGCCACGAGGGCAATGGGGATGACTTCGTACGGCTTCAGACCTTCAGTGCTGGTTGAAACCGCTGTAATAGCCGGGCGGACGACAATGGTGTTGGGCCCTGGTGCGGTTGCCAATGGCAAATCCTTGCCAAGTTCACGTTTGAGTGCGGCATCGAAGTAGCGTGTGATGGATTGCAAGGTTTGCGCTGAGATCACTGCTGTCGGCTGCGGCTGCGGATAAAACTGACTGGGCTCGATATACACCTGCGAGTATTCGCTTAGCTTGATGTCAGGATCGATCCAGCGCATGACCGGCGCTCCGGTTTCGCTTTCTGCCGGTTTCAACTGGCTGTAATCTTTTAAAAAGCCAGAGTAATGGCGCGGGTCCACCTGGGAGACTGCGCAGCCCCCTAAACAGAGTACCGCGCAGCAAAGTAGCATATTAAATACCGACGTTTTCATCAGATGATTCCCTGCGTTGGTTAAACGACGTTGGAACTTCTACCAAGCGTATTGCAACCGTAGTGTCCAGGTGTTCACGTCCGCGGAGCCGGTGCGCTCCGAGACTGTATCCGAGTAGGCGATCAGACCGCCGAACTGTGGCGAGAGCATGAACCCAACGCTGGCACCCAGCAGCGCATTTTCCTGCTTGTTGTCTTGCCAGTCGCCGTTGATCCGGCTTTCGCCACCACGGCTGTAGGTCGCATCAACGGATGCCCAGAGGGCGCGGTTGAAGGTATAGCTGTAGTGGCCTTCTACCGCATACAAGGGCTTCTGTTCGAGCTTGCCGTTACCTTGATAATCGTCGTTGTCACCAAACAGCGAGACCCAGGTATTGAACTCCAGCCAGGTCGGTCCGATCGGTGTGCCAAATGCCAGCTCCGGCTTGAACACCCAGCGATTGGAACCGATGTTGATAACACGATTCTTGTCGTAGTCCCCGGTGGGAGCGGTAACCCACAATGCCCCGGTCACGAACGTTCCCGGGGTCCAGGTGGCAAACTCTTCTTTGCTCAACGCGGGTCCGCCAAACAGGTTATGGACCAGCACGACCTGGGTGTCGGCCATGCCGCCATTGTGTTTGGTACCGTCAAAGAAGCGGGCATTGTCGAAGGAAGCAGAGATGTCTGCATACGGTTGCAGGATCTGGATCGCGCTGTTGCGGCCATCGATTCCAAATGAGCGCGCGTAACGGGCGATGTACAAATCGGCATTCAGCGAGAGGCCATTGATCGGCAGCGTGGTATCAATGGGCGTATTGGTATCGATCCGGTTGTAGTACCCGAACACCATGTTCAAATCGGTCGGCAGGTTTTGCCAGTCCCGGGCGTTGTCGGCGAACCCGAGGAGCGGGGTCAGCACCAGCGTTGCAGCACTTAATGCGCGTAACCTTGAAAACGCACTCATGATTCGCTCCTGTCAGGGCTCTGCCAGTTGCCCGGAGTTATAGGTCTGCTGGCGTCAGCAACGGCAACTTCCATTTTCCACTGGCCACTTCCGGCTTGGGCAGATAGATCCTCAGCACCCCATAAAACGGTCCTTTGGGTGCGGGAAGCCAATTGCTTTGCTTATCGTTTCCAGGCGAGGCGTTCTGCACGTACAGGGTCAAACCACCATCCGCATCGCGCTTCAGGTCGGGCAGCATTCTTGAATTGATCAGGTAGCGTTTTAAAGGGTTGTCCACCAGCAACTTGGACGTGCCATCGTACATGGTCAGTGACCAGAAGGCGTTGGCCGGGGGAAGTTGGTCTTTGGCGAAGTGCAGGGTGTAACGGTGTTTGGCGCCATCGACCGGCGTGCCTTTGTTATCGACAAAATAGCCAATGTAAGCCGCTTCATCCGCCGAGTTACCGAAAATGCCCATGTTGGCACCGGCATAGCGGTACAGATAGTTGTTCTGCAAATGTTCACGGGTACCAAAAAGATCGCCGCTGGTGACAGCGTGAGTGTCAACCTTGTCTTTTTTGAAAGCGGCGAACTCAGCCTTGCCATCGGCAATCCCGGCCTCCAGCGCCTGGCGTTGTTCAGCGCTTAGATTATCGATCCGGAAGGGCTCTCCCGGGACGATGCCGATCCTGGCGAAGCGCTCCAACAGGCTCTTCTCGGAAGCCTGCGGATGAGCGAACGCCAGCATGAAGCTCAGGTAGCGAAACAGATCCGGCGTTTCACTCATGTTGGCTTCAGGTTTAGGCCAACTGACTTTGGCGGGAGCCTTGCCGGCGGGTTGGCCGAGATAACTGCCAAGCGCCTGAACCTTGTAACCGTTCTGGATCTGCTTGACGTTTGTCAGGTCTTTTTCATCAAACAGCTGGGTACGATACAACGCGTACGCGATATTGCTTTCGCTGTTGATAACGCGATCGATGTTCGCAGGTGGCTTACCCTTCCAGTCGGGCCCGGCAATCATGAAATGGCCGCCATCGTTGCCCGTGGTACGAGTGCCCAGGTAAGCAAAGTTTTGGGTGTAAAGGTCGATCAACTGCACCGAGTAATAGCGGTTCGCTTCGACTTTCGGCAGGGTCAGGACGATGGGCTCGGCGCGCAAATCCAGCCAGACGAAGGAGTAGGGAGTATCTGAATTGGGCGTGACAAACGCCGTATCTTTAGGGGTAAAAACCATGGCGGTATTGCCGATCTGATTGAACGGTGCCTTGAAGTTCTCGCCGCCTTCATCGACCGCTTGGGTGTAAAGCGTTTTGTACATTTCCACGACCGGGAACCCATAAAGATAGGCTTCCTTGGCAATGGCCTGCGCCTCAGCTGGCGTGGCGGTGAAATCGGCCCAGGCGGAACTGCCCAATGTGATGGACAGGCTTGCACAGAGCAGCCGCGCGGTGTGTCTGATGATCATTATTGAATCCTTCAAATAGGCGGGCTGCGGCCCTCAATCGACTCGTTTGATATCGTCAAGCTTCCAGCTTTTATCGAAGTAGGCTTCGGTGGGTGCGTATAAACGGAAGTAACTGAACCAGTGTCTGCCCGGTACGGTTTGCACCCAGTTGCTTTCAAAGCCTTTGGGCGCAGCAGGGCCAAAGTAAAGGTCTACCGAGCCATCATCATTTCGTCTCAAATCCTGGCGGGAAGAGAGGTCGGCTTTGCGCTGTGGATTGTCAATCAGGCAACGGCTTGCGACGTCATAGACGGTCATCGACCAGAACTGCCTGGCCGGAGGATTGGCGCCGACGTGCAGGCGATAGTTCTTGCCGCCATCGAGCCAGTCGCCTTTCGCATCGGTGTAAGAGCCGAGATAGGTCTGACCCAGCCCAGGGGTCTTGGAGACCATGCCTTTGGTGTTTGTCACGGCCTCATAGAACCACGCACTGCGTTCCCACAGCTGATCATAAAAGGCCACTCGCTGTGACGGCTCTGCAATGTTTAACACAGTGTCCCATTGACGATCCGGCCAGTATTGAGCACCCGGGAAACGCTTGGCGAAGGTGTTGGCCTTGGCGACAAGTTCGCCCATCCGGGCGCCTTGCTCCAGCGCCTTGCGTTGTGCCTCGGTGGGGTTGAAGGTTTTACCTTTTTCGATCCCCAGACTGGCGAGCATGGCCATATAGAACCGGTCTCGTTCATTGACCGGCTCTCTTTGAATGATCTGATGCAAGCGCTCCCAGTACGCCATGCCCCTGGGCTGAGTCCCCGACCACGCTTTTCCTCCCGGGGTTAACAGGTTGGTTCTGGTGGGTTGGGCGCGATTGGAGTAAGGGTACATTTTGAATTTCTCGACCAGCGCCTTGCCCTTGGCGGGGTCGGGGTCCAGCACGCGAAAGCCCACAAGGACGTTCATCGTTTCTGACTTGGCGAGATAGTAGTTGCCACCGTCCGCCGGTGATACCGCGCCCGGTGGAAGCACAAGGTATTTGCCACCCTTGCCCTTATCAGGGCCTGTCTCGCCCATATCGATGATTGCTCGCTGCCAGAAATCTCCGACACCGCCGGCGGTAGGCCCCGGCGGTAACTCAATAACCAACGGGCCGGTTTCATTGAGATCAACAAAACCGAGAATGTAAGGTGTAGTTGCATTAGCGGTGATGACACCGAGCTTGTCTTCGTAGCTATTGAGCACCATCAAGTCGCCACTTTTCGCGCCAAGCTTGTCGCGAAACTCACCTTGCCATTGCGCATAGGACACCAACGGAAGCGCCCACAAATAAGCCTGGGTTGCTTGCTGGAAATCCAGTTCGGCATACAGCGAAGCGATAGAGGCGCGAGCTGGCAGTTCGCCCTCCATGGCAATCTTGCCAATTCGGGTATCAAGGGACGTAGGAGAGTGCGTTCCCGTTGCGCAGCCCGCGACTAATGCAAGCAGGGAAGAACCGGCCAACCGAATTACTCCACGCACAGCCTGCCCTCATTTTCCGAAAGTGATGTTGATACCGGCAAAAAGCGTGAATTGCGGCAAACCATCGCCTTTGCGATCGACCGTCCACTGTGGTTCAACAAATGCGTTGAGGATATTGCTGCCGGATTTCCATGCCTTGCCGACGCCCAGCCCGATGGGGATGTAGTGCGTGTCGTTCTTCAGGTCAAAGGTCCAGGTACCGGTGGAGCGCAGGTACCAGCCTCTCGGCAGATTATGGATGATGAACGGCTGGAAAGTGGTGGTCTCAACGTGCTGACGGTCGCTGTCACCTGCGAAAGAGCTTTGGTATTGCACCAGCGCGCCGAGCAATCCACGGGGCGACGCATCAATGGCGACGGCAGCCAGACCTGCCTGCCATTTGCCGGTGCCCAGTTCGTCCTGCGCAGCCGTCGGAGCGGTAATTTGCGGGCCGACACCTAGCTGTACGCCATCGGTTTTCAGCAAGAATATATCGAAGAGGTTCAGGTCTCCGATGCCGGTGCTGTAGCCATGATGCGGATCGGGGCGCGTGCTGATGGGGAGCGTGGCACGCAGAATTTGCGGGACGCCAATGACGTCACCCGCAGCGACTGGCAACGTGCCGCGCAGTAACGCATCGTTGGTATGCGCGTTGGTGTCGTACAGTTTTGGCGTGTAGTAGTCTTGCAGGTTGGCGCCGGGGGCGAGATTTAGGGGGTTATTACTCTTATTGGCGGTATCCGCATTGTCTGCATGAGCACTCATGGCGAGTGGCAGCATCGTGGTCAGAAACATCGTCCGTTTAAAGCTGTTTTTAGCCATAGCCCCAATCCTGTGTGCACCACTGATGGCTTCTGACCATGCGCTAAAGCTCATAAGTCGCCGTAAGACGCTAGCAGAGGTTGGTAATTCGTCCAGGAGCGCAGCGGAATTATTTTAAAACTCATCCGTTCCAGGCGACTGACGTCCGCTTCTGGCCGATAGCAGCCAGTTGTGGCTGGCAGCTATCACCCAAAGCTGCCATTCGAGCGGAGAAGGCAATCCTCGCAAGTGAGGACCAGGGTTGCCTCTAAACAAGCTGCGACTCAGCCTAGGCTGACTGCATTGAGCAAGGGAGGGTGGCTACGAATTCAGTACCCTGCGAGTCGTTCGAGGTAACCTCGAGCGTTCCGCGGTGCCCGGCACAAATTTCATTCGCGATGTAGAGCCCCAAGCCTAGTCCGTCCTCACGGCTGCCTGTTTCGGGTCGTCTGAATGGATGAAAAAGCGAGGGGAGGACATCTTTATGAATTGGAACGCCGCTATTGTGCACTGACAGCACCAGGTTTTGACCGACTGTGTAGACACGCACCCCAACCGGAGCGCCCTTCGTCCCGTGAGTAATGGCATTGCCAACCAGGTTGGACAGCAGTTGTCCCAGTCGACTGGGATCGCAATAGAGCCCGGATGGAATGCTCAGCTTTTCCAGGATTACCGCTCGAGGGTACACGACCCTGAGTTCCATAAGCACGGCTTCAAACTGCTCCTGCAGAGTGTCTGTCACTACAGGTCTGACGGGGATGCCGCCACCCAATTCGCCGCGGGCGAAATCAAGCACATCTTCGATCAAAACACCCATGCGTATCGCGCTCTGGCGTACGGCCCGGATTAACTTCAAGCTTCGGGGTTCATCGACTCTGGTTTCAAGCAGCTCGGCACTCAAACGCACCGCACTCAAGGGTGTACGCAAATCGTGGCCCAACACTGCCACGAACTGCTCGCGCAGTACGCCGGTTTCAGCAGCGTCCGCGAGCGCCTGCTCGGATGTAAGCAATCCCTTGTGCAGATCAAGGTTCATCGCAATCAACTGAGCGTAGAGTCCCAGCGTTTTCAGCACGGTGCTTTCATCAAAGCTGGCGGGCGTCGGGTCTATCGCGCAGAGCGTGCCGAAGAACTGTCCGTCCGCCGTGACGATGGGGATGGAGACGTAACTTTCGAGACCATACAGCTTTGGGGTGTGGTGGGTTGAGAAAAGCGGATGGTTGCTCGCATGGGTGAAGATGACCGGCTTTCGATTCTGGCGGATCTCATGACAAATCGTGGTTTCGAGCTCGAGTTGGCTCCCAGGTATCAAGCCGAAATCAATAGAGTCATCGACCGCGCATGTCACCCAATGCTTGTCCGTAACCCGTGCGACGGCTGCGAAACGCATGCCTGTCGCTTGTTTGACCATTTCAAGGATCAGCGGCACGGACTCGATTTCCTGAACCGCTGCTATAGCAGCGGAAAATTCAGGCGCATCCAGATGCGTAGGGAGGGAGTCAGTCACGGGCATTAAGTCGCTGTATGGAGGCGCATCGAGGTGGAGAAGCCGCGACTGTTGCAAGCTCCTGGCACACACTGCGTAGGCTAAGCTGCGCCGCATGAAATGTCCAATGGCTACTTCGATGATGCTTATTCATAGGCTGGAAGGGAGATAAAGGACGGTCTATCAGTAAACGGGAGCTACCTGAGAGCACTTCCCAATTTCCAGGACTGCACCGAGCTATGCGTGGACCAAGGACAATTTGCGACCTGTTTTCTGCCTGTTTTCACTGGAGCCGAAATTTGCCCCATCACCTCGATAAACGAACCCGCTGCCATTCCTCCCAACAGTCCTCCGGAACGATATCCGGATACCCACGTTCGTCTTCCAGCGAACAAGCGGCGCTGAACGGTAATGCGATGCAAGCGGCCTTATCGCGAATCTGCACGACTTCAGCCTCAGTGAGCGGTGAGCCTTTTCGGTCTTCCGCCGCCTTGAGCAGAACGACGAGGGCAGGTACGTGAACCAGGCAGAGCGGGTCGTTGGACATTGGCGGTCTCTAGCGGGAAGAGGACGGATCGGTGACTTGCAACTTACCCCGAATCAAATCCCGCAGCACAAACCGATTCGGATGACACGCCTCGGCAACACTGCGCGGCAAGGGCAGGGGTTCGTCGTTCAGCCAGGCGGCGATCAGTTCGCCGGACAGTGGCGCGGTGATCAGGCCGCGTGATCCATGGCCGCTGTTGACGTACAGGCCGTCCAGCCAGGGGCAGGGGATGTCCGGCACTTGCCGGGCGTCGCGGCCGAGCATGGCGTAGGTTTCGATGAAGGCGCTGCGGTCGGCCAGTGGTCCGACGATAGGCAGGTAATCGGGGCTGGTGCAGCGGAAGGCGGCGCGGCCTTGCAAGTGCTCCGGGTCGATTTGATCGACGGCCAGGCGTTCGGCCAGATCGCTGGACACTTCGCGCAGCAGTTGCAGGTTGCCGAGATGGTCGGCGGTGGTTGGCGTCAGGTCGTCGCTGTGGAAGTCGAAGCTTGCGCCGAGGGTGTGTTCGCCCAGACGGGGCGGCGCGACGTAGCCTTCGGCGCACACCACGGTGCTTAACGTGGCGCTCGCTGGCGTCTGCGGCAGGCGCGTGATCTGGCCGCGAATGCGTTTGAGCGGCAGCTCGGCGCTCTGGGCGAAGCGCTTGATGTCCGCGGCTCCGGCCAGCACAGCCACCGGCGCGCTATCGATCAGTCGGTCGCCCTCCCAGGCTTGCCATTGGCCGTCGACCCGGCGCAGTTCCAGCGCCTCGCGATGACCGAGCAGAGTGATGTTGGCGTGAGTCATTTGCCAGTTGCACAGCGCGGGCGGATGCACCCAGCCGCCCTCGGGAAAGAACAGGCCACCGGAGCCGAGCGTCACGCCGCTGCGGGTTTCGGCGGCGGTCTGGTCCAGCACCTGCAAGAGGTCTTCGGGAAAGGCTTCGGCCAGTTGCGCCTGACGCTTGCCTTCCTTCTCGTCGAAGGCCAGTTGCAGTACGCCGCAGTTGTCCCAATCGACCCCGCGTTGCAAGCGTCCCAGCAGTCGACGGGTGTGCCCGAAGCCGCTGAGGATCATTTGCGACAGGGCCGTGCCGTGGGCGGACAGTTTCAGGTAGAGCACGCCTTGAGGGTTGCCGGACGCTTCTTGCGCGGCCTCGGCATGGCGTTCCAGCACGCTGACCTGCCAGCCACGGTTCGCCAGGCTTTGCGCCGTGGCGCAGCCGGCCAGCCCGGCACCGATCACCAGCGCCTTGCGCTCATTTGGCGGGGTGGAAGGGCGGGCGAACCAGGGCGCGCTGCCCGGTAACGCGGGTACATCGTCAGGCCATCCAAGAAACGCGCCGCGCAGCACTTCCCATTTGTGACCGATGCCGGGCACCCGTTTCATCTTGAAACCTGCCGCGTTCAGGGCGCGACGCACCCAGCCGGTGCTGGTGAAGGTGCCGATGGTCGTGCCGGGGGCGGACAGCCGGGCCAGTTGAGCGAAAAGCTCCGGGGTCCACATTTCGGGGTTTTTCGCGGGCGCGAAACCGTCCAGGAACCAAGCGTCGATGCACGCATCCAGTTGCGGCAGCATGTCCAGCGCATCGCCGATCATGAGCGTCAGGGTGACGCGGCCGTCATCGAACATCACGCGCTGAAAGCCCTGATGCACGGCAACGTACTGTTCGAGCAGCCGATCGGCCAGCGCCGCCAGCTCAGGCCAAAGCGCCAGCGCCCGTTGCAGGTCGGCGCGGCTCAAGGGGAATTTTTCAGCGCTGACGAAGTGCAGGCGCGCACCGGCTGGTGCGCAGGTCTCGAACAGTTGCCAGGCGCAGAGAAAATTCAGACCGGTGCCGAAACCCGTTTCGCCGATCACCAATCGGTCTTTCGCGGCCATTGCCAGGAAGCGAGCCTGCAAATCGTTCTGCACCAGAAATACATGCCGGGTTTCGGCGAGGCCCGACTCGGTGGAAAAGTACACGTCGGAGAAGGTTCGGGAGCGGGGGTTGCCCTGGTCATCCCAGTCGATCTGGGCGTGGTGGTTGATGGTCATGATCGGCTCGGCGTTAACAGAGCCGGCATTTTAAACCGTTGACGCGGCAAAAAGCCGGTTTGGCGGCATATCCGATTGACCCATGCTCGTGAATGGTGGTCAGAACCAGCATGTCGCCATCGCAGCGCTTTGCTTCATTCGATCACAAGAGGGATTGCCCATGTTCGAGTCCGCCGAAATCGGTCATGCCATTGACGATGACACCTACGACGCCGAGGTTCCGGCGTTGCGCCAGGCATTGCTGGCTGCGCAGTACGAGCTGCGCGAGCAGGCCGAGCGACAGATCATCGTCTTGATCAACGGCATCGAGGGCGCGGGCAAGGGCGAGACAGTCAAGTTGCTAAACGAGTGGATGGACCCGCGGTTCATCGAAGTGCGGACTTTCGATGAGAAGACCGATGAGGAATTGGCCCACCCGCCGGCCTGGCGCTACTGGCGGCAACTGCCCGCAAAAGGCCGTATGGGCATATTCTTCGGCAACTGGTACAGCCAGATGCTGCAGGATCGGGTTCACGGGCGTTTCAAGGACGCGGTGCTCGATCAGGCTATCGGCGGCGCCGAGCGTCTGGAAAAAATGCTGTGCGACGAGGGCGCGCTGATCTTCAAGTTCTGGTTTCACCTGTCGCGCAAACAGATGAAGCGCCGGCTCAAGACGCTCAAGGACGATCCTCTGCACAGCTGGCGCATCAGCCCGCTGGACTGGCAGCAGTCGCGCACCTACGACAAGTTCGTGCGTTTCGGTGAGCGCGTGCTACGCCGCACCAGTCGCGAGTACGCGCCTTGGCACGTGATCGAAGGCGCGGACGCCAACTATCGCAGCCTGACCGTCGGGCGTCTGTTGCTCGAAGGCATGCAGGCGGCGCTAAAGAATCCCAAGGGCCGGCCCCAGGCGCTCACCATCGGGCCGCTGGGCAGCAGTCATGATGATCTGAGCTTGCTCGACAGCCTCGATCTCAGCCTGCGCCTGGAGAAGGACGAATACGAACAGGCACTGATAGCCGAGCAAGCCCGCTTGTCCGGCAACCTGCGGGACAAGCGCATGAAAAAACATGCGCTGGTGGCGGTGTTCGAAGGCAACGATGCGGCGGGCAAGGGTGGGGCGATCCGCCGCGTGGCTGCCGCGCTCGATCCGCGCCAGTACGCCATCGTGCCGATTGCCGCGCCGACTCAGGACGAGCGCGCGCAACCCTACCTGTGGCGTTTCTGGCGACAGATTCCGGCGCGTGGCAAGTTCACGATCTTCGATCGGTCCTGGTATGGCCGGGTATTGGTGGAACGCGTGGAAGGGTTCTGCAGCGAATCGGACTGGTTGCGAGCCTATGGGGAAATCAACGATTTCGAGGAACAGCTGACCGATGCCGGTGTGGTCGTGGTGAAGTTCTGGCTGGCGATCGACGAGCAGACTCAGTTGGAGCGTTTCGAGGAGCGCCAGGAGACGCCGTTCAAACGCTACAAGATCACCGAAGACGACTGGCGCAACCGCGAAAAGTGGTCTGTGTACCGGCAGGCGGTGGGCGATATGGTCGACCGCACCAGCACCGGCATCGCGCCCTGGACGCTGGTCGAAGCCAACGACAAGCGCTGGGCGAGGGTCAAGGTACTGCGCACGCTCAATGACGCGCTGGAGGCGGCTTTCGCCCGGGACAAGAAGAAGTGAGCCACGGCGCTTTGGTCCAGGCGGCTGCTGTCCGACGATCTGCCAAAAGGTGGCAGCAGAAACAGTGTGGTGCGTCAGGGCTATCGCGCATCACTCATCGCCAGCAAGCTGGCTCCTACGCACGCGCCTATTAGCTGGTAGGAGCCAGCGGGCGGCGTTCCGTCTCGCTGGCTCCCACGCGGCTGACAGATACCCGCGCATCGGATAGCGTTACCCTGTCATGCACAGAGCCCGGTCTATCCATGGATATCTCCATCAAGCAAGCACGTCGTCTGGCGCTCGCCGCGCAGGGATTTCGCGGGCGCCGGCAGCCGGCGGTGATCAAGGCCGCGCAGGTGACGCGGATGATCGAGCGGCTGGGCGTGCTGCAGATCGACTCGGTCAATGCGTTGGTGCGCTCTCACTACCTGCCGCTGTTTTCACGGTTGGGCAGCTACTCACCGACGTTGCTGGATCAGGCGGCCTGGAGCCAGGGGCGTCATCGTCGGCTGTTCGAGTACTGGGGGCATGAAGCTTCGCTGATGCCCATCGAGTTGTATCCCCTGATGGTCTGGCGCATGCACCGCGCGCAGCGGGGAGAGGGCATCTATCAGGGGCTGGCGACATTCGGACGCGAGCAGCGTCCGGTCATCGAGCGCGTGTTGCAGGCTGTGCGTGATCAAGGCGCACTGGGCGCCGGCAGCCTGAGCACGCGTCAGGAACGGGCCGGGCCTTGGTGGGACTGGAGCGCGGAGAAGCTGGCGCTGGAATGGTTGTTCGCGGCAGGTGAGGTCACGGTGGCCGGGCGGCGCGGTTTTGAACGCCTTTATGATCTGCCGGAACGAGTATTGCCTGGGAAGGTTCTGAATGCGCCTGACGTCAGCGAAGCCCAGGCCCATCGCGATCTTCTGCTGCATGCGGCGACCGCATTGGGTGTCGGCACCGAAAAGGACCTGCGCGATTATTTCCGGCTGGACCCGCTGCCGAGTCGCCGTGCGCTCGCCGAACTGGTCGAGGGCGGTCAGTTGCACCAGGTCCGGGTTCAGGGCTGGAAGCAGACTGCGTTCTGTCTGCCTGACACCAAGGCGCCCGGCAGGGTCTCGGCCAGCGCGCTGCTGTCGCCTTTCGATTCACTCATCTGGGAGCGTGGGCGTACCGAGCGGCTGTTCGATTTTCGCTACCGGTTGGAGATCTACACACCCCAGCACAAACGGGTGTATGGCTATTACGTTCTGCCGTTTCTGCATCGTGAGCGCATCGCGGCCCGGGTCGACCTGCGCGCTGAACGCACGGCGGGTCGCCTTGCCGTGCACGCCGTTCACGAAGAGCCGCGCGGGCTGGACGAGGAGGGCATGCAAGCGCTGGCTGCCCACCTGCTCGGGCTGGCGGGCTGGCTGGGGCTGGAACAGGTTCAGGTCAACTGCCAGCGTTCGAGCGGCGTGCGCTTGCTCGCCGCGCTGCGAGCGTCTGCTTAGCGCTTCACCTGCTTGAGCGTTTCGGCAATCAGAAACGCCAGCTCCAACGACTGGTCCGCGTTCATGCGCGGATCGCAGTGGGTGTGATAGCGGTCCGACAGGCCGGCCTCGGTGATCGGCCGGGCGCCGCCGATGCACTCGGTCACGTTCTGCCCAGTCATCTCGATGTGAATGCCGCCCGCGTAGGTGCCTTCGGCCTGATGCACCTGGAAGAACTGTTTGACCTCACCCAGGATCTGCGCGAAGTCGCGGGTCTTGTAGCCGCTGCTGGCCTTGATGGTGTTGCCGTGCATCGGATCCGAACTCCAGAGTACCTTGCGGCCTTCGCGTTCGACCGCGCGGATGAGCTGCGGCAGGTGGTCGGCAACCTTGTTGGCGCCCATGCGCGCGATCAGGTTCAGGCGACCGGGGTCGTTGTCGGGGTTGAGGATGTCGATCAGGCGGATCAGGTCATCGGTGTTCATGCTCGGCCCGACCTTGACCCCAATGGGATTGTTCACACCGCGCAGGAACTCGACATGGGCGCCATCGAGCTGGCGCGTGCGGTCGCCGATCCACAGCATGTGCGCCGAGCAATCGTAGTAGTCGTTGGTCAGGCTGTCGCGGCGCACGAAGGCTTCTTCGTAGTTCAGCAACAAGGCTTCGTGCGCGGTGAAGAAACTGGTTTCGCGCAGTTGTGGCGAGCTGTCCATCCCGCAGGCGCGCATGAACGCCAGGGTTTCGTCGATGCGGCTGGCAAGCTGGTTGTACTTCTCGCCCAGCGCCGAGTGGGCGATGAAGTCCAGGTTCCACTGATGGACCTGGTGCAGATCGGCAAAGCCACCCTGGGCGAACGCGCGCAACAAGTTCAGGGTCGCGGTGGACTGGTGGTAGGCCTGCAACAGCCGCTCCGGGTCCGGCACGCGGCTCTCCGCGTCGAAACCGATGCCATTGACGATGTCGCCACGGTAGGCCGGCAGCGTCACACCCTCGATGGTCTCATCGTTGGAAGAGCGGGGCTTGGCGAACTGACCCGCCATGCGTCCGACCTTGACCACCGGGCAACCGGCGGCGAAGGTCATGACCACGGCCATTTGCAGCAACACCTTGAAGGTGTCGCGAATCTTGGCTGCGGAAAATTCCATGAAGCTTTCCGCGCAGTCGCCGCCTTGCAGGAGAAATGCGCGGCCCTGGGTGACCTCTGAAAACTGGCGACGCAACTCCCGGGCTTCACCGGCGAAAACCAGCGGCGGATAGCCGGCCAGCGTGCGCTCCACCTTCGCCAGGCGGTCCGCATCCGGATACAGAGGTTGCTGCTGAATCGGCAGTGCCCGCCAGCTGTCGGGGCTCCAGGGTTGGCTCATGGTGCGCTCTTCGAGGTCATGCAAATCGGACAGGCATGTTAGCAGGTGGACGGAGGGCTGGCAGCGGGGGCGGGACTATCGGCGTCATAGTGCTCAGGTTCCGCAAAATGCCGCCGATAGGCTCAAAGCGGCATATGCCCGAAGGCAATGGGTTGCACCTCCATGGGAGGGTTGCGCCTGTACAAAAACAATGACTTTGTATAACCCCGACGAACGGCAATAGTGGCACATTGATTTCATGATGCCACAATGACATAGTCGCCGCCGTCGCAAATTTATCTCGTGAGCAACATGAAAGCCCTTATGTCACTTCTGGCAGCCTGTGCGCTGATCAGCGGGTGCAATGGAATGTCCACCGCGTTTGTAAAGGATCCTGTTAACGACCAGGCGTTCGTCGTCCATTCCGGAGGTCCGCTGCCCATGCTGCTCATGGGAACCGCGGTGCAGTGGAATGACGAGTATGCCGTGACGGTCAAACATCTTCCCTATGTTTCGGGGTCGGTATTCGAAGGTCGGGGGGACGTGCAGTTCTTCCGCCATAAGGCAGCCAATGCGCCTCAGTGGCGCCAGTATCAGCCGGGCGAAACGGTGACTGCGGTCGGCTTCAACTCGCTTTATATTCCGACCCAGGGCCAGGGCCAGACCCTCAAGGCCATGGTTCGTCTGAGCGCCACCGATGGCGGCGTGATGTACGGCACCCACACCGGCTCGACGGTCAAGGGTATGTCAGGCGGCCCGGTCTTCGCCGAGAACGGGGACGCCGTGGGTATCAGCGTCGCCTACCTCGACGCGGCACGCCTGCGGAAGCTCAAGCGCGCCGACCTGGCGACCCAGCCTCAGATCAGCATTTTCCTGCCATACGCCGAGATCAATCGTGAATGGCAGCGCTTCTCCGCCCAGCAACAGGGCAAGAGCAAACCCAAGCCTGCTCCGATCGGCCTGGCGGTCGCCGAACAGTGATCGTCTAGCGCTCGCGCAATGCCTCCTTGGCGCGATTCAAAGGTTTGATCAGGTAATCGAGAACGGTCTTTTCCCCGGTGCGGATGTCGACAGTCGCCACCATGCCGGGGACGATCGCGAAGGATTTACCGGCCTTGTTCTTCAGCACGTCCGAATCGGTCCGAATGTAGACCCGGTAGTAGAAGACTTCCGGCTTGGCCTCGTCCTGGATGGTGTCGGGCGAAATCGTCACCACCTTGCCGTCCAGGCTGCCATAGATCGAATAGTCGTAGGCAGTGATCTTGACCTTGGCTTCCTGCTCGGGATGGATGAAGGCAATGTCACGCGGATTGATGCGCGTCTCGATCAGCAACTGTTCATCCTGCGGCACGATCTGCATCAGCTGTCCGTTGGGGGGAATCACTCCGCCAATGGTCGTCACCTCGATATCCTTGACGATGCCGCGTACCGGCGAACGCATGGTCAGGCGTGTCAGCGAGTCGGCACGGCCACGCACCACTTCGGCCAGCGCATCGGCTTCCGCGCTGGCCTTGGCCAGATCCTGACGCGCGTCAACCATGTAGTCTGAGCGTGCTTCGGTGGCCTTGAGTTCCAGCTCCGAGCGCTGACGATTCAAACGAATCACCTCCACCCGGCTGGAGGCCCCGATCTTCGCCAGATTTTCGGTGATCGCCAGCTCGCTGCGCACCAGCTTGAGCGAGTCCTCGATACCGGCCAGGGTTTCCCGCAAGCCGCGCTGGCGGGTGTTGTACAGCTCGGTTTCGGCGCGGATCAGCTCCGGCCAGGCGTCCAGCGCCTTCGGAAAGCTCAGCGGCTTGCCGCTCGCCTCGGCCTGCAGGCGAGCGACGCTGGCCAGTGTGGCGCGGTACTTGGCCTCGCTCTCGCCGACATTGGATTGAGTCTTGATCGGGTCGAGCTGGGCCAGGATCTGGCCGCGCTCCACCAGGTCGCCTTCGCTCACATTCATCTCGGTGACGATGCCGCCTTCCAGTGACTGAATGACCTGTTCCCGCGAACTGGGAATCACTTTGCCGGTGCCATTCGACACTTCAACCACCTCGAACCAGGCGGCCCACGCCAGGAAGCAACCCAGCATCAGGGCGCAAATCCATACCACGCGGGTCGCGCGCGCCACGGCGTATTCGTCGGCACCGTCCAGATAGGACGCCGGGGCCTTCGGCATGCGGATGGCTACATCGCCGCTCATGGTCGTTCTCCTTTGGGTTGCCGAAGCTGGGCGAGGGCGACGTCGCGCGGCGCATCGATGACGATGCGGCCGTTGTCGACCACGATGATCCGACCAACTCGCTGCAGCACGCTGAGGCGATGGGTCGCGATGACCAGCGTTCGGCCTTCGCCCCACAGCATCAGGTCGTCCAGCAGCTTGCGTTCGGTGACGTCATCCAGCGACGCGGTGGGTTCGTCTAGCAGCAGGACCTGCGGCTGGCGCAGCAGCAGTCGCGACAACAACAGGCTCTGGCGCTGTCCGCCGGAAAGACCCAGGCCGCCTTCGAGAATCAGATGATCCAGGCCCTTGGGCAGCTTGCGGATGAAATCCAGCGCACCGGTGAGCGACAGCGCCGCGAGCATTTCCTGATCGCTGGCCCGGCCGGCGCCCAGCACCAGATTGTCGCGCAGGGTGCCGTGGAACAGGCGGGCGTGCTGTTGCAAGAGTCCGACATCGCGGCGCAGGTCGGCGGGATCGATATGGTTCATGGCGATACCGTCCAGGGTCATGTCGCCCGTCGCCAGGTCCATGGCCCCGGCAAGACCCTGTAGCAAGGTCGACTTGCCCGCGCCGTTACGCCCCAGCACGGCGATGTGCTCGCCGGGGCGGATGCGCAGCTCGCCAACCTCCAGCGCCGGGGTACCTTCCTCGTTGTAGCGGAAGCTGGCGTCCTTGAAGTGGTAATCACCGTGGATCACCGGCAAGTGCACTCGCTTGCTGCCCTCGGGGTGATCGACCGGCGACTGCATCAGGCGGTTGAGACCCTGCAAGGCAACCTTGGCCTGTTGCCAGCGGGTCAGCACATGATTGAGCTGCGCCATGGGCGCCATCATCCGGGACGCCAGCATCGAGGCGGCCACCAGGCTGCCCGTGGTCAGGTCGCCGGCAATGACCATCGGGGTGCCGAACACAATCACGATCGCGAACACGGCGCTCTGCACATTCTGAGTCCAGGTCACCAGGCCATTGGTCAGCGTGCGCAGGCGCAGTGCGGTGTCAGCGGAAGTGGCGTTGTAGTGATTCCACTGTTCCTGGAAACGCTGTTCGGCCTGTAGCGACTTGATGTCGTCCAGGCCCTGAATGCTCTCCACCAGCATCGCGTTGCGCAGCGCCGATTCACGCATGTTTTCGTTGGCGAGCCGCGCCAGTTTGCGCTGATAGAGCAGACCGGGCAGCAACATGACGATCAGCGCAACAATGGGAATCGCCACCAGCGCTCCGCCGATCATCCAGAACACCAGCAGGAACAGCAGAAAGAACGGCAGATCGGCCAGCGCCGTGGCGGTGCTGGAAGTGATGAGGTCGCGAACCTGTTCCAGCTCGCGCAGCTGGGCGATGAACGAGCCGGTGGACTTGGGACGCACGGAGTTGCGCAAGCGCAACGCATGGCCGTACACCAGATCCGAGACGCGCAGGTCGGCACGCTTGCCCAGCAGGTCGGTAATGCGCAGACGCATGATGCGCATCAGGAAATCGAACACCACCGCCAGCAGCACGCCGCCGAACAGTACATACAGCGTGGGCAGCGACTCGGCGGGAATCACCCGGTCGTAGACCTGCATGGAGAACAGCACGCCGGCCATGCCCAGCAGGTTGGCGACCAGCGACGCCAGCATTACGTAAGAGTAGGGGCGCAGATCACGCAGCACGATGCGCCGGAACCAGTGCTCGTCGTAAGGCTGCACATAATCATCGGTGCGTACGTCGCTCAACGGGCGAGCCGGGCGCATGATCACAGTGCGCCGCAGGCGTTCGCCCAGCGCTTGCAGCGGCATGCGGTTCTGCAGCCCCTGATCGCCGCTCAAGGCAATGCCGATCTCGCTGTCGTCCACCGTCTGCACCACGCCAACCTGGCCGTCGAGCAGTTCAACGACCAGCGGTGTACGCCATTTGCTGAGATCGTTCGGCGCACTGGGGGTGAACTTGACCGTCAGCCCCGCCTGGCGGGCCATCTGCCGTACCACGTCTTCCAGGCTGCGGTCCGGCCGCTGGGCCGCGATGCGCACGGTTTCTTCGGAAACATCCAGCCGGTAATGCCGGGCGACCAGCAGAACGGCTTCCATCCACTGACTGTAATCCGGGGGCAGGGCGCCCTGGCCCGCGCCCGCGGCAGGAATTATCACGGCGTCATTCATGGCAGGATCCTCACGCCTTGTAACGTACGGTCTTCAAGTGCGAAGGCGCGCCGCAGGCCGCCGCTGTTGTAAAGACAATCGATTTGCAGGCGGCGCAGGTCCGCCTGAGTGCTGGCCAGATCGAAGTGTGACTGATGGATCTCCTGTTCGGCATTGAGCAGATCCAGTAGAGGCCGGGTGCCCAGCTCCAGATACTGGCGACCGTAAAGCATACGGGCCTCGCTGATGCTGGTCTGACGCGACTGCAACGCATCCATGCGACGGTTCAGGCCCATGGTCTGCACCCGGGCTTCGGCCAGGCCGCGGGTGGCTTCGAGCCGCGCCGTGTCTTCGGCGGAATCGGCGGCCGTCAGCGCATAGCCGGCGGCGCGGCTGCGCGCGGTGGTGGCGCCACCCTGGTAGATCGGCACTTCGACATTCACGTAGATCCCGGCCTGGGTGCGGTCCATTGCCGGGTTGTTGTCGTTGTAGCCACTGTCCAGATAGTGGTTGACCGAAGGCTCCAGAGAAATGGTCGGATAGCCTTCCGAGCGGGCGCGGGCCAGTTCCGCCTGGGCTTCGTTGCGCTGAGCGAGGGCCACGAGCACCGCCGGCAATGCGTCGATGGACGGCTCGGGGCTCTCACATGCTTGCGCGGTGGAGGGGGGAATGTCGTCGGCGACATCCGCCGTGGTGGCGCGTCCCATCAGTGTGCTCAGGGCGGCCTGCCAGCGGGCGTATTGCGCCTTGTATTCCTGCAAGGTGGCGACAGCGCCCTCTGCGCGCGATTGTGCCTGGACCATATCGGAGCGGGTGCTGGCGCCCATGTCGCTGCGTTGTCGGGCCAGTTCGACGATCTGACCAACGCCTTCAATCTGCTGGCGAGCGATTTCCAGAAAATTGCGATAGCGCTGCACTTCGATCCAGGCGTAGGCCGTATCCCGTGCGGTCTGGTCCACGCTGAGCAGGATCTGCGCCTGGCTGCGGGCGACACGGGCTTTGGCGACTTCAACGGAGTTGGACACTTTGCCGAAATCGTAAAGCATCTGCTTGAGCGAAATGTTCAGTGCCTGGGTGCTGCCGTCGCCGCCGTTTCCAGTCTCGATACCCGAACGGAGACCGCCACTGATCTGCGGGTAATACCCTGCTTCGGCAACGTTGATGCCTTCGGCCTGTTGATAGAGCGTCCCGATCGACTGACCGATGCTCGGGTGCCACGATACTGCCTGCTGCACGGCCTGATCGAGCGTGAGCGTGGGACTGGCGGGCAGCGGGTCGCGCTGCGGGGGTTGTCCGGCGCGCCGACTGGCAAGGCGCGGTTTACTGAGTGCCGAGGGGCTGAGGTTCTTGAGTTCCGGGGCAATGGGTTCGTCGGCAGCGGCTGCCGAATGGCTGACGAGCAGTACCGCCGTCGCCAACAGCGCGGCGGACATTTGCCTTGTGACACAGGCGTGAGCTGACTTCACTAGAATCCCTTACTGAAAGTCCCCAGACGCCGCGGCCACCGGGCGCGCTGCCCGGTGTCCGCGAAGCCTGCGGTAATGCTGCTTTACAGGTTCACACTACTTGTATGCCGTTCTGTACCCATAAATGGTGAGTCGGATCCTCCTGAGGGGTGTATTGGGTGTATTCGAGTCCGTCCGCCAGTTGCGTGCCCTCGGCGCTCCATTGACCGGTCATGTGCACGCTGTCCTGTTCGCTGCCCTTGATGAACAGCGTGCTCTGGTCCGGTTCGGTGATTGCGATCAGATCGGCCAGGCTGACAGTCAACTGCACGGCGCTGGTGTCGTTGAGATCGATGACCTCGATGTTGCTCAACCGGTCCTGCAGGTTGCCCAGGTCGATCGATGCATCGCCGCCGGCCCACAGCAAGGTGTCCGTGCCGGTCCCGCCGTTGACGGCCACGAAGTCCTGGTCACTGATGATCAGGGTGTCGTCGCCGGCCCCTCCGTCCAGAGTCACGGCACCGCCTTGCGAGCCGTCCAGGGTGTCGTTGCCGTCGGTCCCGGTGAGCGTCTCGCCGCCGGTGCTTGCCCCCAGCGCGCTGAACGAAGAGCCGTCGTCATCGACGCTGGCGATGAACGCCCGGGCAGCGCCCGCCTGGTTCAGATCGATGGTGAGCGTCGCGGTGTCGGTGGTGCCGTTGGGATGGGTGAGCTGGTAGGTGAACACGTCTTCCTGACCGATCACTGCGCTGGTCAACCCGGCCTTGAGGGTATAGGTGTAACTGCCATCCGCCCGCACCAGCAGGGTGCCGTAGGTACCGGTGATGCTGGTGCCGTTGAAGCCCGGCTGCACATAGGTGCCGGCCGCGGCCAGGACACTGAGCACCGTCAGGCTGGAGCCCAGTACGTCCGCGCCACCACCCGCGGTGTCGGTCAGCAGGTTGCCGGAGACCGGCGTGTAGCTGTTGACGACAAACTGACTGGTGTAGGTCGCGCTATTGATCAGCCCGACGTTGATCGAGGTCGCCACAGCGACGCCGCCCACTGTCAGGGTGACGCGGTAGGTGCCTTGGGTCTGGTCATCGACCGTGGCACCGTAAGCGCCACCGCCCAGTCCGACCAAGGTGCCGCCTGCCCAGCTCTTGACCAGCACATATTGGTTGGTCGCGGTGTTGAGCTTGTACAAGCCCAGGTTCACCGAACCCAGCAGCGACAGCAGACTGCTTGACGACAAGGTGATGGTCAGGTCGCTGACCGTGTTGGGCGCTACCGTGAAGCCGTAGTTGCCGGTGCTGCCCAGGCCCAGCAGTGTGTTGAGCGTGCCGAGGTTGGAGGTGGTGGTGCTCATCAGGTTACCCAGCGTGATGCTGGTGCTGGCGATGTCGTTAGTGGCGTCGACCACGAAGGCCGGTGCCGCCAGGTTGGTGCTGCTCCAGACTTCGGTGGCCTGCGGGCTGTCGATCCGCACGTAGAGCGTCGCGGTATCGCTTTTGCCGTTGGGGTGGACCAGTTGATAGTTGAAGACGTCTACCTTGCCAACGCTGGTGGCGCTACCGTTGGCCCGGTAGGTGTAGTTGCCCTGGGCATCGATGGTCAGGCTGCCGTACAAGCCTTGCACCGTAGTGCCCGCGCCCGCGTTGACATAGCCCGCGTTGCCGTTCTGCACCCGCAGTTGCGCGCCGTTGTCGGGACCGGTGATATCGGCGGTGCCATCCGTGCCGATATCGCTGATCACATTGCCGGTCACCGCCGCGCCCGCCACGCTGTTGAACTGGGTCAGGCTGGTGACATCGAGCTGCAGGTTGCTGTTGATCGTGGTCAGCAACGAGATGCTGTTGCTGGCGAACACGATCCGGTAGTCACCGGCCTGCAAGGTACCGACATTGACCCGTATGCCAGTGCCCGCCAACAGTTCCAGATTGAGCAGCGCGCCGTTGCCGGCGGTACCCAGCGTCACCCAGCTGCCGCTCGCGTCCTTGACCTGCAGGGTGTAGGTCGCCCCGGTATTGAGGTTCAGCAGCCCGCCATCAGTCAGGGTCAGCGTCGGTCTGGCGGTCGTGCCGCTGGCGACGTTGAAATTGAACGTATGGCTGAAGCCTACCCCCAGCACGGTCGGGAAGGAGTCGAGGATATTGCGCGTGGTCGTCACCGGACTCAGCGTCACGGTTGCCGTCGTCAGGTTGTCACTGGCAACCACTGGCCGGTCGACGTCAACGTCCGGCGCCACCAGGGTGGCGATGGTCGAGACGTTGCCGCGCGGGTCAGTGACGCTGACATTGAGGGTTTCACCATTGATCTGCGCACCGCTCAAGGTGACGCTGAACGTACCGTTGGCCTGTGCGGTGGCGGTCCCCAATGCCGTGCCCGCGCCATTTCTGACGGTGATCGTGGCGCCGGCCTCGGCCGAGCCCGACAGCGTGGTGCCGTCGGCGCTGAGCAGCAGACCGCTGGCCGGAACCGGCGCGGTCAGGTCGGGCGCAGTCACCGGCAACGCAGTCGACACGTTCCCGGCCGCGTCGACCTGAGTCACGCTCAACGCCTGATTGTCGATCTGCGCCGGCGTGAGGGTCGCCGACCAGGTGCCGTCCGCCGCGACGACTGCGGTACCCAGCTGGGTACCGTTGAAGCTGCGGATGAAGATCCGCGCGCCGGCGAAGCCGGTGCCGGTCATCAAGGTACCTGCGGAGTTGATGGTCGCGGTAGCCGGTGCAGCAGGCGGCGTGGTGTCCGGTGCCGTGACGCTGGCCGGCAGCGACTCGTTGGTAGCAACGTCGGTCAGGCGCACGCTCAGTGCCTGACCATCGTTCTGAGCAGGCGTCAGGGTGACAGTAAACGAGCCGTTCGCCGCAACCAGCGCGCTGCCCAGCAACTGGCCACCGGCATTGAAGACCCGCGCGGTCGATCCGGCTTCACCGGTTCCGCTCAGGGTCGTGCCGTCCGCCGACACGCTCAGGCCTGTGGCGACCACAGGTGGTGTGGTGTCCGGAGCGGTAGCCGGCGCCGACGGCGACTGATTGCCCGCCGCGTCGGTCTGGACGACCGTCAGCACCTGGCCGTTGACCTGTGCCGAGGCCAATTGAACGCTGAAGGTTCCGCCCGCGCCGACCACGGCGTTGCCCAAAGGTGTGCCGGTGGCGCTGGTCACCAGAATGGTTGCGCCAACTTCGCCATTACCGGTCAGCACCAGGCCACCTGCCGCGACCGCAAGATTCGACGGCGCCACAGGTGCGGTCGTATCACCGGCGTTGACGATGGCCGCCTGGGAGGTGTTGCCGGCAGCATCGGTAAGGCTGATGTTCAGCGCCTGACCATTGGTCTGCGCTTGATTGAGTGTCACGCTAAATGTGCCGTCCCCCGCAACGGTGCCTTCACCCAGCACGGTGCCGGCAGCGTTGGTCACCCGCACAATGGCATTGGCTTCGCCGCTGCCGGTAAGCAGCAGGCCTGCGGCATTGACTGCCAGGTTAGTGGCGAGCAGCGGTGCGGTGCTATCGCCCGCCGTGACCTGACTGACCGGCGAGACGTTGCCGGCCGGATCGGTCTGCACGGCGCTGAGCACCTGACCATTGATCTGCGAGCTGTTCAAGGTGACGCTGAAACTGCCGTTGTTGGCGACCGTGGTGGTACCCAGCAGCGTTCCGGCGGCGTTGCGAACTTCAACCGTTGCGCCTGCCTCGCCGGTACCGGTTACCAGCGTACCGTTGCCGCCGATCGCCAGGTTGTCCAGCGGCGCGGGGTCGGTATTGTCCGGCGCGATGCCGAGAGTCGGGATCGAGGTCCCGCCCGTGGCGGTCGTGGCAGTGACCAGAAAGGTTTCACCGTTGTTCTGCGCCGGCGACAGGCTCACGGTGAAGGTGCCGTCCGCATTCGCGGTGGTCGACCCCAGCAGCGCACCGCCCGGCGCACGCACATCTACCGTGCTGTTGGCGACCGCGAGGCCGGTCAGGGTCGCGCCGGCATCGGCCAGCACCAGAGCGGTAGGCGCCGGAGTTGGCGGATCGATCGGCACCGCGAACGGCGTCGAGCCGGAGTCGTTGCCGGCGGCATCGGTCTGGATGACGTCCAGGTCCTGCTCCGCCACGGCCGCGGGCACCAGATCCACCACGAAGGTGCCGTCGGCGGCAACCACTGCGGTACCCAGAGTCGCTCCGCCAACGGCCGCGGTCACCGTGACCGTCGCGCCCGGTTCGCCAATACCGGACAGTTGATCCAGGTCGGTACTGATCGAGAGGCCGGTTACGGCTGCCGGCGGCGTGGTGTCGACCGCAGTGAAGGGCAGGGCGGCCGAAGCGTTGCCCGCCGCATCGCTAGCGGTGGCGGTCAGAGGCGCGCCGGTGTTCTGGATGGGGGCCAGAGGGGCCGTGTAGTTGCCGTCAACGTCGGCCACCGCACTACCCAAAGCGGTGCCGTCAGCGGCGCGGATGGTTACCGTGCTGCCGGCTTCCGCAGTGCCGGTGACCGAAGATTCGGTACGCGACGAGACCGTCGGCGTGCCGGGCGCGGTGATGTCGGCGGCGGTGTAAGCGGTTGGCGCTGAAGGGATCGTCGACGCATCGGTTTGCGTCACGTCCAGCACCTGGCCGTTGAGTTGCGGGGCGCTGAGCGTCACCGAGAAGGTGCCGTCGGCGGCTACCGTGACCACGCCGGTGTTCAGGCCGACGCCGGCACTGCTGACACTGACCGTGGCGCCGGGTTGGCCGGTACCGGTCAGCACCAGACCGTCGGCGGAGAGCGCCAGGTTGGCGACCGGCGCTGCGGCAGTAGCGTCCGGAACCTGGAAGGTGACATCCGTCGACGCGTTGCCTGCGGCATCCACTTGCCGAAGGGTCAGCACTTCCGCATTCAGCTGCGGGGCGCTCAGGGCAATGATGAAGTCGCCATTGGCGTCCACGACCCCGGTACCGATGATCCCCTGGCTGCCATTGCGAACCTGGACGGTTGCGCCTGGCTCGCCGCTGCCGATCAATGTCAGACCGTCGGCGGTGATTGCGAAGTCGGCAGGGATGGCGGGCGGCGTGGTATCCGGCGCGTTGACCAGTACCGCGCCAGAGGTGTTGCCGGTCGGATCGGCCTGGGTGACGCTCAGCGGCTCGCCGTTCACCTGCGCAGGAGCGAGGTTGACGGTAAAGGTGCCATCGCCAGCCACGACGACCGATCCAAGCGTAGCGTTGCCGGACGTGACTGTCACCGTCGCGCCTGGTTCGCCAGTACCGGTCAGCACATTGCCTTGCGCGCCGACCACCAGATTGTCCACGGCGGCGGGCGGCGTTGTATCCGGGGTGGTGATGCTGCCGGGCTGCGAGACGTTCTGCGCGGCGTCGATCAGCACCACGTTGAGCGCGTCGGCATTGGCCCGTGGTGGGTTGAGAGCAACCACGAAGGTGCCGTCGCCCGCCACCGTCGTGGTCGCCAGCAGAGTGCCGTCAGCCAGACTGACCCGGACCTGCGCACCAGCTTCGCCAGTGCCGGTCAACTGATCGCCGTTGGCGCTGACCACCAGGCCGGTCGGCGCGGCGGGTGCAGTCAGATCCGGCGCGGTCACGCCCGCCGACTGGCCGATATTGCCGGCCTGATCCGCTTGCTGCACGGTCAGTGCCTGCAGATTGATCTGGGCCGGGGCCAGCGTCACGCTGAAGGTTCCGTCCGCCAGAATCTGCGTGGTTCCCAATGCGGTGCCGCTGGCATCACGTACGGTAATGTTCGCGCCCGGCTCGCCGCTGCCGGTAATGGTCGTGCCGGTGGCATTGATCGCCACGTTCACCAATGGCGCGGGCGGAGTGGTATCGGGCGCCGTCAGAGTAGTGGCTGGCGAGACGTTCAGCGCCGCGTCTGACTGCGTAAGGCTCAGCAGTTCGGCATTGGTCTGCGGTGTCGGCAGAACCACAGTGAAGGCACCGGTTGCGTCCACCGCGCCTGTGGTCAGAACCGCGCCAAGATTATCCCGTACGGTCACAGTGGCGCCGGGCTCGCCGCGACCGGTGATGGTCGCGCCATCGCCGGCGATCGCCAGGTTGGTCAATGGCGCCGGAATGGTCGTGTCGCCTGCCAGCAAGGCCGCCGGCGTCGACGCGTTGCCCGCGGCATCGGTCAGGGTCACGGCCAACTGCTGGCCATTGATCTGCGGGCTGGACAGGGTGACCTGGAAGGTACCGTCGACCCGCACCACACCGCTGCCCAGCAGGGTACCGGTGGCATCGCGAACCGCGACGCTGGCGCCCGCTTCGCCGGTGCCGGAAATTACGGTTCCCGTGGCATCGAGCGCCAGATCGGCGGCAATGGGCGGTGCCACGCGATCCGGCGCGACGAGACTGACAGCCGCTGACTCGTTGCCGGCCGCATCGACCTGCACCAGATTGAGCTGCTGGCCGCTGATCTGGGCAGGGCCGAGCGTAGCGGTGAAGGTGCCGTCGGCGGCAACCAGCGCGGTGCCCAGTTCAACGCCGTCAAGGTTGGTCACCTGGACAGTCGCGCCGGCTTCGCCGCGGCCGGTCAGGGTCACGCCATCGCTCGCCAGGCGGTATTCGATCAAGGCGTCGGGCGCGGTGTTGTCGTCGGCGGTGATCGGCGCGGGCGTGGAGCTGAGCCCGTCACTGAACGCCGCGCTGACCGACAGCGATTCGCCATTCAACTGCGCAGGGTTCAAGGCCACGCTGAAATTACCGTCATCGGCGACCTGGGCCGTGCCGAGCAACTGGCCGTTGAAGCGTCGCACACTGATGAACGAGCGAGGCGTGCCGGTGCCGGTCAGGGTCAGGCCGTCCGCCGAAAGCGCCAGGTTGCTTGGCGTGTCCGGGGCCAGATTGCCCGGAGCAGTCACTGTTGCGGGCGTCGAGACATTGCCGGCCACGTCAGTCTGTACGACCGACAGCAGCGCGTTGGTGGATGCCGGAGGCGTCAGCCCCAAGGAGAAAGTGCCGTCGCCGGCGACTGTCGTGGTGCCCAGCACCGTGCCGGTCGGGCCGGTCACGCTGATCTGTGCGCCGGCTTCGCCAAGCCCGGTGAGGGTGGCACCGTCGGCGCTGACCGCCAGCGCGGTGACCGGCACCGGCGCGGTGGTATCGCCTGCGGTCAACGCTGTGGCGGCAGACAGATTGCCGGCGGCATCACGGGAAGTCACGCTCAGGGCCTGGCCGTTGAGCTGGGCTTCGCTGAGGGTGACCTGGAAGGTGCCGTTGGCGGCAACCACGCCCGTGCCCAGCACGCGACCGCTGCCGTCGCTGACGGTGATGGTGCTGCCGGCTTCACCGGTACCGGTCACCTGCAGGCCGGGGCCGTTGAGGGTCAGGTCGGCGGGTGCGACAGGGGCCACGAGATCCGGCGCCGTGAGGCTGACAGCCGGGCCTTCGTTACCCGGTGGATCTTCCTGGTTGATGGTCAGCAACTGCGCGTTGGTCTGCGCCGGGGTGAGGGTCACGCTGAATGCGCCGTTACCGGCTACCAGACCGCTGCCCAGCACGTTGCCATCGATATCCCGCACGAACACGGTCGCGCCGGGTTCGCCCTGGCCAGTCACGGTCAGACCGTTGCCGTTGATCACAACGTTGCTCAGCGGTGCCGGTGCGCTCAGATCCTGGGCGGTAAGGTTGACGTTCGACGAAACGTTGCCGGCCGGGTCGAGCTGCACAACGCCCAGGGTTTCCCCGTTGGTGGGCGCGGGTGACAGGGTCGCGGTGAACTGGCCGTTCGCACCGACCAGCGCGGTGCCCAGCACGGTGCCGGCCGCGTCGCGGATCTGCACGGTTGCGCCGGCTTCGCCGCGGCCGACCAGGGTAACGCCGTCGGGGCTCAGCGTCAGCGCAGTGACCGCCGCCGGTGGCGTGCGGTCCACGGTCGGCAGGCTTGCCGGTGTCGACAGGTTATTGGCGGCATCGGTCAATTGCACTTGCAGCGGCGCCCCCGTGACTTGCGGCGCGGGCAGGGTGACCTGGAAATTGCCGCTCGGGTCGACGACGCCGGTGGCCAGTACGGCCCCGGCATTGTCGCGGATCGAAACCGTTGCGCCGGCTTCGCCCGTGCCGCTGACCACAGTGCCCGCGTCATTGATGGACAGCTGCGCGGGTGCCGCCGGGCCTTGCAGGTCGGGTGCGGTGAGCGTGCCGTCCGCCGAGGTATTACTGGCCTGATCGGTCTGGCTGACCAGCAGCGGCTGGGCGTTCAGTTGAGCCGGTGTCAGGGTGATGGTGAACAGTCCGCTGGCACCGGCAACCGCCGTGCCCAGCACATCACCGTTGGCGTTGCGCACCGTCACGCTGGCGCCGGCCTCGGCACGGCCGGTGAGGGTGGTGCCATCGGCGCTGACTGCCAGTTCGGTCGGTGCGGCGGGAGCGGTGATATCGGCAGCGGTAGTCGTGGCCGGCACCGAAACCAGCGCGCCGTTGGACGCAGTCGCCTGCAGGACTTCGCCGTTCACCTGCGCGGCGGACAGCTGAATGCTGAAAGTACCGTCCGCGCCGACCGGAGCGGCAGTAGTGCCCAGCACCTGACCGTTTGCGCCGGTGACCGTGACGGTCGTGCCAACGGTGGCAGTGCCGGTCAGCACCAGGCCGTCGGCGCTCAGCACCAGATTGACCGGTGCCGCGATTTCGTTGCCGGTAGGCCCTGACAGGTTGGCGACAGGCGATTCGTTACCGATGGCGTCACGCAGAATGACGTCCAGTGTCTCGCCCGCGAGGGCCGCGCTGTTCAAGGTGACGACGAAGACACCGTTAGGGTCCACGGTCGCCTGACCCAGCGGCGTGCCACCGCGGCTTACGATGGCGGTGGTGCCAGATTCGCCGGTTCCGGACACGGTCAGCCCGTCGGGGCTGATCTGCAGATTGGTCGCGATCGATGGGTCAGTCACGTCCGGCGCGGTCACGGCCAGCGGAGCCGTGGTCTGGCCGCCCGTGGTAATCGCCACCAGCTCCAGGGTTTCGCCATTCAACTGCAGAGGAGACGGGGTCACGCTGAACGCGCCGCCGGCGTCGGCCACGTCGCTGCCGAGCAGCGTCCCGTCGGCGGCGCGGACTTCCACGGTCGCGCCAGGCTGAACAGTGCCGGTGACAGCGCCGGTGGTGGGGTCGATCTGCACATTGGTCGGTTGAGCCGGTGCACTGAAATCAGGTGCGGTAACTGCCACCGCCGTCGATTGATTCAATGCCGCGTCGGTCTGGATCACGTCCAGCGATTGACCATTCAGCTGGGTGGGATTGAGCGCGACACTGAAGCTGCCGTCGGCGGCTACGAGCGCAGTACCCAGCACCGCGCCGCCGGGACCGGTGACGGTGACGGTGCTGCCCGCCTCGCCGGTCCCGGTCAGGGTTGCGCCATTGGCGCTGACCAGCAGGTTGTCGACCAGCGCGGGCGGAGTGGAATCCGGCGCGGTGACCAGGCCCGCGGCCGACGCATTGAGCGCCGCATCGGTCTGCACCACCTCCAGCGCCTGACCGTTGAGCTGAGCAGTGGTCAGCGTCAGGCTGAACGTGCCGTCAGGATTGACGCCGCCAGTGCCCACCACTGCCCCTGTCGAGTCTCGCACCTCAAGCGTGGCATTCGGCTCGCCGTTGCCGGTCAGGGTCACGCCATCCCCGGCCAGCTGCAGATTGGTGGGCGCGGCAGGCGCCTGAATGTCCGGCGCCTGGATGGGGACGGTCGGAGAAACATTGTTGCTAAGGTCCGCCTGACTTGCGGTCAATGCCTGTCCGTTCGCCTGGGCCGGGGTCAGGGTAATCTCGAAGCGGCCGTTGGCGCCGACGATCCCGCTGCCGAGGGCGGTGCCCTGGGCATCGAATACCGTCACGGTAGCGCCTTGCTCGCCATTACCCGAGACGACGGTGCCGTTCGCGGAAATCGCCACGTTGGCAAGCGGTACCGGTGGCGTGGTATCCGGAGCGCTGGTGGTAACGGGTGCCGAGATATTGCCGGCGACATCGCTCTGCACCACCTGTAGCGTTTCGGTAGTGGGCGGAATGGGGGCGAGGGGGACGCTGAACGCGCCAGTGCCATCGACCAGCGCTGTGCCGAGCACGGTGCCGGCGCCGTCGCGAACGGTGACGGTCGCTCCAGGTTCGCCGGTGCCGTTCAGGGTCGCGCGGTCTCCGCTCAGCGCCAGGTTCGTCACGGCGTCAGGGGCCAGGGTGTCCTGACCGGTGAAGCTGACCGGCGCGGATGTCTGCCCCGAAGTACCGACAGCGCTGACCAGCAGCGTCTGTCCGTTGTTTTGCGGACTGTTCAGAGTGACCGCGAAGTTGCCGTCGGCGCCGACCAGCGCCGAGCCCAGCACCGCTCCGTTGGGGCCGGTAACCGTGACTGTCGAGCCGATCTGGCCGGTCCCGCTCAGGATCGTGCCGGCGGTGTTGAGGCTGAAATTGTCCGGCTGCAACGGACCGAGTGGATCAGGCGCACTGACGCCAGCCGGCGCCGAAGCATTGCCGGCGGCATCGGTCAGGATGACTTGCAGCGGTTGACCCAGCGTCTGGGCGGCATCGAGGTTGACGGTGAAGCTGCCGGTGGCGCCCACCACGGCGGTGCCGAGCACATTGCCCTGGGCATCGGTGACGGTCACCTGCGCGCCGGGCTCGCCCCGGCCGGTCACGGCCAGACCGTTAGGGTTGACGGCCAGATCGGTGGCCGATGCGGGCGCAATACCGTCGGCGGTCTGTAAGGGGGTCGGAATTGACTCGGTGCCGTCGGGATTGACCGCAACGATGTCCAGCACCTGCCCATTGTTCTGCGGGCTGGTCAGGGCAACGCTGAAATTGCCCAGGGCATCGACGACTGCGCTACCCAGCACGTTGCCGGCGGCATCGCGTACTTCGATGGTCGCACCGGGCGTACCCGTCCCGGTAACGGTGGTGCCATCGGCACTCAGCGCGACCTGGCCGGGCGCGATGGGGCCGCTGGCATCCGGAACCGTTACGGTCGAGTCCGCGGAAGGCAGCCCCGAGCCGTCAGCCTGGCTGACGGTCAGCACCTGACCTTCGGCAACTGCCGGAGCAAGGGCCAGGATAAAAGTGCCGTTGGCGCCGACCAGCCCGCTGGCCAGAATCTGACCGCCGGCATCGCGTACGGTAACCGTAGCGCCAGGCTGTCCTTTGCCGGCAATGGTGGCGCCGTCCGGGCTGACCACCAGATCAGTGACCGCCCCTGGAGCTACGGTATCGGGCGCATTGACGAGCACGGTTTCCGTGCTGTTGCCCGATGCATCGATCGCGCTGACTTCCAGCGGCTCGCCGTTCAGCTGCGCGGGATTGAGAGCAACACTGAACAGGCCGTCGGCGCCAACCCGGGCCGAGCCCAGCGCAACACCCGATGCGGTGCGCACGAAGATGCGCAGGCCGGGGAATGCCCGGCCGGTCAGGGTCAGGCCGTCCGCGGACACCGCCAGATCAGTCGGCGCGGTCGGTTGAGTCAGGTCCGGTGCATTGATGGCAGCGTTGCTCGAGGTGTTGCCCGCCGCATCGGTCAAGGACACGCTCAGTGGCAGGCCGTCGGTCTGCGCCGGGTTCAGCGTTACGCTGAACAGGCCGTCAGCGCCGACTACACCGGTTCCGATCAGATTGCCGGCGTTGTCCAGCACCCGGACCTGAGCTCCGATCTCGCCGCGTCCGCTGAGCAGCGTGCCGTCAGGGCTGACGGTCAGGTCGGCAGGGGCGGTCGGTGGGGTGACATCAACAGGGAAGGTGACGTCCGGCGCGGTCACGCTGACGGGGGGCGATACGTTGCCGGACGGATCCGTCTGCACAATGGACAGCTGCTGGCCGTCGACCTGCGCGCTGCTCAGCGGCACGCTGAAACTGCCGTCGGCGGCGACGACCGCGCTACCCAGTACCGCACCATTGGCGTCGCGCACGGTGACCGTCGCACCGGCCTCGCCGGTCCCGGCCAGGGTCAGGCCATTGGCGCTGACCTGCAGATTGGTCGGCGCGCTGGGCGGGGTGGTATCCGGGGCCGCAACCGGCGTAGTGGTGGAGGTGTTGCCGGCCGCATCGGTTTGCTCGACGGTCAGCGGTTGGCCGCCGGTCTGCGGGCTGTTGAGACCGACGGTGAACGTGCCGTCCTGTGCCACGACAGCGCTGCCCAGCACATTGCCATTGGCGTCGCGCACGGTAACGGTCGACCCGGCTTCGCCGGTCCCGGTCAGGGTCAGGCCGTCGGCGCTGACCTGCAGATTGGCCGGCGCGGTGGGCGGGGTGGTATCCGGGGCGACAACCGGTGTCGTCGTCGACGTATTGCCGGCCGCGTCGGTCTGATCGACCGTCAGCGGCTGGCCGCCGGTCTGCGGGCTGTTGAGGCCGACGGTGAACGTGCCGTCCTGCGCCACGGCAGCGCTGCCCAGCACATTGCCATTGGCGTCGCGCACAGTGACGGTCGACCCGGCTTCGCCGGTCCCGGTCAGGGTCTGGCCGTCCGCGCTGAGTTGCAGGTTGCCGGGCGCCGCCGGCGGAGTCGTATCCGGAGCCGTCACTGGCGTTGTAGTGGAAGTATTGCCGGCCGGGTCGGTCTGGTCGACGATCAGCGTCTGACCGTTGTTCTGCGGCGAGCTCAAGGGCACCGTGAAACGACCGTCGGAGCCGACCACCGCCGAGCCCAGCAGACCGCCGTTGGCGTCGCGGACGTTGATGGTGGATCCAGGCGTACCGCTGCCCTGCAGGCTCAGACCGTCAGGCGAAAGGATCAGGTCGGCCGGCGCGGTCGGAGCCGGTGCGGCGGCTCCACCGCCGCCACCCCCACCGCCGCCGCCACCCGCGGCGGCCGCAGCGCCGCCCACGCCCAGCAGCCCGAGCCCTGCGAAGGCGAACGTCTGGGTCGCGTTGTCGATGACGCCGGTATCGGCCAGGAGGGTATCGATCGAGGAGACTTCCTCGAATGTGAAACCGTTGAAGGATTCGGTGCTGTACTGCGCCTGCCAGAGCGCGCCGTCGTCACCCTGGAACACGATGTCACTGCGTATATCGCCTTCCGTGTTGAAGAAATTACCAATCCTGACCTGTTCGCCGGATTTGAGGTTGACGACCAGATCCTGACCGCTGCGATTGACCGAGGCGACCTGGGACGGCGCCACTGGCATCTGTACGACGCCGGGTCTGGTTAACTGAAAACTACCCCATTCCTTTGCAGTGATTTCGGATGATGCTTTATCGGCGACTACGATATTGTCCATAACTACTCCTGCCTGTTTCCCGTTCCCTCACCGACAGCCTGTCAGCGTACTCAGCCTTTCTAAGAGCTGTTCGGAAAGAGCCATGCGTCAACCTGAACAGTCGGACCGTAAGAAGCGGCCTTCGTCCGTTCGGATGAATTCGGTATAGCAAAGTTATGGCACGCGGCCAGCCGGAGCCTGTCATCAAGCGTTTTCAACGCGTTGAAAAAGGTCTTTCAAATACAGCCACTTAGCGCGATCGCCCCATAAACAAGGGCCTCAAGAGGCTTTGAATCAGGGAAAATGCCATTCGTCGGGTAGTCGATTTCCTACACTGGAGATATGCAGTGAATCGATAAAGGAATAAGACCCAGCACACCTCTTCTAACGCAGCGGCCAGTTATGCCTGGCGCACTTGTTAGTGTGACAAAACCGCCGGCTTCAATGACAATCGGCACTTTGCGCACAACGCGCGCAGGCAGGACGGGCCATGACGGAAGAGCGGGAACGGGTAGAGCGAATCCTGGCTGAAGTGCACGACGAATTCGGCATGATCCGCGTGCTGGAGGTCGAGGATTACCGCTTTCTGGAATTCGGCGAGGCCATCGAGCAAAGCTGCACCTTCACGGCCGATCCCAGCTGGCTGGAGTATGACTACACCCGCGCCATGCTGATCGGGGCGTTGTGCCACGACGCACCTGAAAGCGCCCTGTTTCTCGGATTGGGCGCGGGAACGCTGACCCAGGCGTGCATGAAATTCCTGCCGCTGGAGGATGTGGAAGTTATCGAGCTGCGCCCGGACGTCCCTCGCCTGGCGATGGAATACATGGGGCTGGACGATGATCCTCGGCTGTTCGTGCGGATAGGGGACGCGGTCGAGCTGCTCGCCAGCGCCGAGTCCGCCGACCTGATCTTCGTCGACCTTTATACCGATGTCGGTCCGGGCGTCGGTCACCTGGCCTGGAATTTTCTGCGTGACTGCCAGCAGCGCCTCAATCCCGGCGGCTGGCTGGTCATCAACCAGTGGGCCACGGACGACGGCAAGCCTCTGGGCGCAGCCTTGCTGCGCGGTCTCTACCACCGGCATTACTGGGAATTGCCGGTGAAGGAGGGCAATGTGATCCTGCTGGTGCCGGCCGACCTGGAACAGACGGTCTCGCTCACTGAAGTCGCGGCGCGCGCCGAAGCACTGGCGCCAAAGCTGGGTTACTCCTTGCAGACGCTCATCAAGGACATTCGCCCGGCGAGCTGACGACCCTGACCCTCATCCTGACCCAGGCTGAGGCAATTCGCCGCACTCCGCAGCCCGACCGACGGCGCTGCGCCCGGAGCGCGGTGAAACGTTTAAGCCGCAGCCCCGGCGCTGCGGGGCGCGGCACGCTTTCGGATCCAATGCACACCCCGCGCAGCCCCCGAATACCGTGGACCGTGGCGGATCGTTCGCGCAAAAAAAAGACTCACTTCCACGCGCAATTCCGGTATAGTGCGCGCCGGCCTTAACAGGGCCCTCGTTCAGGATCGCAGCACCCGAAGCCTGCTTCGGCTGCCCGTTCGCTCAGCGAACTATCCTTGACGATCCATTCATTCAAACGTTTTCGCAAATCCCCGCCGACAAAGCAGCCAGGGTGACCTCAAGGTCGTACACGGCACGCGCAGCTTTGCAGCATGGGTCTTTGCGGATGCACCAGAGGCAGACCCATGACCCAGGAAACCGGCGGCTTCGCCGCTCTCGATCTTCACCCAAATATCGTTGCAGCCGTTGTCGCGACAGGCTACGAAGAGCCGTCCGCCATTCAGCAGCAATCGATCCCGATCATCCTCGCCGGTCACGACATGATCGGCCAGGCGCAGACCGGTACCGGCAAGACGGCCGCATTCGCGCTGCCGATCCTGAACCGTATCGATCCGAGCAAGCGTGAGCCGCAAGCCCTGATCCTGGCCCCGACACGCGAGCTGGCGCTGCAAGTCGCTACCGCGTTCGAGACCTACTCCAAGCAAATGCCGGGCGTGACCGTTGTCGCGGTCTACGGCGGCGCGCCGATGGGCCCGCAGCTCAAGGCCATCCGCAATGGCGCGCAGATCGTCGTCGCGACTCCAGGTCGTCTGTGCGACCACCTGCGTCGCGATGAAAAAGTCCTGGCGACCGTGAACCACCTGGTTCTCGACGAAGCGGACGAAATGCTCAAGCTGGGCTTCATGGACGACCTCGAAGTCATCTTCAAGGCCATGCCTGAATCCCGCCAGACCGTCTTGTTCTCGGCTACCCTGCCGCAGTCGATCCGTGCCATCGCCGAGCGCCACCTGCGCGATCCGAAGCACGTCAAGATCCAGACCAAGACCCAGACCGTCACCAAGATCGAGCAGGCCCACCTGCTGGTTCACGCCGACCAGAAGACCTCCGCGGTCCTCAGCCTGCTGGAAGTCGAAGACTTCGACGCGCTGATCATGTTCGTGCGCACCAAGCAGGCGACCCTGGATCTGGCCAGCGCCCTGGAAGCCCGTGGCTACAAGGCCGCCGCGCTGAACGGCGACATTGCCCAGAACCAGCGTGAGCGCGTGATCGACTCCCTCAAGGACGGCCGTCTGGACATCGTGGTTGCGACCGACGTCGCTGCCCGTGGCCTGGACGTTCCGCGCATCACCCACGTGTTCAACGTCGACATGCCGTACGACCCCGAGTCCTACGTGCACCGTATCGGCCGTACCGGCCGCGCCGGTCGCGAAGGTCGTGCCCTGTTGCTGGTGACGCCACGCGAGCGCCGCATGCTGCAGGTGATCGAGCGTGTGACCGGTCAGAAGGTCGCGGAAGTGCGTCTGCCCGACGCGCAAGCGGTGCTGGATGCGCGCATCAAGAAGCTCACCAACGGCCTGTCGCCGCTGGTGGCCGATGCCGAATCGACCCACGGCGACCTGCTGGACCGCCTGACTGCGGACATCGGCTGCACGCCTCGCGCCCTGGCCGCGGCTCTGCTGCGCAAGGCCACCAATGGTCAGGCGCTGACTCTGGCCGCCATCGAGCGCGAGCGTCCGCTGGTGCCGAACAGCACGCCACGCGGCGACCGTCCTGATCGTGGCGATCGTCCAGAGCGCGAGCGTCGTGCTCCGGCTCCGCTGGCCGAAGGTCGCGCACGTTGCCGCACCGCGCTGGGCGCGCGTGACGGTATCGCCGCCAAGAACCTGCTGGGCGCTATCCTCAACGAAGGCGGCCTGGCCCGCGAAGCCATCGGCCGTATCCAGGTACGCGACAGCTTCAGCCTGGTCGAACTGCCGGAAGACGGCCTTGAGCGCCTACTGGCCAAACTCAAGGACACCCGCGTCGCCGGCAAGCAGCTGAAACTGCGTCGCTATCGCGAGGACTGATCGACTCCTGAGTTGATCGCCGGATAAAAAAATCCCCGACTGGTTCGGGGATTTTTTTTGCCTGGGGTTTCAGTCAAATCGGTAGATATCCATCCCGAGCGCCCCCAACGTAAACCCCTGATGCTCGATCCCGAACCGGCCTCCCGAGCCGCGGGCGAAGTAGAGTGGCAGCAGGTGTTCATCGCTGGGATGATTGCGCACTGCTTGCGGTGCCAGGCGGCGGTAGTCGTGCAGGGCATCAACGTCGTCGGCTTGCAGCTTCTCAATCATCCAGTCGCGAAACGTTCGTGCCCAGGGTTCGACGCGCTCTGGCCCTGCGTGCCAGTCCAGTTCGCGCAGGTTGTGGGTGATGCTGCCGGAACCGATGATCAGCACGCCTTCTTCCCGCAAGCTGGCGAGTGCTTTTCCCACCCGGGTCTGGAAGGCCGGGCCGCGGCGGCTGGGCAAGGAGATCTGGACAATGGGAATGTCGGCCTGCGGGTACATCAGCGAGAGCGGC
This sequence comes from Pseudomonas sp. JDS28PS106, assembly GCF_036706555.1. Lineage (NCBI taxonomy): Bacteria > Pseudomonadati > Pseudomonadota > Gammaproteobacteria > Pseudomonadales > Pseudomonadaceae > Pseudomonas > Pseudomonas sp. JDS28PS106. The sequence goes on along the minus strand of NZ_JBAJGT010000008.1, from coordinate 68,728 downwards.
ACCCAGACGCCGTGATCGAACGGGCGATGCGGGTCGACAGAGGCTGGCAGATCAGCGCTCGTCAGGCGTTCGACCACTTGCCGCGAAAGCTCCGGAGCGCCGGGAGCAGGGTACTGCACGGCGAACAGGGCGGCGGGAAAGCCGCCGAAGTCGTGCCAGGTTTCCGGCTGCGGGTTGGCGTTGACGTGCAGTTCCCGGCTTTCCCAGTGGGCCGAGACGATGACAATGGCGCGCGGCCGGGGCAGTTCGGCTGCCAGACGCCGCAGTGCGACTCCGCTCTCGCCCGGCTCCAGCGCGAGCATGGGCGAGCCATGGGAGATGAACAGACTTGGAAGCATGGATCGGTCCTGGAATATCGAGATGACTCATCTTCAGGCAGATCGACGATCCGAATCTAATATAAGTTCTGCGCCATAATCATCGAAATTTCAGGAGGTTTCATGCAAGCGGAGTTCTGGCAGCAACGCTGGGAGGCGGGACAGATCGGTTTTCATCAGCCTGAGGCAAACGGCTTTTTACGCCAGTACTGGCCGACACTGGCGCTGGATCCAGGCGTTCGGGTTCTGGTGCCCTTGTGCGGCAAGAGCCTGGACATGACCTGGCTTGCCGCTCAGGGGGTATCTGTAGTGGGTGTCGAGTTGTCGGAGAAGGCGGTCGCCGGTTATTTCGCCGAGCAGGATCTCGAACCGCAGGTGAGGCAGCAGGGCGTTTTCAAGGTGTACAGGGCCGACGAGGTGGAGATCTGGTGTGGCGATTTCTTCGCGCTCAGCGCCGAAGATATTGGTCAGTGCGACGCGCTGTATGACCGGGCGGCCTTGATTGCCTTGCCTGAGGCGATGCGCAAGCGATATGCCGAGCATCTCCTGCGCCTGCTGCCGGCAACCTGTCGCGGTCTGCTGATCACGCTGGATTACGACCAGTCTCAGGCGGACGGTCCGCCGTTTTCCGTTCCACCACTGTGGATTAACGAGCATTTGTCAGCCGACTGGGAGATGTGTGAATTGGCGGCATGCGATGCGCTACCGAGTTCGCCGAAGGCGATGCGGGAAGGGGTGACGCGGATGGATGAGCGGGTGTATCGGTTGGTGCGCAAGGCGCTGTAGCGCGGTTTGCGATGGATGGATCGCCAGCAAGCTGGCTCCTACGGGTTCTGTAGGAGCCAGCTTGCTGGCGATTGAGGCTATCAGTGACGGTTACGCAGTGCCTCGATCCGCACTTCCAGTGGCGGGTGGCTCATGAACAGGCCGGCCAGACCGTGCTTCAGGCCGCCGTTGATGCCGAAGGCTTTCAGGGTATCCGGCGTGCCTACCGGCAGGCCTTGCTCCGAGCGCAGGCGTTGCAGCGCGCCGATCATGGCGTTGGTGCCCGCCAGTTGCGCACCGGCCTCGTCGGCTCGGAATTCGCGTTTGCGCGAGAACCACATGACGATGGCGCTTGCGAGGAAACCCAGCACCAGTTCGGCAAAAATAGTGGTCACGTAGTAGGCGATACCCTGGCCGTTCTCGGTCTTGAAGATCACCTTGTCCACGAAGTTGCCGATGATGCGCGCGAAGAACATCACGAAGGTGTTCACCACGCCCTGGATCAGCGCCAGGGTCACCATGTCGCCGTTGGCGACGTGACCGATTTCGTGGGCCAGCACCGCCTTGACTTCATCCGGCGAAAACCGCTCCAGCAGGCCCTGGCTGACCGCGACCAGCGCGTCGTTCTTGTTCCAGCCGGTGGCGAAGGCGTTGGCTTCATACGCCGGGAAGATCCCGACTTCCGGCATCTTGATGCCGGCTTCGCGAGACAGTTGCTCCACGGTCTGCAGCAGCCACTGCTCATGCCGTGTGCGCGGCTGAGTGATGATCTGCGTGCCGGTGCTCATTTTCGCCATCCATTTGGAAATGAACAGCGAGAACAGCGAGCCGGCGAACCCGAACACGGCGCAGAAGACCAGCAGCTGATTGAGGTTGAGATCAACCCCGTTGGCCGCCATGAACCCATTGAAGCCGAACAGGCTCAGGGTAATGCTGGCAATCAGCACGACCGCAAGGTTGGTGGCCAGAAACAGCAAAATGCGCATCATGGTCGAAACGTTCTCCTGGGAGTAAATATGTAACTGAATGCGGGGTATATAAGGTGCTGCCCGCTGCGATTCAACCGGGGGACTATTTCAAACTATGTCGTTTCGTCCGTGGCGATCATGCGCCGCGGCAGCTGAACGGAAGCTGAGCCAGCCCCGCGTGCATCCGGGCGCTTGCTGGCGCCTTGGCGCGGGCCGTGACCGGACCTGAAATAAAACTGCCCCGACAGGTCGGGGCAGTGGCATGCAGCGAGTTGCCGGGTTGACCCTACTGGCGATAGCCCTTGAGGAAACCGCCGATCCGGCCGATGGCCTGTTCCAGGTCGTCGACCCTGGGCAGCGTCACGACGCGGAAGTGATCAGGCCACGGCCAGTTGAACGCGGTGCCCTGCACCACCAGCAGTTTTTCCGACAACAGCAGGTCGAGCACGAACTTCTCGTCGTTATGGATCGGGCAGACCTTGGGGTCAATGCGCGGGAACGCATAGAGCGCGCCCATCGGTTTCACGCAGCTGACACCGGGAATGTCGTTGAGCAGTTCCCAGGTCCGGTTGCGCTGCTCCAGCAGGCGGCCCGGCGGCAGCACCAGATCGTTGATGCTCTGGTAGCCGCCCAGCGCGGTCTGGATCGCATGCTGGCTCGGCACGTTGGCGCACAGGCGCATGTTGGCCAGGATGTCGATGCCTTCGATATAGCTCTGAGCGTTGTGCTTGGGGCCGGAGATGGCGATCCAGCCCGAGCGGAAGCCCGCGACGCGATAGGACTTGGACAGGCCGTTGAAGGTGAGGCAGAGCAGATCGGGCGCCAGCGAAGCGGTGCTGATGTGCACGGCTTCGTCGTAGAGAATCTTGTCGTAGATCTCGTCGGAGAACACCACCAGATTGTGCTGGCGGGCGATTTCCAGCATGCCCAGCAGCACTTCCTTCGAGTACACCGCGCCGGTCGGGTTGTTGGGGTTGATGATGACCATCGCCTTGGTGTTGGGTGTGATCTTGGCCTTGATGTCGTCCAGGTCAGGCCACCAGTTGGCCTGCTCGTCGCACAGATAATGCACCGGGTTGCCGCCGGCCAGACTGACGGCCGCCGTCCACAACGGATAGTCCGGCGCCGGGATCAGCACTTCGTCGCCGTTGTTGAGCAACGCCTGCATCGACATCACGATCAGCTCGGAGACGCCGTTGCCCAGGTAGATGTCCTCGATGCCGACACCTTCCACCTGCTTCTGCTGGTAGTACTGCATCACGGCCTTGCGCGCGCTGAACAGACCCTTCGAATCGCTGTAACCCTGGGCGGTCGGCAGGTTGCGGATCACGTCCTGAAGGATTTCGTCCGGCGCCTCGAAACCAAACGGCGCCGGGTTGCCGATGTTCAGCTTGAGGATGCGATGGCCTTCCTCTTCCAGGCGTTTGGCGTGCTTGAGCACCGGCCCGCGAATGTCATAGCAGACGTTTGCGAGCTTGTTCGATTTGCTGAACTGCATGGTGATTGATCCCGAAAATGGACGTGCTGTTGCCGGCTTGCAATGAAGGTCGCATGATCAAACGCCACGAAAATGGGTTTGTGCGCGACAGACGCGGGTGCCAGACTGACGCCTGACAAAGGCGCAATCATACGTGCCGCCTGTTCCGTGGAAAAGACACAGATCAGGCTTTTTCGGATTCGGAGGTGTACCTGTGGACAAGCTGAACAAGACGCTCGAAGAGTGGAAGCAAATGCTCGATCCGGAGCAGTACAACGTCTGTCGACTCAAGGCGACCGAACGTCCTTTTACCGGCAAGTACAACACCACCAAGACCGCCGGCGTCTACCATTGCGTCTGCTGTGATGAAGCCTTGTTCGATTCGACCACCAAATTCGACTCCGGCTGCGGCTGGCCGAGCTTCTATGCGCCCATCGAAGGCAGCGCGGTGGTGGAAGTGCGCGATACCAGCCATGGGATGATCCGCACCGAAGTGGTCTGCGCGAAATGCGACGCGCATTTGGGGCATGTGTTTCCGGACGGCCCGAAGCCGACCGGCCTGCGTTACTGCATCAATTCGGTGTGCCTGAATCTGGTGCCGCGTGACGCCGCCTGAGGCGCCGCCGCGATTGCTTCTGTCATCGATATCCGCGTGAGGGCTGGTCATGAACGATAACCTGCTGGGCATCGCCTGCACGACCATCGAGGGCGAGCAGAAGACCCTGGGCGATTTTGCCGGCAAGGCGCTGCTGGTGGTGAACACCGCGAGCAAATGCGGCTTCACCCCGCAATATCAGGGACTGGAGCAGCTCTGGCAGACCTGGCGGGATCGCGGGCTGGTCGTGCTCGGGTTCCCGTGTAATCAATTTGGCCAGCAGGAGCCCGGCAGCGAGAGCGAGATTGCCCGGTTCTGCGAACTGAACTACGGCGTCACCTTTCCCCTGTTCAAGAAGATCGATGTCAACGGCAGCGACGCGCACCCGTTGTTCGTGCAGCTCAAGAAGCGGGCGCCAGGGCTTCTCGGGTCCGGCCGAATCAAGTGGAATTTCACCAAGTTTCTGATCGGCCAGGACGGCAGGGTGGTCAAGCGGTTCTCGCCACTGACCAAACCGCAGGCGATCACTGACGAGATCGAAGCCCTATTGCGCTGACGACAGGCATGTTCAGCTGTCTTGCGGCACCGGCACCCACTGTTCCAGCACGTTGAGCAGTTCGGAGCGACGAAACGGCTTGGCCAGATAGTCGTTCATGCCCGCAGCGCGGCAGCGTTCCCGCTCCTCGGGCATGGCGTTGGCAGTCAGGGCGACGATGGGCAGATCCGGCCAGCGCCCGCTGCCGCGAATCTGGCGGCTGGCTTCGTAGCCATCCATCACCGGCATGTTGCAGTCCATCAGCACCAGGTCGAAGCAGCCGCGTTCCAGGGCTTCGAGCGCTTCGCCGCCGTGCCGGGCGATGACGACGTCGCAACCCAGCTTGCTCAGCATGCCTTTGGCGACCAGTTGATTGACCGGATTGTCTTCCACCAGCAGGATGCGGGCCGAACGCTGGGCATCCAGCTCGTCGCTCTGCGTGTCACCGATTCCCGTGTCCTCGTGATGCAGGGCGCGGCGCAGGGTCTGATAAAGGGCGCTGCGCGCCAGCGGACGCGCCTGCTGTTGCAACGGAGCCAAGGCGCTGACTTGCTCGCCGGGCATGAAATTGCCGTAGGCCGTCACCAACAGGATCGGCACCGGGGTCGCCGGGCGGATGCTGAACAGGCATTCGGGACAGTCGGTAATGACCAGATCCGGCGCCTGATCGCCGACGATCCGGTCCTCGACGCCCACGCGCCGGTAGGCGATGCCCCACGCCGGAAGCAGGTCGCCCAACAGTTGTGCCAGCCCGCTGCCGGCGGTGCTGACCAGCGTGACCCGGCCTTTGAGTGGATCGGGAAGGATAGCGGGCAAATGCACGGGCAATGGCAACTCGGCCACGAATACGCTGCCAAAGCCCGATTGCGACTGGATACTCAGCCGCCCGCTCATGGCCTCGCAGAGATTGTGGGTCAGCGCCAGCCCCAGACCCGTGCCGCCGAATTGCCGGGTGATGGCGGCTTCGGCCTGGGTGAATGGCTGGAAAATCCGCGCCTGGGCGTCCTTGGCGATGCCGATTCCGGTGTCGCGCACCTCGATGCGAACACGGCTCTCCTGGGATTGCGCGTCGAGCACATGACTCAGGCGTACGTCGACGCGACCGAAGCGAGTGAACTTCAATGCGTTGGACAACAGGTTGCTCACCACCTGACGCACCCGGGTGGGATCGCCGATCAACATGGCCGGGAAGTCGGCCGGGATCAGGCAGGTCAGCTCCACGCTGGGCGCGGCGTTCTGCGACAGCAGGCTGGCGGTGTCCTCCACCAGTGCGCCGAGATCGAACGGAATGCGTTCGACCTCCAGGTGGCCGGCGTTGAACTTGGACAAGTCGAGAATATCGTTGAGCAGCTCGACCAGCACCTTGCCCGAGTCGTGGGCGATCATCAGTTGCTGGCGCTGTTCGGCGCTGAGCGGCCCGTCCATCGACAGCGCCAGCATGCCCAGCAACCCATTGAGCGGCGTGCGGATCTCGTGGCTCATGTTGGCGAGGAAAGCCGAGCGTGCCTGGGCCATGTCCAGCGCGGTGCTGCGCGCCAGTTGCAATTCGTCGTTGGACTGACTCAGGCGCAGGTTGCTGGCCTTGAGCTCTTCGGTACGGGCCGACACGATGCTTTCGAGCTGATTGAGATGATCGGTCAGCCGGCTTTCCGCCTCCTGACGCCGGGAAATCTCGCGGGCCATGGTCTCGATCTGGCGATTGAAGGCTTCGACCAGCACGCCGATTTCGTCTCGCTCGTGACTGGGGGGACAACTGATCCGGCGCTGCGCCGGGTTGGGCGCATCGTGACGGATCAGCTCGCGTATCACCCGTACCAGTGGTTTGGTCAGCGTGGTGTAGAACAGGATGGTCAGAATGCCGGCCAGCGCCAGGCTGCGCACGAAACCATTGAGCAAGGTGATTTCGGCACGTTGCAGAAAGTGACTGCCGAAGGCGAAGGTGTCGACCTCCAGGGAGAGCATGCCGATGTTTTCGTTGGGCAGGTGGTCCAGGTGCAAGGCGTCTTCGAAACGCCGGTTCTCGCCGAACAGCCAGTCGCTGAGCATCCGGTTGCGCCCCGCGGCCGGGGCGCGCTCGACGCTGGCGAGCACCATATTATTGTTGTCGGTCAATCGCGCGCTGATCACGGCGGGGGAGTGCAGCAGGCCCAGCGTCAGTTCCTGGGCCAGTTCCGCATCGAGGTTGTAGGCGATACGCGAAGCGGGATTGTGACTGATTTCCAGCAGCGAGTTGATTTCACGATCGATGGAGGCATCTTCGCTGGCATAATCGAGGGCGATCTGCAGCAGGCTGAGCAGGGTGCCAAGGACGAAGCCGATCGAAACCGCCAGGCGAGCCTGTTTGAACGACAGCCGATTGGTGAGCGAAATGTCCATGAATGCCTACTGCCATGTCGAGTGCCCAATGCCGGGCTAGCATAGCCGATCACGCCCGGCGATTAGTCAGTTAAATATGAGGAGAAACCGTGGATTCTCGGTTGAATGCTTTTCTGGAACGAGCCGACGCCGTACTGGCTCGTCTGGAGCCCTTGCTTCCCGCCCCGCGCGAGCCGGTGGACTGGTCGCAGGCGCTGGCCGCGCGCTGGGTGCGCGAAGGCCGCGCCGGTTACCTGATGCCGCTCCAGGTCAGTCTCGACATGCGTCTGAGCGACCTGATCGGCGTCGATCTTCAACGCGACCAACTGGGCCGCAATACCCGTCAGTTCCTCGACGGCCTGCCGGCCAACCACGCACTGCTGTGGGGCTCGCGAGGCACCGGCAAGTCCTCGCTGGTTCGCGCGCTGCTGGCCGAATATGCCGGGGCGGGCCTGCGCCTGATCGAGATCGAGCGCGACCATCTGGGCGATCTGCCGCGTGTGGTCGAGCAACTGCAAAAACTGCCGCAGCGCTTCGTGCTGTTCTGCGACGATCTTTCGTTCGAATCCGGCGAAGGTGACTATCGGGTACTCAAGAGCGTGCTCGATGGGTCGCTGGAACAGGCGCCGGACAATGTGCTGCTGTATGCCACGTCCAATCGCCGCCATCTGGTGCCCGAGAAGGAAAGCGACAACGCCAACTGGAAACACGTCGACGGCGAACTGCATCCCAGCGAAGCGGTGGAAGACAAGATCGCCTTGTCCGACCGCTTCGGCCTGTGGCTGTCGTTCTACCCGTTCACCCAGCAGCATTATCTGGATGTCGTCGAACACTGGATCGCTCAGCTGGCGGAAAAGGCCGGCCTGGAGTGGCAGCGTGACGAAGAACTGGACAAGGCCGCGATTCGCTGGGCAACCGGGCGCGGCAACCGCAACGGCCGCTGCGCCTATCAATTCGCCCGTTACTGGGTAGGTCTGAAATTGCTGGAGCAACACCCATGATCGATTTGCAACAAGCGGGCGAGGGCCTGGATGGTTACGCGCTACTGGCCGCGCAGCTGGAGGCCTTGCTGGCCGGCGAGCGTGACTTCATCGCCAACGCTGCGCAGTTTTCCGCGTTCCTGTATACCCAGGTAGAGGATCTGAACTGGGCAGGTTTCTACCTGAATCGCAATGAAGAGCTGGTGCTCGGTCCGTTCCAGGGGCAGGTGGCCTGCGTGCGCATTCCGTTCGGTCGTGGGGTATGCGGCGCTGCTGCCCAGAGTCGCGAGACGCAACGCGTGGAAGATGTGCACGAATTTCCGGGACACATTGCCTGCGACAGCGCGTCGAACAGCGAGCTGGTAGTGCCTTTGGTCAAGGACGGGCGCCTGATTGGCGTACTGGACCTGGACAGTCCGAGCCTCAAGCGTTTCAAGGAGGTGGATCAGAAGGGTATAGAGCGTCTTGCGCAGATCTTTCTGGCGGCCACCGACTGCTGAGTCATTGCAACGCCGTTGCGCCGGTTCCGAACCGGCGCAACTCTGGTCATCTCAATCGTAGATGACCTTCTTCTTCCATTCCGATTCGCTCTGGTCCGCCTTCAGGCCTTCGGTCAGCGCGTTATCGTCATCTTCGCTCGGTGCGATATTGGTCAGCACCATCGAGTTGGCCCGGGCCAGCTGTTTTTCCATCGCCGCCAGTTGCTGCTGATAGGTCACAGGGTCAGGCTGGTTGCGCAGGTACTGGACGCCGCGTTCGAAGGCCAGGCGTGCCTGACCCGGCTGGTCCTGGGACAACGCCGCCTGCCCCAGGTTATTGAAGAACTCGATATGCAGGCTGACCAGGATGGTGCGGATCTCGCGGATCCAGTGCTTGGCTTCGCTGGTCTGCAGGAAACCGTCGTGGGCGGCGCGGGTTACCTGACCGTGCAAGGCTTCGAGCAGGAAGCGAACATCCTTGGCCTTGGCTTCGGTCATGATCGGGCTGACCGGGTTGTTGACCGGAATGCGATCGCTCAATGCAACTTGCTCTTCCAGCTCGGCGATTCGCTGCTTGAGCGTGGTATTGCCTTTTTCCAGTGCCAGCATGCGCTGCACCACATTGAGCTCCAGACGGGCCAGCAGCAATTTGAGGGCAGGGGACATGAGCTGTCCGGGGAAGGTCTCGCTGATTTCGGTGCAGCGACGCAGTCGGTCAGCCAGTTCCACCTTGGTACGGGCTTTATCGAGTTTGCTGTTTTCAGCGACGTGATTCAGGTAGCCGATTGCAATCAGCAGCGCGATGCCGATTATTACCATCAGCGTGATCATGAGTGGTGTCACTGCGCAAACCTCATTGATTGTATGTAATTTCACGCGAGTGTAGTGGCTAAGCACTATCGCGCATAGGTGTTCTTGTCGGACGCTGCCTACAGGCATTCTCTATAGATACTGTTGTCGGCCGCCGCGCGCGTCTCTGAATGGGTGAAGTCATTGATTTCAAATAATTTTCACAAGGGGGTTGACGACCCCCCAAACCATCCATAGAATGCGCGCCACTTGCAGCGTAAAGCACACAGCGAAGCGCGGCAGGGAGTGAATGTTGTACGTGTGTCCCCTTCGTCTAGTGGCCTAGGACACCGCCCTTTCACGGCGGTAACAGGGGTTCGAGTCCCCTAGGGGACGCCATATTGCGGGAATAGCTCAGTTGGTAGAGCACGACCTTGCCAAGGTCGGGGTCGCGAGTTCGAGTCTCGTTTCCCGCTCCAGTTTTAAGCAATCTTGCTCTCGGGCAGGGTTGAGTGAAACCAGAACGTATCCAAGGATGCAGTTCTGGAACTGAAACACAAGCCAATGGTGTTTCAGGCAGTGTCCCCTTCGTCTAGTGGCCTAGGACACCGCCCTTTCACGGCGGTAACAGGGGTTCGAGTCCCCTAGGGGACGCCATTTGCGGGAATAGCTCAGTTGGTAGAGCACGACCTTGCCAAGGTCGGGGTCGCGAGTTCGAGTCTCGTTTCCCGCTCCAATTCATACAAAAACGCCGCTCATACGAGCGGCGTTTTTGTTCGTCTGTCTTTTGTGACAAGTATCAGGAGCCTCACTCGGCGAGCACCACCTGATTCCGGCCTTGCTGCTTCCCCTGGTACAACGCCTGATCGGCACGGTGCAAGGCGTGCTCGAAGCTCTCGCCCGCGCGAATTTCGCTGACCGCCACTGTCGCCGTCACTTCGATCTGCGGCTGTTCGAGCTTTCCGGCCTGCTCGCGAATCTGCTGCAGAATTCTCTGTGCCACCGTTCCGGCATCCTGCTGAAGCGCTTCGGGCATCAGCACCAGGAATTCTTCGCCTCCCCAGCGAGACGCCACGTCCGTCGCCCTGACATTGCTGCGAATCGCCTGCGCGACGTGTTGAAGGATCTGGTCGCCGCGCTCGTGACCCAGCCGATCGTTGATCTGCTTGAAGTGATCGATATCCAGGAGAATGATCGCGGAGCGGGACGCGCCGGTCAGTTGATGGACCCTGCGCATCACGCGGCGCCTTGTATAAAGGTTGGTCAGGCTGTCGAGGTTGGCGGTGTGAAACAGCCCCAGTTGCATGCTGTGGGTGAAGCGCACCGACAGCGCCGTGCCGTGCAACAACAGGGCCGTGGCGGTCAACACGTTGATAACGCCGAATACCTCGAGCAGCCCTGGCGCAACGCCAGGGTCAGTGCCCATCCGGCCGCGCAGCAGATAGATGCAGGCCGCCGCGGCAATGATCGACAGGTTCAGCAAACGGCGTGGTAGCGGAGCGTGCTGAAAGCTGAACGCGATGATCGGTACCAGGCAATACAGGTAGAAATGGAAATTACTGCTCCAGCCCAGTATCCAGGTCGCCAGTAATGCATGAAGAATGATTTCCACGCTCATCAGCACACCGGCGAAACTCAGTCGTCCTGCGCGGATTGCTTTAAGGCAGACCACGTAGGTCAGAATGCTCACGGCGTTGCCCACGGCCAGTAGCGTCAGCCCGAGGCTGGCGAACAGAACGAACAGCACGACATGAATGGCGAATGCGATCTGCACGATAGGCACGATGTGCTGCCAGAACTGCACCGTGGCGTCGCGCACCAGTTGAGCGCGGTCGTTTGCTGAAAGGGTGTTCATCAGATTGCCTCGGAAGCGGCACAAGGGAAAGCCGGGTGTAGCGGAAACGGGTGAGGGTGGTGAGCAGGCTATCGGCCGCAAACGCCTCGCCTTGATGGCAAGACCCGCGATGCGCTTTCGATGCTTGACCTTAACCGCACTTGAGGTCTGAGACTGGCGCTTCTTTCTTATAAGGAGTCAGTTCCATGTCTCGATTCGACACGGCGGTGCCATTCGATCTGATCAATCCAGCCGGCCTCTATGACCCCAGCCCCAACGGTTATTCCCACGTTGCGCAAGTCGCGTCCGGTACAAGGTTACTGTTTATGGCGGGGCAGGGCGGAGAGCGTGAAGACGGCAGTCTGCCGCCGCTGTTTGCCGATCAGCTTGCACAGGCCCTGATCAATCTGCGCACCGGGCTACGGGCGTGCAACGCTGACCTGGGGCAGGTATTCAAATTGATGTTATTGATCGTCGATCACTCGCAGGAGAAGCTGAACGCCTGGGTTGAGGCGGCTGAGGACGCCTGGGGCGACGCGATGAAGCCTGCCTGCACGCTGATTCCGGTACCGCGTCTGGCGCTGGAGGGCATGCTGATCGAAATCGAGGCGGTGGCTGCGTTGAGGGAAGAGTCAGCGCAGCCAGGTCTGTGAGGACTGCAGCGTCAACGGTTTTTCTGCACGCTGCGATAACTGACGGTTTCTTCTTCAAACAGCTGTTGATCGGAAATGTCCAGCGAGGGGAGCAGCCGCGCCTGGTCCACATCGAGTTCAGGGTCGAGCCAGAGCAATGCATTTTCAGCGGAAAACGCCAGCAGCTGGAGTGGACCCGATGCGCCTCCGCCACCTTTGGTCACCAGCACCAGCCCATTGCAACCATTGGCCGACTGACTTATCTGGGCAACCGCCGCGAGATAGACGGGTTGGCCGGAACGGCGACGTACATAGTGGAATCGACTCCTGCTCATTGCTGGCTGGTCGACTGCGGCATCGAACCAGCCATCGACTGCCACCAGCGCCCGACCGCTGTCATGCATCCGTTTGAAAACTCTGGAACGCATGACGATTTCAAGCGGCAGGTGGGTCAAGGGCGGTCGCGTGCCCATGCTCCACACCGGTGACCAGCCCCAGCGCACTTGCGATGCGCGTAGAGCGCCATCCTGGTGGGTGATAGCTGTCAAAAAATGGTTCGGTTTAATGACTTGGTCTGGATCATAAATGTTCTGGACTGGATTTTTATTCGTCTGGAGGGTTTGACAAGCTGCCAACTGTTCGTTTGAGGGGGCGAATAAGGATGATGTATCCAGATGGTCCAGGCTGGAACGATTTGAAATATTTTGAGCAAGTAATTCGCACATATCTACACTCGGCAGTATAAGTAAATATTTCTATGAGCAATATTATTTGGGCAAGGAACAATCGATGCCGTGGATCAAGCGTCTGAACCGGTTCGGGCGCTGTGCATTTAGCAATGCTTACGAGGATTTCGAGGGGCGTCTTAGTTTGAACGTTCTCTGCGAGTAGTTGAAAGTCGACAAGTGGTGTTTCCAATTAGCGGATGCATCCATACGAATGTCATTACGGCCATGATGCTATTCATATGACCTGTATGCACTTGTGACGGAGCCGTCCACCTCAAAGCGGCCATGGCGTTTGAATTGCTCTGTGGCTTCTATCAGCGCGCTGACGACCCCCGGCTCCGATGGCGCATGCCCGGCATCCTGAACCACCGTCAGCACAGAGCCTGACCAGGCCTTGTGCAAGCGATACGCGGAGTTGGGCGTGGCGATCATGTCGTGGCCGCCCTGAACGATCCGGCAAGGCAAATGATGGATAGCGGCGATGTCGCGTATCAGCTGATCCTCTTCGAGGAACAGCCGGTTCTTGAAATACCAGGCATCGAGCCGACCCATGCCCAAGGCGGTCGTATCGTCGGAGGCTTGCGCTTCCACACCGCCCGGATCATGGCGCAGTAGCGAGCAACTGGCCGAATAGCGCACCCAGCATCGTGCCGCCTCCATCTGCACGGCTGGATCAGGATCCGTCATGCGTCGCAGATAGGCTTCCAGCAGATCGGGCCGTTCGTCTTCCGGAATGTAATTGACGAAGTCCTCGTGGGCCCGCGGGAAAAAGCGACGCATGCCGTGGATGAACTAGTGGATTTCGTCTTCGGTTCCCAGAAACACGCCTCTGAGCAGAAACCCCAGGCAGCGCTCCGGGTGTGCCTGGCCATAAGCCAGCGCCAAGGTCGTTCCCCAGGAACCCCCGGTAATCAGCCACTTCTCGATGCCCAGGTGCTTGCGTAATGTTTCGATGTCCTCCACCAGCATCTGCGTAGTGTTGTTGCGCAGTTTAGCCAACGGCGTCGAGCGCAACGCGCCTCGCTGATCGAACAGTACAATGCGGTAACTTTCTGGATCCCAGAAAGTTCGCTTGGAGGGCGGCGCGCCTTCACCTGGACCGCCATGTAGATAAACGACTGGCAGTCCCTGCGGGTTCCCACTTTCCTCCCAGTAAAGTTCATGGATATCGTCGACCGCCAATCGGCCGCTGCGAATCGGTTCTTCAATCGGATCGAACAGCCCATAAGTGATCTCGCATGGCGCGTCCATAGTATCTGCCTCACTCGCTATCGCAGCTATATATCTGCTTTCAACAGGTGGGAAATTTGCCCGCCGTTCAAGTTCAGCATTGCGCTAACGAGTGGCGACCAGTGGCGCGGGGCAATTGTTACTTGATATCAGCAGGTACAGCACGATTCGAAGAATGACGCGCCAGTCAGGCAGCAAAAAAATTGTGAGGAAACTTTTCAAGAGAGGCGTCCCTCTATCAGAGATCAGGTACTCCTCTGCGACGAGAACTCCCCTATGCAACTGCTCCATCCCAAAGCGCATTATCGGCCCTACACCAGCGCTTCAGGCGGATGGGGCTCGGCCCGGTCGGTGATGAGAATTCTCTGGCGCGAGCAAGCGCTGGTGAAAGGTCCGGTGGCGCTCTTGCGGCAGAACAAGCCCGGAGGATTTGCCTGTGTGAGCTGCGCCTGGGCCAAGCCTGGCAATCCGCACGCGCTGGAATTCTGCGAAAACGGCGCCAAGGCCACGGCCTGGGAGTTGACCTCGCTGCGAACCACCCCCGACTTCTTCCAGGCGCATTCGCTTGCCGAGCTGCGCGGTTGGTCGGATTTTGCGCTGGAGCAGCATGGGCGCTTGACCCATCCTCTGCGGTATGACCCCGCCACGGACCGTTATCACGCCACTTCGTGGGAACAGGCCTTCGCAGAAATCGGCGCCGAATTGAACAGGCTGCAACCGGATGAGGTGGTGTTCTACGCTTCCGGGCGTGCGTCACTGGAAACCTCTTTTGCCTGGCAACTGTTCGCCCGGGCCTACGGCACCAACAATCTCCCCGACAGCTCCAACATGTGCCACGAAAGCACGTCGGTCGGTTTGCAGGAAAGCATCGGCGTACCTGTCGGCACTGTGACGCTGGAGGACTTCGAACACACTGACTGCCTGTTTTTCTTTGGCCAGAACGTCGGCAGCAACAGCCCGCGTATGCTTCATCCGTTGCAGGAAGCGCGCAAACGCAAGGTGCCGATCATCACCTTCAACCCGATTCGCGAGCGAGGGCTGGAGCGTTTCGTCAATCCGCAGTCCCCGGTGGAAATGCTCGGGCCGGAGTCGACGGTCATCAGCACGCAGTATCACCAGGTGGCCATCGGCGGCGATACGGCGGCGATCATGGGCATCGTCAAAGCCCTCCTGGAAATGGAGCGGGCGGCCGAGAGTAATGGCGCCCCGGCGATCCTGGATCATCGATTCATCGCCGAACACACTCAGGGGTTCGAGGCTTTCAAAGCACAGGTCGAGCAGCACACCTGGGACCAGCTGGAGCAGCGCGCCGGACTGAGCCGTGCCGCGCTGGAAGCCGCGGCGACCGTGTATGCCCGCAGTGAACGGGTGATGGTGGTCTATGGCATGGGCATCACCCAGCACAGGCACGGCGTCGAAGCGGTGCAGATGCTGGTGAATCTGCTGCTGTTGCGCGGCAATATCGGCAAGCCGGGAGCCGGTATCTGCCCGGTGCGCGGCCACTCCAACGTGCAGGGGCAGCGCACGGTCGGTATCACTGAAGACCCGCAGAAAGTGCCGGTGGACAAGATTCAGGCTTTGTTCGATTTCAAGGTGCCCGAAGAGAAAGGGCTGACCACCGTGGACACCTGCGGAGGGATTCTGGCCGGTCGGGTCAAAGGCTTCATCGGCCTGGGCGGCAACTTTCTGCGAGCGGTGCCTGATACATCCCGCATGGAGCCTGCCTGGTCGGAGCTGGCGCTGAACGTGCAGGTCGCGACCAAGCTCAACCGCACGCACCTGTTCCCCGGCAAGAAAGGCTGGCTCTTGCCATGCCTGGGCCGTATCGAAATCGACCGTCAGGAAGGCATCGAGCAGACCCACAGCACCGAAGACAGCACTGGTTGCATTCGCGGCTGGCGCGGCACCAGCGAGCCGGCGGGGGAATACCTGCGCTCGGAAGTCGCGATCATCGCCGGACTGGCCGAAGCGGCGCTGGGCGACCGGGTACGTATTCCCTGGGATGCCTGGCGTCGCGACTATCGATTGATTCGTGCGGCCATCAGTCAGGTTTACCCCGACATTTTCCACGACATGGAACGTCGCATGTGGGAGCCGGGCGGCTTTCATCGGCCACTGGCCGCCTGTAAGCGAGAGTGGAAGACCGAGTCGGGCAAGGCGGAGTTCGTCACGCCGCGCACGCTGGATGAGGATGATGACGTGTCCACGGACCGCAATAATCGGCAGGTGCTGCAACTGATGACGATCCGCAGCAATGATCAGTTCAACACCACGGTATATGGCTACGACGACCGTTTCCGAGGCGTGCACGGCACTCGCCACGTGGTGCTGGCCAATCGTAACGATATCGTGCGCCTGGGGCTGGCGCCGGGCGACTGGGTGATGCTGCGCACGGCCATCGAACCCGAAATCCGTCGTGAAGTCGGACCGATGCAGATCATCGCCTACGACATACCCGAGGGCTGCGCCGCGGCCTACTACCCGGAATGCAACGCGCTGGTTCCAGTGTGGCATTACGCCGAGCGAAGCAAGGTGCCCGCGGCCAAGTCGGTACCGGTGACGCTGCACAAGACCACTCCGTCGTCCGCCGAGCTAGAACATGCGTTGCCAACGGGCGATCAGGTGGTATGACGCCAGGAGTTGGCGTCAATGCTGCGCGAGAATGCACGCGAGCAGGCCGGGGAAACGCCCGTCCAGCTCTGCTGCGCGCAGGGAATTCATATGAGTGGTGCCGACGTTGCGGGTCTGCACCAGGCCCGCATCGCGCAGGACCCGGAAATGATGGGACATGCTCGACTTGGGGCGACCGCCGTCGAGTTCGCCGCAAGTCGCCTCGGTGACCCCCGCCAGAACGCGGACGATGCCCATGCGCACGGGATCGCTCAAGGCGTAGAGCACGCGCTCGAGAACCAGGTCTTCAGGATTGGGGTGTCGGTAGGCTCGCATGGCGCACATGATAACGGGGGTTACATAAATTGCCATAGTTCGATTATGATCGAACTATCGTAAATCAGACTGTCCCGGAGTCAGCGAATGTCTGCATTGTTCCAACCCTATACGCTCAAAGACGTCACGCTGCGTAATCGCATCGCGATCCCACCCATGTGCCAGTACTCGGCCGATGAAGGTGTCGTCAATGACTGGCACCAGGTTCACTACGCCGGTCTGGCCCGCGGCGGCGCGAGCCTGGTGGTCGTGGAAGCGACCGCTGTCGCACCGGAAGGCCGTATCACCCCCGGCTGCGCGGGAATCTGGAGCGATGAGCAGGCCGATGCGTTCGTGCCGATCGTCAAGGCCATCAAGGCTGCCGGCTCGGTGCCCGGTATCCAGATCGCCCACGCCGGTCGCAAGGCCAGCGCCAACCGTCCCTGGGAAGGCGACGACCATATCGACAGCGATCCACGCGCCTGGCAGACCATCGCGCCGTCGGCCATCGCGTTCGGCGCCAACCTGCCGAAAGTGCCGAAGGCCATGACCCTGGACGACATCGCCCGGGTTCGCCAGAACTTCGTCGACGCTGCGCGCCGCGCGCGTGACGCTGGTTTCGAATGGATCGAGCTGCACTTCGCCCACGGTTACCTGGGCCAGAGCTTCTTCTCCGAGCACTCCAATCAGCGCACCGATGCCTATGGCGGCAGCTTCGACAACCGTAGCCGCTTCCTGCTGGAAACCCTGGCTGCCGTTCGTGAAGTCTGGCCCGAGCATTTGCCACTGACCGCGCGCTTCGGTGTGATCGAATACGACGGTCGCGACGAGCAGACCCTGGAAGAGTCCATCGAACTGGCGCGCCGCTTCAAGGCCGGTGGTCTGGACCTGCTCAGCGTCAGCGTCGGTTTCACCATTCCCGACACCAACATCCCGTGGGGCCCGGCGTTCCTGGGTGAAATCGCCCAGCGCGTGCGCCGCGAAGCCGATATCGCAGTGACCTCCGCCTGGGGCTTCGGTACTCCGCAACTGGCCGAAGCCGCCATCAAGAACGGCCAGCTCGACCTGGTATCGGTGGGTCGCGCGCATCTGGCCGATCCGCACTGGGCCTATGCCGCGGCGAAGGAACTGAACGTCGACAAGGCGTCCTGGACACTGCCGGCGCCTTATGCGCACTGGCTGGAACGCTATCGCTAACGCCTCTCAGGGCGAGGGGTATAACTCGCCCGAGTTGCGCAGCCGTCCGGCATCCTTGGCCGGCGGCAGGCCGAACATGCGCAGGTAGTGCCGGCTGAATTGCGACGGGCTTTCATAGCCGACGCGGTAGCCGGCATCCGCTGCGTCTATCGCTTCGGCCACCATCAGCCGGCGGGCTTCCTGCAAACGGAGCTGGCTGCGAAATTCCAGCGGCGTCATCGAGGTCACTGCCTTGAAATGCGCATGGAAGGTAGAGCGACTCATCCCCGCCAGATCGGCCATATCGTCGATCCGGAAGGACTCGCGGTAATGGCTTTGCAACCAGGCAATCGCTTTCGCGATCTGGTTCAGACGACTGTCCGCCCGGGTCAGTTGACGAATGGCGCCACCTCCTGGCCCTGTCAGCAATCGGTACAACATTTCGCGGATCACCAGTGGTGCCAGCGCGTCGATGTCGTTCGGCGTGTCCAGAAGCCTGGCGAGCCGTAGCGCCGCGTCCAGCAGTTCGATGCTGGTGTCTTCAAGTGTGATTCCCGCTGCCGGCGCGTCGGCGTGGCTATCGTCACCGGGGTAGCGTAAGGCAAGCTCGCTCAGCGCCGTCATGTCCAGATCCAGCACCAGACATAAGTAAGGCGCCGCTTCGCTGGCTTCTATGACCGACCCCATCACCGGCAGATCCACGGACGCCACCAGATATTTCGCCGCGTCATAAACGTATGCCGTGGTGCCGAGCATCGCTTGCTTGCGACCCTGTGCGACCAGACACAGCGTGGGCTCGTAGACCACCGGCATCGGTGTGGTCGCGGTGCCCGAGCGCATCAGGCTGACCCCGGGAATGGGCGTCGGCCAGGCACCGTCGTCCGGCGCGTGACGGCTGATGATCTCGACCAGCATTGCCAGAATGTCCATGGTGGCTCCTGCTCCATAGGGTGCGGTTCGGCCCGGACGATCGTACAAGCACGGGCGACGATCCTGCTACAGGGAAAAACGTGTTCAAGGGCAGACTTCAGGGCAACGATGATGATGCGACTCCAGCCCCGAGGACTCCGATCATGCTCATGCCTTTACAACGAAATCTGCGTTCACTGGTATTCATGGCCTTGCTCCTGCCAGGGACAGTTATGGCGGCATCGCAGGCTGACACCGAAGCGACCAACCGGCAGATCGTCACCCAGGCTTTCGACCGCTGGGCTGCCGGGGGCTCGACGTTCTTCACGGATGTTCTGGCGCCGGACGTAAGCTGGACCATCAAAGGCTCAGGCCCCAGCGCGGGGGTCTTCGAAGGGCGGGAGCGCTTCATCGAGCAGGCCGTCCGTCCCTTCGTATCGCGCTTGTCCAGCCCGGTCCGGCCCGTCAGCAGGCAGTTGTGGGCAGACGGCGACCATGTCGTCATCCACTGGGACGGGGTTGCCGTGGCGCGTGACGGTCAGGCGTACAACAACAGTTACGCCTGGATCTTCCGCATGCAGGACGGCAAGGCCGTCGAGGTCACGGCGTTTCTCGATCTCGCGCCCTACGACGACGTCTTGCGGCGGGTGCCGGCAGCCGAGGCAGAATGAAAACGACGGTGGTCAGTTCTTGCATTGCGCCAGCACTACCTGGCAGGTGCCAGGCGTCCCGCCGGATCGGGCGGCATAGCGCATGCAGTTGGTCATGGACTTTTTGCGCGCCACGCCTAGCGTCGAGCCCCAGGCCAGTCCGCCGGTGCCGACGCTGGGCAGCGCCTTGGCATAACAGCTTGAGCCGACCGCGGCGCTTGCATAACGCGTCGCGGGTTTGCTGGAGCAACCCGTCGTCAGCAGCAGATGAACCGCCACCAGGGTCCAGAATGCACGGGAGCGTGCCTGTCTCGCGTTCATGCCACTTCCTCTTCATGCCGTTCCGTCAGCGTTGGGTCTTGCGGAGCGTCGAAGCATTCGTAGAAGCGTAGCTATTGAAGCAGCGGAGAAAACCCGACCCGACCGAACGTGCGGCTCAAGAGACCGGCGACTGAACGCCGCCGGTCGGGGGAGGCGGGGAAGATCAGTACTTCCAGGTGACCGAAGCGGTCAGGTTGCGCGGCTCGCCATAATTGGAACTGGCGCCGCTCTTGAGCGACATCAGGTACTTGCGATCGGTGACGTTGTTCAGGTTCAGCGATGTGTTCCAGTGCTCGTCGATGTCGTAACTGGCGAGCAGGTCCACCAGTGCATAGTCTTCCTGACGAACGTTGCTGGCGGAATCGGCCTCGATGCCGCTTTGCCAGGTCAGACGCCCCCCCACCCGCGCCTTGGGCATGCCCGGCAGGCGATAGGTCGCCATGCCACGGAACGTGTGGGTCGGCACGTAGCGGCGGATATGATCGCCGTTATCGTCGTCGATGCGCACATAGGTGTAACCGGCCAGCAGATCCAGCCCCGGCAGCGCTTCGCCGGAAGCCTGCAGCTCGACGCCGTGGCTTTTGACGTCCACGCCTTCATAAATGTACTGGGTGCCGAGCTGACCGGCATATTCGGCGACGTTCTGCTGCTTGGTCTTGAACAGCGCGGCCGTCACGTTCAGGCGGTCATTGAGCAGACTGCCTTTCACGCCCACTTCAGTGCTGGTGCCTTCCAGCGGATCGAGCAACCCGCCGTCGGTGCTGAGGACGTATTGAGGGCTGAAGATCTGGGTCCAACTGCCATACACGGCCCACTGATCGGTCAGGTCATAGACCAGGCCGGTATAAGGCGTGACCTTGCCGTGCACGCGGGTATCGTGCGCCGCGCCGTAGCTTTCGCCTTCACCATCGGCGCTGAGCATCCGTGCCCCGGCGATCCAGTGCAGATCGTCCATCAGGCTGAAACGCGCGCCGGCGTACAGGCTTTTCTGGGTGTCGCGAAAGTTGCCCATGTTGTCGCCGTCGGTGTATTCCAGCGAAGGGCGCGTGATGTTGCCGGCCAGGGCGTCGGCCAGACTGGTCGTGAAGTAGCCGGTTTCATTAACGTTGTAGGCGCGTTCCTTATGATGGGTGCGGCCGTAGTTGGCGCCGAAGGTCAGCTCGTGTTCGCGGCCGAACAGGCTGAACGGCCCGGAGACCTGTGCCTCGCCAATTAACTGATGCTCTTTGCTTGAGGTGTCGGTGGCGTAGCTGGAGCCTAGGCCGTCGGTAACACTGGAGATGTAGTACATGTCCGTGTCCTGGTACTGGGTCACGCCGGTCACGGTGACTTTGCCGTTCCAGCCATTGCCGAAATCGTGGGCCAGCTCGGCAAAGGCGCGCTGGGTGTGCAGGTTCCAGTAAGTCCACGGCTGGCCGACGCTTGCGCTCCGGCTGCTGTAGTGAATCCGGTTACCGGCGCTGTCTGTCAGTGGCAGGTTGCCCCAGCTGCTGCCATTGGCATCGCTGTTGTGCTGGGAAAAACCGACGGTCAGGGTGTCCGCGTCGGACAGGTCGAACGCCAGCAGGCCGGCGGCGACGTTTCGCTCATGTCCGTACTGGTCCAGGTAGGAATTGCCCTTGTCGTGGGCATAGATGAAACGTCCACGCACGTTGCCGGTAGAGGTCAGCGGACCGGAGACGTCCGCTTCGACACGACGATTGTCCCAGGAGCCGGCACTGGCGCTGATCTGGGCCTGGAATGTGTCGGTCGGTCGCTTGCGCACGAAATTCACCGCCGCCGAAGGATTACCGGTGCCGCTCATCAGGCCGTTGGCGCCGTGCAGTACGTCGATCTGTTCGTATTCGACCAGATCCTGCTCGCCGACCAATGTGGTGGCGGAGAAGGGCATGCCCATGCCGTCGTACTGGAAGGTATCGATGGTAAAGCCACGTGAGGTGAACTCGGTGCGGTCGGTCTCGATCTGCTCGACCGTCACCGACGGCGCGGCGCGCAAGGCGTTGCGAATGCCGTCGAGATGGAAGTCCTTGATCTGGTCACGGGTGATGGTGGTGATCGCCTGGGGAGTTTCCTTGTCGCTCAGTCCCATCCCCCGCGTGGTGCTCGCGGCCGGCCGCCCCTGATACCCCTCGCTCTGGCTGCCGCTCTGGGCGCTGGTGCTCTGGATCGTGGTTTCGGGCAAGGTCAACTGGTCTGCAGCCTGTGCATGGGGCACAGCGATGCAGGCACTGACCAGCGCAAGGCCGGCAGAGAGACGAGAGGTCACGGTATCTTCCTGATGCTCTGTAGATGGGAATGAGATTCTGACTCATATAGCGAATGAGAAACAGATGCAGATACGCATTTCCACTCACATTTTTTTACATGTGTTGCATATCGCGTAGGAGCCAGCTTGCTGGCGATGGGGCCACACCCGGGAAACCGCGTTGTAGACCCTCTGCCTGCATCGCCAGCAAGCTGGCTCCTACAAGGATCACGCCTGTAGGAGCCAGCGGGCGGCGATCCGTCTTGCTGGCGATGGGGCTGGGTGCGATTGATCAGGCCGTCACGCTCGGCTGGGTGGGGGTTGCTTTATCGGCAGGTTCCCGCTGGCCGTCGACGGTTGTCGGTGCGGAACGGTCCTGACCAGGCGCCGGACGATTCGGCAGCGGCGGCAGGGCCTTGGCTTTTTCCAGGTCGATGCCTGCGCCTTGTGCCAAGCGCTGTCCGTAATCCGGGTCGCAATGCCAGAAATGCCAGACCATGCGCAGCTGGATGTTCTCCGGACATTGCTTGAGGTCGGCCACGATGTTGGCGATCAGATCATCACGCTCCCAGTCCTCGAAGCTGCGATAGCGCTCGCCGGTCTGCTGGTAGTCCGCCGCCGTCTTGCTGGTCTGATAACGACCGACATGGCCTTCGATCCACTGCTTGTAATCCGGACCGCTGCGCTCGGCCTCACGCAACCCGCCTTCGGAACTCGGCTCGTAGTTCACATGAGGGTTCTCGCCCGCGCCATCGACCTTGTAAGCCATCTGCCCGTCCCGCTGATTGGTGGCATAGGGGCACTTGGGCGCGTTGATCGGCAGTTGCAGGTAGTTCGGCCCGACGCGGTAGCGCTGGGTGTCGGAGTAGGACAAGGTACGGCCCTGAAGCATCTTGTCGTCCGAGAAATCGATGCCGTCGACCAGCACGCCTGTGCCGAACGCCGACTGCTCGGTCTCGGCGAAGAAGTTCGACGGATTGCGATCCAGTACCACGCGTCCAACCGGCAACAGCGGGAACTGGTCTTCTGGCCAGCGCTTGGTGTCGTCGAGGGGATCGAACGGCAGTTCGTCGTGAGCATCGTCCGACATCACCTGCACGCACATTTCCCACTCGGGGAAGTCCCCGCTATCGATGGCTTCGTAGAGGTCCTTGGTCGCATGACCGACCTCGTGCTTCTGGATTTCCGCCGCCTGTTCGCTGGTCAGGTTACGCACGCCCTGCTTGGGCTCGAACGAGAATTTGCACAGCACCGCAACGCCGTCTTCGTTCACCAGCTTGTAGGTGTTGACGCTCGAACCCTGCATTTCCCGGTAGCTGGCGGGAATTCCCCAAGGGCTTTTCACCCAGGTGACCATGTGCAGCGCTTCGGGATGGTGCTGGACGAAATCGTAGAAACGCCAGGGCTCCTGGCGATTGGTGATGGGGTCGGGTTTGAACGCGTGGATCATGTCCGGGAACTTGATCGCGTCACGGATGAAGAACACTTTGAGGTTGTTGCCGACCAGATCCCAGTTGCCGTCTTCGGTATAGAACTTGATCGCGAAGCCGCGCGGATCGCGAGCGGTTTCAGGCGACTCCTTGCTGCCGATCACGGTTGAAAAACGGATGAACACCGGGGTCTTCACGCCGGCTTTGGTCAGCACCTTGGCGCGGGTGTATTTGCTGGCCGGCTCGTCGCCGATGGTGCCATAGGGTTCGAAGTAACCATGGGCCGCGGTGCCGCGCGCGTGCACGACCCGCTCAGGGATACGTTCGCGGTCGAAGTGCGTGATCTTTTCAATGAACTGATAATTTTCCAGGGTGCCCGGACCGCGCTCGCCCACACTGCGCAGACTCTGGTTGTCGGTTACGGGGTGGCCCTGGCGGGTGGTGAGGGTGTCGTGTTTCTCAGTCATCTTCATCTCCTTACATCAGGTCGCATCAAGCCTCATCAGGTGTTCAGGATTGGGGGGACGAACGACGCAATGGTTTCGCTCGACGGACGAGCGGTTCGTTCGATGACCGGCCCGTTTCAAAAGAATGGACAAAGCCGGCGGGTGGCGGTCTGTCTTGATTCACGTCATGCACAAGAACGGAGATCCCTCCATGTCCGCACAACACGTACTTATCGCAGGCGCCAGCGGCGTGATCGGCCAGGCCGTGATGCACAGCTTCGCCGCCGCCGGTTGGCAGATCACCACCATCGGCCGATCGGACAAAGCGCCCGGCGATCATCCCCACGTGGTGGCCGATCTGCTCGATGCCGACAGCCTGAGCAGCGCGCAAGCGGCGCTTAAAGCCGTCACGCATCTGTTCTATAGCGCGCTCAAGCCTAACTCCGACCCGGGCGTCGAGGCCGACGAAAACGCCGCGATGTTCGAGAACCTGATCGGCGCTCTATGTAGCGCCGGAGCGGACTTGCAGCGCATCACTTTCGTACAGGGCGGCAAGGTCTACGGCGCGCAACTGGGTGTCTACAAGACGCCGGCTCGTGAAGACGACAGCCGGCATTTCCCGCCCAATCTGTATTTCCGCCATGAGGATTACGCCCGCTCACTGGAAGCGGACGGCGTGAAGTGGACCGCGTTGCGACCGGACATTGTCATCGGTCATTCCCTTGGCTCAGCGATGAATCTGGGCAACCTGATCGGCCTGTACGGCGCGCTGTGCCGGGAAACCGGCACCGCCATGCAGTTCCCCGGCCCTGAGCAGGCTTATCGCAATGCGGTGGTCAACGTCACTTCGGCTGAGCTGATCGGCGAAGCCGCCGTATGGGTGGCGCAGAATGACATCGACGGTGCCTACAACCTGACCAATGGCGATGTGTTCCGCTGGAGTCATGTCTGGCCGAAGCTGGCGCAGTGGTTCGGTCTGGAAGTCGGCGAGCCGCAGCCGATTTCCCTCGCGCAACGCATCAAGGCGCTGCAGCCGGTGTGGAAAAATCTGGCAGAGCGAGAAGGCCTGAGCGAAACCGACCCCGACCGGATCGCGCTCGGTGCCTTCGGCGATTTCATTTTCCATGTCGAAAGGGATGCGTTCTTCGACGTGACCAAGGCCCGCCAGGCTGGCTTCAATGCCATGACGCTGCGCTCGGACGAAGTCCTGCTGGCGCACCTGGAAGACATGCGCCTGCGAAAGCTGATCCCATGATCAGCTTCAAGCTTCAAGCTTCAAGCTTCAAGCTTCAAGCTTGCCGCCTGCCGCTTGCCGCTTGCCGCTTGAGGCTTAAAGCAAAACCCCGTCCCGCGGTTCAAGCGGGGCGGGTGCCGGTTCATCGAGCAGTTCCAGCACGGCGATCTCGATATTCCGGCACATCGCTTCCAGCGGCAGATCGTTAGGCAGGGTGTCGAACGGATCGGCGATCTGGTCGCCCAGGGCGTCCAGCCCGAAGAAGGTGTAGGCCAGCACGCACACCGCGAACGGGGTGAACCAGCCGATGGCGTCGACCAGGCAGAAGGGCAGCAGGAAGCAATAGACGTGCACCACGCGGTGCAGCATCAGGATGTAAGGGTAGGGAATGGGCGTGTTCTTGATTCGTTCGCAGCCTCCCAGCACGTAGGATAGCCGCGACAATTGCCGATCGATGTTCAGGTGGGCGGCGGTGCCGCCGCCGGCGCTTTCGATGGCTTCACCGAAACGACGTCCCAGCATGCCGAGCACCCCACTAGGCAGATTGTGCGTGGGCTGCGCGGTCGGACCCAGCCACTGCCGCGCCCGTTCGTCTGCGGGTTCGTCGCGCAGCTGGGCCTTGAGCGCCAGAGCGAAGGCGGGAAGGCCGTCGATCAGGCGTCGCCGCTGTTCTGCGCCCAGGCCGGGCAGCAGACCGAGGCTCTGTCGGGTCAGGTTGCGGCTGACAATCAGCAGTTCGCCCCACAAGGTGCGCGCTTCCCAGAAGCGCTGGTACGCCACGGTGTTGCGAAAGCCGAGAAAGATCGCCAGCGTCAGTCCCCAGAGGGTGAAGGGTGTGGCGGTCATGATCACTTTGAAGTGAAACAGGGTGCCGTGCATCGCCACCACCGCCGAACTGACCAGAACGGTGAACAGCACCTTGCGCCAGATGGCGGGGATGATCGACCCCTTGAGCGAAAACAGCAGGGTCGTGACGGAGAGACGCTGGGGGCGAATGATCAACTGCGTAGATCCTCGGGGGCGAAGCCGGTGTGCATACCCTGACACCGGCTCGGCGCAAACGCCAGCCCGCTCGGGATCACAACTCTTTCTTGAGGTGCTTTTCGATCTGCTCCAGCGACTTGCCGCGGGTTTCCGGCAGGCAGAAGAACACGAACAGCAGTGAACCGACGTTGATCACGGCGAACACGAAAAAGGTCGGGTTGCCCAGCGTGTCCGCTGCAATCGGGAAGCTGAACGCCACGGTCGCATTGAACAGCCACTGCATTGAAACCGCCACGCCGGTCAGCAGACCGCGGACCTGCATCGGGAACAGCTCGGACATCAGCAGCCAGTACACCGGCGACACGCAGGCCTGCATGAACAGCAGGAACACCAGAATACAGGCAAGCGCCGTATAGCTCTGGGTCAGGTCGTGAGGCATGAATTGCAGCACGCAGCCCAACGCGGTCTGCATCAGGATCACCATGACCAGTCCGGTCATCAGCAGATGACGACGGCCATAACGGCCGATGGCCCAGATCCCGATCAAGGTCGCAATGACCGAAACCACACCGTTGCCGATGGTCGCGGTCAGGGCGGCATTGGTGCCCATGCCGGTTGTCTTGAGGATGATCGGCGTGTAGTACATGAACGCGTTGACGCCGGTGAACTGCGCGGTAAAGCCCAGACCGATGCCGATCAGCAGCAGCTTGATCACCCAGGGCTGGCGCAGCAGGTCCCGGGCGGCAGGGCGATGACGCGCCTGCTCGTCCTGCGCCTTCATCGCGGCGATTTCCTTTTCGGCGTCAGCCTTGGTGTCGCGCAACTGTTCGAGCACCTCCTCGGCTTCGTCGAAGCGGCGCTTGGACGCCAGCCAGCGCGGAGAAGGAGGAACGAAGAAGGTGCCGATCAGCAGCAGGACACCCGGCACCATGGCAATCGCCAGCATGTAGCGCCAGATGCCAGGCGTATGCAGCAGGGCAGCCATGACCGCGCTCAGCACGTAAGCCAGCAGCTGGCCGCTGACGATCATCAGTTCGTTGCGACTGACCAGACGCGCGCGGCGCGACGGTCCGGCGATTTCCGCGATGAACACCGGCACCGTTGCCGACCCGCCGCCTACCGCAACGCCGAGCAGAAAGCGGGCGGCGATCATGAAGTCGATACCCGGTGCGACGGCGGTGCCGAGCGCGCCGACGATAAACAGGATCGACAGCAGCCGCAGCGTGACGCGACGGCCGAATTTGTCCGAGATATAGCCGCTGGCAAGCGAGCCGAACGCCGCGCCTACGATCAACGATGCCGTGACCAGACCTTCGGTGAAGGCGTTGAGACCCAGCCCGCCCTGGTCGACGGGCAAGGTCATGAACGGCAGCGCGCCGGCGATGATCCCGGTGTCGTAACCAAAGGCCAGCGCGCCCATGGTCGCGACGAGGACGGAAATGAAGATGAGACGACGCGCCGATGGGCGCTGTTTATGAGGTGAGCCGGCCGTTGCGGCCGTAATGCTAGAAGACATGAAATCCAGACCCTTGCTACGGAACTAGCGTCGTGCCAGTACACAGAACTGAGGGTTTAGGGCGGTATGCGCTTCGCTAGTTCCCTGATTTTGAAACAAATTGTATGGATTCCCCGTCCTGTAGGGGCCAGCTTGCTGGCGATAACTCCCTCCCGCGTCAACCGTGCCCTCCACGGACGCCACTGTCCTCGGCGCCGTCATCTTTCCAGATACCTGCGAGCGATAAAGGTGAACTAACACGCCGCCACCACGATCCTTTGCTGTGCGCTGTCAGCGCGTCCCGCCGGACCGGTGCCCAGGCACCGCGCCCGATTTAAAGCCACTGGAACGATGTAGTCGCTGAACAACAAGGAGCCGCCGTGACCGTCACCGCCCACCCTCTCTATCGCATCACGCCAAGTCCGCTTCACGCGATCTTGCTTGGCGGAGCCGTCGCTCTGTTTCTCGGCGGTCTGCTGAGTGACATTGCCTACTACAAGACCTATCAGATTCAGTGGAGCAACTTCGCTTCCTGGCTCATCGCCGGGGCCGAGGTGTTCTGCGGTCTGGCGCTGCTGTTCGCGCTGGTCAATCTCATCCGCGCGGATCACAAGGCGGGGCGCCCGGTGCTGTATTTCCTGCTCCTGCTGGTGACTTGGGTACTGGGGCTGATCAACGCCTTCGAACATGCCAAGGATGCCTGGGCGGTCATGCCCGCGGGGCTGATCCTGTCCGTCATCGTGACCGCGCTCAGCGTTGTCGCGGCCTGGATCGGTTTCACTAACCTGCGTTCTGGAGGTGCGGAATGAAGCACAAGTGCGCATTGTCCGTCCTGAGCATGGCCGTGCTGCTGAGCGCGTGTGGCGGCGAAAGCAATTCCACCCAGGCCCTCGGCCCGGACCCCAAGATGCCCGAGCCCCAGCGCGGCTTGCTGCCGAGCATGAAGATCGCTGAACCGGTGCAATGGGGCGACCAGAAACCGACGGTCCCCGAAGGTTTCGCCATCACCCCGATCGCGACCGATCTGCGAATTCCTCGCCAGACCCTGGTGCTGCCCAACGGCGATATCATCGTGGCCGAAGGGCGGGGCGGCAGCGCTGCCAAGCTCAAGCCCAAGGATGTCATCGCCAGTGTGATCAAGGCCAAGGGCAACACCCAGGTCAAGGGCGGCAACCGCCTGACCCTGCTGCGTGACGCCGACGGCGACGGCAACTACGAGATGAAGACGGTGTTCGCCGAAAATCTCAACGCCCCTTATGGGCTGGCGTTCTTCAACGGCAAGCTGTACGTTGCCAACCAGGACGCGCTGGTCAGTTTCGACTACCAGGATGGCCAGACTAAGGCCAGCGGCGCGCCGACCAAACTCACCGACCTGCCGGCGGAGATCAATCACCACTGGACCAAGTCGCTGACCATCAGTCCTGACGGCCGCTTCCTGTACGTGGGCATCGGCTCCAACAGCAACGTCACCGAGCGCGGCATGGAAGCCGAAGTCAACCGCGCCGAAGTCTGGCAGATCGATGCCGCGACCGGTGCTCACAAGCCGTATGCCACCGGCATTCGCAACCCTACCGCGCTGGCGATCCAGCCCGAATCGGGCAAGTTGTGGGCGGTGGTCAACGAGCGTGACGAGCTGGGTCCGGATCTGGTGCCCGACTACCTGACGTCGGTTCAGGAAGGTGGCTTCTACGGCTGGCCATACAGCTACTGGGGTCAGAACGTCGACCCGCGCGCCCAGCCGCAGAATCCGGACAAGGTCGCCGCCGCGATCAAACCCGATTACAGTCTGGGTTCCCACGTCGCTGCGCTGGGCGTGAGCTTCTCGATTCCGGCCATGGGCGACAAATTCGCCAACGGCGTATTCGTTGGCGAGCACGGCAGCTGGAACCGCGACAACCCGGTGGGCTACAAGGTGATCTTCGTGCCGTTCAACAATGGCCAGCCTGCCGGCGAGCCGATCGACTTCGCAACCGGTTTCCGGGGCGACGACGGCAAGACCCGTGGCCGTCCGGTTGGCGTGACCGTCGACCCGCGCGGTGCGTTGATCATTGCTGACGACCTTGCCAACACCGTGTGGCGAGTCACCCGCAACCAGTGATCCGTGCTTCAAGGTAAACCCATGCCCCGGCCATGTGCCGGGGCATTGCGTTTGAAGCATGGTCGAGCGAATTCGTGACCCTCAGGCAAAAGTCATTTGGCCCTGCCTGTCTTTTTCGCAGCAAAGACCGGGCGGATACTGGCTCTAACATTTCGCAACGGGAGTCAGCCCTTGAACATTTTCATCACCGGCGCAGCAGGTTTCATCGGAGGTTCTATCGCCACTGGTCTGGCGCGGCGCGGCCACGAGGTCACTGGCCTGGTACGCAGTGCCGAACAGGCTGAGGAACTCAAGGCTCTGGGCATCACACCGGTCATCGGCACCCTGGAAGACAGCGAACTGCTCACCCGCCAGGCCCGTGCGGCCGACGGGGTGATCAACGCCGCCAGCAGTGACCATCGAGGGGCAGTACTGGCCCTGATCGAAGGCCTGAAAGGGTCGAGCAAGCCTTTTCTGCACACCAGCGGGTCGAGCATCGTCGGCGACGCTTCCGGCGGCCAGGGCGGCGGTCAGATCTATTACGAAGGTCAGTTGCCCGAAGCGACGCCCGACAAGGCCGCGCGAGTCGCCATCGACGATCTGGTCATCGCGTCGGCGAAAGAGGGTGTCCGTTCGGCGGTGCTCTGCAACACGCTTATCTACGGCAAAAGCCTGGGCGTCAATCGCGACAGCGTTCAATTGCCGAGGCTGTTGAAGCAGGCGCGCAAGAGCGGGGTGGTTCGCCATGTCGGGCCGGGCGAGAACGTCTGGTCCAATGTGTTCATTGAAGACGTGGTCGATCTGTACGCGCTGGCGCTGGAAAAGACTCCAGCGGGTACGTTCTATTTCGTGGAAAGCGGCGAAGCGTCCTTTGTGGACATGAGCAATGCCATGGCCGAGGCGATGGGGCTGGGCAAGGCGCAGGCCTGGCCGCTCAAGGACGCCGAAGCCGAATGGGGTTATGAAATGGCCAATTACGGTCTGGGCTCCAACAGCCGGGTGCGCGGCAAGAACGCCCGCGAGCTGCTGGGCTGGGCGCCCAAGCGGACCTCGGTCATCGACTGGATCCGCAACGATATGCTGTGACCAGGTACCGCTGCTCCTACGGGCTGCGCAGGTGCCTGTAGGAGCCAGCTTGCTGGCGATCTACCGCAAAGCGGTAGCAGCAAACTCGCGGAATATCAGGCACACCGTGTCGTCGTGGATCGCCAGCAAGCTGGCTCCTACACCAATCGTGCAGGCCGCGCGCAACCTGTAGGAGCGGCCGGGCGGCGTTCCGCTTTAGCCGCGATGCTCACTGGCAAATACAAGAGGCGCGGATCAACGGCTTGAACGCTTCGCACGCCTGCGCTTCGGTGGTGCTGCCCCGCACCACCGCGGCGGCCAGCGCTTCACCCGCGCCGACCAGGCTAATGCAGCGAAGCTGAAGTTCATCGAGGGGCAGCGCGCTGTGCGGTTGCAGCACCGCCACGAACATCTGCACGCAGTTATCGAGCAACTCACGCAACACCGCCGTTTTCTCCTCGCTGCCGGCCAGCGCCGCGCCTATCGCGTACACCTCGCCCTTCATGTCCGCAGCGCAATGAATGTAGGCGTTGGCAAGCATCTCGAAAGTGTCCTCCGGGCCATGTCCGCCAGCCGCCATGGCGTCCTGAAACGCTTTGACCTGCTCCAGATCCATCCATCGATACAGTTCGATCAGCAGCGATGAACGAGAGGGGAAATGGTCGTACACCACGGGTTTGGAAACGCCCGCACACACGGACAGATGCCCCAGGGTCAATCGATCCGCGCCTTCATCACGAGCAATCATCCGCGCTTTTTCCAGCAGTTGCTGGCGTCTCTGTGTCTTCGACAGTCGGCGCGAACCGGCCTGATCCACGCTTGCTTCATCACCATCAGCATTCATTTCATCGGTTCCTTTTTGCCAACCTACTAAAGGTAGGGTATACCTTTTCAGTACACCTACCAAAAGTAGGTTAAATCTGAACGAGGCGATCGCGCTGTTTCGGATACAGGCTGCGTCGCAGGTTCATATCCTGAGTCATCGGATCGAGGACTGCATCATGTCAACTTCACCCATATTGTTCGTAGGCGGGTCAGGCGTCGTTGGAAAAGCGGCTGTGAGATGGTTTCGCCAGCGTCACCCTGAAATCGGTGTACTGATCGGCGCGCGCAACGTTCAGGCCGCCAGCGAGTTTGCGCAGCAGGTCGGCGCGGCGAAAGCGATTGCGCTGGATCTCGACCGACCGCGAATGGGACTTGAAGAGGGCATCGTCGCCGGCGCGGTGGTCATGATGGGCCCAGACGATGCGCTGCACGGTCTCGGCTACGCCCAGGACCTGGGCATCCCCTATGTGAACATCGGCAATGGCCTGATCGAACTCGGTCCGGAGCTCGCACATTTTGCGCATCGTCCATCGGCCGCGCCGGTGGTGCTGTCCAGCCACTGGGCTGCGGGCGCCGCGATGTTCCTGGCGCTTGAAACGACCAAGGGTTTCCAGAGCGTGGATTCGATCCACATCGGTGTTCTGCTCGACAGTGAGGACCAGGCCGGCCCGCTCGCCTACGAAGACATGGAGCGGACCACGGCGCCCGCCACGCTGGTGTTCAAGGATGGGCGCCGGACCTGGATCACCGCAGAGCAGGCTGAAGGCCAGTTTCAGGCGATCGATGGCCGCACGATGTCAGCGCAGATCTATTCGCCGCTCGACATCATCAGCCTGCACGCGGCGACAAGCGCGGCCGACGTGCGCCTGGATCTGGTCACCGCTGAATCCTCCAGTCGGCGCAGGGGCGGGCCGGCGGCTGCCGAAATCGTCGTGGAGGTACAGGGCAGTCGCGAAGGCCGGGCCGAGCAGGCGCGGTCGACCCTGGAGTTTCCGCAGGGGCAGGCCTCGCTCACTGCGCTGAGCGCCGTGCTGTCGCTGTCCGCCGCGCTGGGCCTGACAACCGGTGCGCCGGCCAGCCCCGGCCTCTACATGCCGGAGCTGCTGTCGGACTCGGGAGAGTTTCTTGGCCAGCTGCGCGCGGAGGGCGCGATCATCGAGATTGGCGGCAACTAGACCGGCGCCAGTGATTGAGGACTTGTGCGGGTCTGGTCCACCAGTCGAAGACTGTCCCGCCCGCTGCGCTTGGACTCGTAGAGCGCGGCGTCGCCCTGTTCGATCAGCGCTGTCAGGCTGGCGGGCGGCTGATCGAACAGGCTGGCGCCAATGCTCAACGTCACCGGCTCCGGCGTGGCGAACAAAGCGCACGCCGTCTGCTGGAACTGCGCGCGCAGCGTAGTGCCCAGCGCCACGATCAATTCGCTCGACGCGTTGCCGAACAGAATGACGAACTCGTCGCCACCCAGACGCGCCGCCAGCGCACCGGTGGGCAGCGACGAACGAATCATCTCGCTCAGCGTGACCAGCAGGCGATCGCCAGCGCTGTGTCCATACATGTCGTTGACCAGCTTGAAATTGTCGACGTCGATCAGCAGCAGACCGCCCGGCCGCGCGGTGGAAACCTCGTCGAGTATCCGTGGCGCGCGCACTTCCAGCGCGCGGCGGTTATACAGCGCGGTCAAGGGATCCCGCGCCGCCAGCCGCTCGATGCGTTTCTCGCGACGATGCCGCTCGGTGCCGGTCATCGACAGCGCGATAAGCATGATCGCCATTACGCCCTCGACCAGAGACAGCTGAATGATCGCGCCGCGAAAGGCCGCCAGATCCAGCAAGGTGCCGGGAATGATCACCGTCAGCCCCTTGACGAAATAGAACGCCCCGTGGCCCAGCAGCACATACCGCAACTGCACCGCGCCCACGCTCAGCGAGCTGCCATGCGGGCGCAACAGAAAACTGGCCCGGAGGGTAACCAGCGACACCAGCCACGAGTTGGCCAAGAGCATGACTTTCGACCAGGACTGGTCATTGGGCAACAGCAACAGAGATAGCCAGGCCACGATGATCAGATACCAGACCGGTGACAGCCGGTTTTCGGTAAATCGCGCGACCCCTTTCAGAAACAGCCAGTGCGCGACGATCAGCAGGCCGTTGGCGAACCAGATGCCGATCACCAGCAGACCGCTTCCACGCAACAACGCCAGCGTCGATCCCACGCTGATAGTGGCGAACCCGGCAGCCCAGTACAGCAGAGAAGATTCACGCACACTGCGCCACTCAACCGCCAGATACAACGCCGCGGCGGCCGCCAGGGCGATCGTGATGGTCAACATCGTAAGAGGATCGAGCGCCATGAACGTCTGGCCTTTGACTGCAATAAAAGACCCGATTGTAAGCGCTTGCGCTGAAATATCGAACAGCTAGTATCAAAATGCCACTACATCGGGGCGAGGGGTGCGGCCCACCCCGTCGCACGCGTTCTGTAGGAGCCAGCTTGCTGGCGATAATGCCGGGCCTATCGCCAGCAAGCTGGCTCCTACAGGTGTGGCAGGTCACGGCATCTGCGGCAACTCATGAGGCCGCAGGTCGAAGACCAGCACCTCGGCGTCGGAACCTTCGCTCAGGCGCAGCACCTGTTCGTCACGAACCCGCATGCCGTCGCCTTCGCCCAGGCGTTCGCCGTTGAGCGTGACGCTGCCACGCGCGACATGCACGTAAGCGTAACGGTCGGCGGCCAGTTCCAGAGTGGCGGTTTCGGCGCCGTCGAACAGCCCGGCGTAAACCCTGGCGTCCTGACGTACGTGCAGTGAGCCGTCCCCGCCGTCCGGGGAGATGATCAGTTGTAGACGACCGCGTTTCTGCTCAGTGCTGAAATGCTCCTGCTGGTAGCGCGGCGTCGCGCCACTCACGTTCGGTACGATCCAGATCTGCAGGAAGTGCACGGGCTCGACGCTGGAATGGTTGAACTCGCTGTGCGCCACGCCCCGACCGGCGCTCATCAGCTGAACGTCGCCGGGACGAATCACCGAGCCGGTGCCCAGAGTGTCTTTATGCTCCAGCGCGCCTTCCAGCACGTAGGAAAAGATCTCCATGTCGCGATGCGGATGCTGGCCGAAACCATTGCCTGCCGTCACGCGGTCGTCGTTGATCACCAGCAGGTCGGAAAAGCCCTGCTCGCGCGGGTCGCGATAACCGGCAAAGGAAAAAGTGTGGAAAGATTTCAGCCAGCCGTGATCGGCGGCGCCACGTTCGGAAGCTTTGCGAAGAGTCAGCATGATTCGTTCTCCAGGTTGTCGACGCTGCTCATTCAGGCGTCGACTCGATGGACACAGGTTACTGTTTATCCAATGTCGCAATAAGTGGCTGGAAAACGAATCACTGTCTCGTAGAGGTGGACAATATCGTACTCAACGATTCTGCAGCCAGCTCAGGAACCCACCTTTCTTGACCTGCGCGGGGCGGGCCAGCAGGACGGCGTGGCTGGACTTCTGGCGCACGGCCTGGAGCTTGTGCAATGCACGATCAACGTGGTTGCACTGCAACATGCAGTCGCGGGCCACGGATTTGTCGATGCGATAAATGATGCTGGACGTCAGGGCGGTGAAGCAGGCTTCGGACGGAATGTCGCCGATGATGCTCTGTTCGCCCATGACCTCGCTGGGGCCCATGCGGCCCGCTTCCACGCGCCGTTCGCCATCGGGAACCGCGGCGCTCACCACGCCGGTCGCGATCACGAACAGACTGTCCGCAACCTCGTTCAGATCCAGTACCACCTGGCCGGCCGTGTATTGCTGTGCCGTCATGTTCTGCGCCAGCCGATCGCGCTCCTCATTGTTGAGCGAGCGGAATATCTTGACCTCGTCGAGCAGGGCACGCGCCCGCGAAGTGGGCTCGCCGCTGCCTTCCTGCTGGCGAACGATACCCGCGGCCTCCAGGTGACGGTGAGCCAGGTCGAACAGTTGATTGCGGACCTCACCCTTCTTGCCAAGCTCGGCGATAAAACCGCTGGCGACATACTCCGAGGTGGTTTCCCCGGCTTCCTTGAGTACGGCTTTGGGCGCCGGGTCCAGCAACAGGCTGCTGCTACCTTGCAGGGTCCGGTTCAGCGCATCGAGCACGCGCCGCGGACGTATGTGGTTGGGCACATGGATGCTGATCGAGACTCCGTGCATGTTCAACGGCCGGCTGAGGTTGACGATCTTGGCCTTGGCCGCCACCGAATTCGGCACCACGGCCGTGGTCCCGGCGCCGGTGAGCAGGTGCGTGGCCCGCCAATCGACGTCCACCACCTTGCCTTCCACACCGTCGATGGATACCCAGTCGTCCACTTGATAAGGCTTGGTGGTGTTGAGCACGATTCCCGAAAACACGTCGCTCAAGGTGCTTTGCAGCGCCAGACCGACGATGATCGCGACGGCGCCGGAGGTCGCGAGCAGTCCCTTGACCGGCAGCTCCAGCACATAACCGGCTGCCGCGACCACGCCGATCAGAAACACCAGCGCGCCGATCACGTCCTGCAGCAGCCGCCCGCTGTGGCCGATACGACGCATCAGCGCCAGACCGATCAGCACGGTCAGCACCCGCGCCGCATAGATCCACCAGAGAATCGCCAGCGCCGTCGCGGTCAGTTGCATGACGCTGTCGTCCGGCCAGGACGGCGCCAGCAACGGGCTGATGCCGGAGTTGATCAACAGCGAGCTGAAGGCCAGGAACAGCGCCAGACGCATCGCGACCTTGAGGACCCGATGCTGGACCGGGGCCAAGTGCCAGGTCAGTACGTCGGTCAGCAACAGCACGACGCTCCACAGCAGGGGATGGCTCAACAGAAAAGTCATTGGAAACTCCGGCGCGGCATGAAAATGAAAGAACCTGCCGAGGCAGGTTCTTGGTGGGCAGGGTAGGCCTCAGTTGAGGTGAGCCTTGAGTTCTACGGCCGCCTGACGCATGGCGGCGCGGACTTCCGGCACCTGGCTGAGCGGGTTGAGCAGGCCGTAGTCGTGAATCATCCCGTTGTAGCGGACCTGGGTTACCGGCACGCCGGCTGCGTCGAGCTTGCGGGCATAACCTTCGCCTTCGTCACGCAGCACGTCGAACTCGGCGGTCTGCACCAGCGCTGGCGGCAGGCCACGCAATTGCTCGGCCGAAGCGCGCAGCGGCGAAGCATGGATCTCGGCGCGCTTGGCGGCATCAGCGGTGTAGTTGTCCCAGAACCACTTCATCATGTTGCGGGTCAGAAAGTGGCCTTCGGCAAACTGCTGGTAGGAGCCGTTATCGAAGTTGGCGTCGGTCACCGGCCACAGCAGCAGCTGGAAGCGCAGCGCCGGGGCTTTCTGTTCCTTGGCCATCAGCGCAACGACCGCTGCCATGTTGCCGCCGACGCTGTTGCCGGCGACCGCCAGACGCTTGCCGTCGACACCGATCTGCTTGCCGTGCTCGGCAACCCAGCGAGTGGCGGCGTAGGCCTGGTTGATAGCGGTCGGATACTGCGCTTCCGGCGACGGGGTGTAATCGACGTAGACCGCCACCGCACCGGAGCCGACCACCAGGTCGCGGATCAGGCGCTGGTGAGTCGGGAAGTCACCCAGCACCCAGCCGCCGCCGTGGAAGAACATGAACACTGGCAGGTCGCCTTTGACATTGGCCGGACGCACGATCTTGAGCGCCACTTTCTGGCCGTCGACGTCGATCGACCGATCGCTGACTTCGATACCCGACAGGTCGACTTTCACCGAAGCCTGAGCGCCGGTCAGTACTGCACGAGCGTCCTTGGGGCTCAGCTGCTCCAGCGGCTTGCCGCCACCGGCGGCCAGGGCTTCGAGGAATGCCTGAGTGTTGTGCTCAACACCGGGGCTGCCGGCGGCGAAGGCGCTGTTGACGGAAAGGGCCAGCAAGCTGACGGTCAGGGCTTTCTGCAGAGTGTTCATGGGCAAATCCTTTTTGATCGGTTGATTTTCTAGAGAGTGGGCAGTCTGGCTTTCAGGCTTCAGCTGCTCCGTGGAACACAGATTAATAGGGTGTCGTAAAGCGAAAAAGCCGGTATAAAGCGTTTAACTGTCAACCAGGGCGAGACAATGAACCCCTTCGAAGATATGCGCATCTTTTGCCAGGTCATGGAATCCGGCAGTTTCACGGCGGCATCGGACAAGCTCGGACTGTCCAAGCAGTTCGTCAGCCGACGCCTGATGCAGCTTGAAGACCGCCTTGGCGTGCGGTTGCTGAACCGCTCGACCCGTCGGCTCGACGTCACTCCGCTGGGGCAAAGCTATTACGAATCCGCGCTGCGCCTGCTCGGTGAAGTCGAGCAGGTGGAGCAGGGCATCACCGGGCAGAACGCCGAGCCGCGCGGCACCATTCGCCTGAGCGCGCCCTTGTCGTTTGCCGTGGCCCATCTGGGCTGCCTGCTGCCGTTGTTCCTGCAGCGCTATCGGGATGTCACGGTGGAAGTCGACCTCAGCGACCGGCCGGTGGACCTGCTCAGCGAAGGGTACGATCTGGTGCTGCGTATCGGCGTGCTGGAAGACTCCAGCCTGATTGCCCGGCGCATCGCCCACATCGACCGGGTGTACTGCGCCAGCCCCGCTTATCTCGCCGAACGGGGCACGCCGACCAGGCCCGAAGACCTGCACAGCCATGACTGCCTGCCCTATGGCCACAGTCGCCAGGTGCAGTGGCGGTTCCAAGGCAGCGGAAAGCCGGTGATCCTGGGCGTCAGCGGCCGGATGCGGGTCAACAACGGCGAGTTGCTGCGCGACGCGGCGCTGGCCGGGCTGGGCATTACCTATCTGCCAACCTTCATCGTCGGCGCGGCGTTGCGCGATGGCAGTCTGGTCAGAGTGCTGGACGAACTGCGGCCCGAGCCGCTCACCTTGTCGGCGGTTTACCCGCAGCACCGCCAGGCATCGCGACCGGTGCAGGCGTTCATCGAGTTCCTGCGCGAACGGCTCGACCCCAACGTCGACCTGGACGACCGCCGGGCAAGCTGAGGAGGCCAGCGCCCGGTGCTTCATGGCCGGGCACGCATCAGATCGAAAGGGTATTCGACGACCAGATACACCCGGTCGAGATCATTGTTGCCCTGGGCCGCGTTGCCGCGGTGGCTGACGTGGGACAGGTTGACTGTCAGATCCCTGGCCGGCCCGGACGGTACGGTCCAGGCCAAAGCCACATCACGCTCCCAATGCTTGCCGCCCTTGCCCTGGCTCGGCCGGTAACCCTGAACGGAATCATCGAACAGATTCCACGCGCCGCCGGCGGGCGTCTTGCTGCCGTCGATCTGGCTGCCGCGTACGTAGCGCGCCATCAGGCTCAGGCCGGGCAAAACCTGCTTCAGGTCCAGGTCGTAGCGCAATTGCCAAGACTGCTCGTTGGCACCGTTGAAATCGGTGTATTTGATCGAGTTGGCCAGATAGATCGAATCGCCGCCGACGAAATCGAACGGCGTGTCGCCATGAATCTTCTGGTAACCGAGGCTGAAAGCCTGGCCGCCGGACCGCAGCCGACCCAGCAGGCTCGATGCGGTGGTGGCTATATCCCCGGCGCTGGCGCTGCCGGTGTCCAGCGTGCGGTACAGATTGGCGTCCAGGAACAGCGAGGTGTCGGCGCCCAGCGCTTGCGTGTGGTTGAGGTTGCCGTAGTACTGCCGCCAAGTGTCATCCAGTTTCGAGGCATAGAGCGCGCCGCCCCAGGGCGCGCCCGCCGGGGTCCGCACGCCGGCCAGGCTGATGCTGCGACCCCGGGTGTTGGCGCCGTAGCCTTCGAAATCGCCATGGGATGAGCTTTGCGCCTGGTTCTTGAAGGCATTGAAGCGACCCGCGACCCAGGTCATGCCCGGTATGGCGGTGCTTTGCAACAACGCGCCGGTGGCATATTCGGGTTGCAGGCGTTTGTCGGCCGTGTCGAAAACCGGGGTTTCGACTTCCATTTCGCCGATCTTGAGCAAGGTGTCGCCGGCGCGCAGCTTGAGCGCCAGGCCTGCGCTCGAATATTCAGGCTCCGCGCGTCCGTCGCTGTCGACGGGCAGCAGGCCGGTGCCGGAGGTGCCGCGCCCGCTGTCCAGCCGTACCCCCAGAAATCCATGGGCGTCCACGCCGACCCCGACAATACCGGGCGTGAATCCTGAGCTGTAGCGACCGATGAAACCCTGCGCCCATTCCTGCTGGTAGCTCTTGTCGCGCACATCATCGTGGCGGTAGTCGTTATGCAGAAAGAAGTTGCGCGACAGCACGCTGGCG
The DNA here is from genome assembly GCF_036706555.1 of Pseudomonas sp. JDS28PS106. Lineage (NCBI taxonomy): Bacteria > Pseudomonadati > Pseudomonadota > Gammaproteobacteria > Pseudomonadales > Pseudomonadaceae > Pseudomonas > Pseudomonas sp. JDS28PS106. The sequence continues at coordinate 29,035 of NZ_JBAJGT010000008.1, read as the reverse complement.
GTCGAGCCGTCCCAAAGTCCGGCGCTGGCGCCCTGGGACAGGCCGAGCAGCGGCACGAAAACGATCGACGACAACCGGGTAATACGCATAGACCTGACCAGCACCCAAATGCCGACTATGCGCGCCAGTGCGCCTTTCTGGATTGTAGGAATGTGCTGTAGCGCGAAGCGGCGCGTATCATGGCCGCTTCCCTGTCAGAAGGTGGCGCTCATGTCCGTCGCAAAAGCCGAAGTCATCATCACCTATTGCACCCAGTGCCAGTGGCTGTTGCGCGCTGCCTGGCTGGCTCAGGAACTGCTCAATACGTTCTCCGACGATCTGGGCAAGGTCTCGCTGGAGCCGGGCACCGGCGGCGTGTTTCGCATCACCTGCGATGGCGTGCAGATCTGGGAACGCAAGGCCGATGGCGGCTTTCCTGAAGCCAAGGTCCTCAAGCAGCGAGTGCGCGACCGTATCGATCCGCTGCGGGACCTGGGTCACAACGATAAGCCGATGACTCACTGAGAAGGTGGTGTCGACTTCCTGAGCCCTGACGCGACGATCGCCAGCACGATCAGCGCACCGCCCGCCAGCATGCGCAGCGTCGGGGTTTCAGCGAACACCAGCCAGGCGAACGCGATCCCGTAGACCGGTTCCATGGCGAACACCACGGCCGCGGTGCGCGCTTTGATCACCGCGAGGCTGGCGACGAACAGGCTGTGGGCGATCCCCGTACATAGCACCCCGAGCAGGGCGACCCATAGCCAGTCGATAGCGGCCATGCCCGGGGTTTCCGGTAATGCCCAGGGCAGCAGGCACACCGCGACCACCAGGTTCTGGCACAGCGCCGCCTGAACCGCCGGCACCTCGGCCGCGCTCGCCCGGTTGATCAGCGACAGCAGTGCAAATGTCAGTCCGGACAGCACGCCCCACAACAGCCCGCCGGTGGCGTCACTGCCGAGGTCGAAATCCGGAGTCACGAGAATCAGTCCGATGCTGACCGCAGCGACCAGCAGCACTTCATGGCGGCGAATCCGCTCGCGAAACCACAGGCCCTCAAGGATCACGGTAAACGCCGGAAAACTCGCGAATCCCAGCGTGGCGACGGCAACGCCGGCGATCTTGATCGCGATGAAGAACGCGACCCAGTGTCCGGCCAGTAAAGCGCCGCTTGCCGCCAGGCGCACCCAGTGCCGACCGCGCAACGCTTGCCACTGTGCCTGTCCGGCGAGACGAATGAAGAGTCCCAGCGCCAGTACGGCAAACGCCGCGCGCCCAAAGACGATCATCGAAGGGGAGGCAGCGGCCAGCTTGCCGAACACGCCGGACAATCCGAACAGCAGGGCGCCGGCATGGAGCGCGGCGAGTGCGAAACCTGGGGTCATCCTGATCCTTGTCATCCTGTGAAACCGGTGCCTGAGTCTATACGGCGACAGCTGTCATCACATAGCCATGCGCTTGTCACAGTGGATTAACCCGCGTGGCGCACGCTCTGCGAAACCCTGCCGGAGGTCGTGCCCATGAGCAGCGCTCAGCTTGCCAAACCCAGCCGTAAGCAACGCGTGCGGACCCTGTGGATTTCCGACGTGCACCTGGGCACCCGGGATTGCCAGGCCGAGCATCTGTCAGCGTTTCTCAAAGCGTATCAGGCCGATCGTATCTATCTTGTGGGCGACATCATCGACGGCTGGAAGCTGCGCGGCGGCATGTACTGGCCGCAGGCGCATACCAACGTCATTCGCCGCCTGCTGACCATGAGCAAGCGCGGCACCGAGGTCATTTACGTGACCGGCAATCACGACGAATTCCTGCGTCGCTATTCGAAACTGATCCTGGGCAATATCCAGCTGGTGGACGAAGCCGAGCACGTGACCGCCGATGGTCGCCGGTTGCTGGTCATCCACGGCGATCAGTTCGACGTCATCACCCGCTATCATCGCTGGCTGGCGTTTCTCGGGGATTCAGCCTACGAATTCACCCTGACGCTAAACCGCTGGCTCAACCATTGGCGGGCGAAATACGGGCACGGATACTGGTCGCTGTCGGCCTACCTCAAGCACAAGGTCAAGACCGCGGTGAATTTCATCAGCGACTTCGAACAGGCCATCGCCCATGAATGCGTCAACCGGGGGCTGGACGGCGTGGTCTGCGGGCATATTCACCATGCCGAAATCCGTCAGGTTGGCGGTGTGGAATACATGAACTGCGGCGACTGGGTTGAATCCTGCACAGCCCTGATTGAACATCTGGATGGCACCATCGAGCTGTACCGGCTGGCGGATGCGCATTTGAAAACCGAAGTTGCTGCCCCGGCCATGCCCGAGCCTGTGTGCGAATGAAGGTAATCGCCTGTAGGAGCGACCTTGGTCGCGATTTGCTGCGACGCGGCGCGTCAGATCCCTCGCGTTATCGTTCATCGCCAGCAAGCTGGCTCCCACATCGTATCCTGTAGGAGCCAGCTTGCTGGCGATAGATAAGGGGTTAAAACGCAATCTTCCCCAGCAACATATCCCGATACATCACGAAATCGCCCAGCAGACTGTAGAAAGGATGCTTGAAGGTCGCCGGCCGGTTCTTTTCGAAGAAATAATGCCCGACCCAGGCAAATCCGTATCCGGCCAGCGGCACCAGCCACAGCAGCCACCAGCGGCCGCTGCCGATGCCGAATGCCAGCAGGATGATCACCAGCGTCGTGCCGACGAAATGCAGACGGCGGCTGGTGCTGTCGGCGTGTTCGGCCAGATAGAACGGGTAGAACTGAGCGAAACTGGTGAAGCGCTGAACGTGATCCATGATCAGATCCTCGTGTAGGCATTTTCCGAGTCTAGCCGATCAATGCCGCCAGAACGCAGGCATGCACAGTACCAGAATCGTGATGATCTCCAGACGGCCCAGCAGCATGCCGGCTGACAGAATCCATTTCGCGGCATCGGGCAGAGTCGAGAAATTGCCCGCCGGCCCGATGACCTCGCCCAGTCCCGGTCCTACACCAGACACGGTGCTGGCGGCGCCGGTCAGCGCGGTCATCCAGTCCAGACCGAGCAGCGACAGCAGCAAGGCGATGATGCAGATCGTGATCGTGAAAAAGAACGAGAAGGTCAGGATCGAGCGCACGATCTCGTCGTCCAGCCGATGGCCGTTGTAGCGTTGCTTGATCACCGCCCGTGGATGAATCAGCTGGTTGAGGTTGGCCTTGAGCAGGATGTAGGCAACCTGGAAGCGGAAGATCTTGACGCCGCCCGCCGTCGAGCCGGAGCAGCCACCAATGAAGCCCAGATAGAAAAACAGCATCAGCGAGAAATTGCCCCACAGGCTGTAGTCGCCCAGCGCGAAGCCGGTCGTGGTGACGACCGAGGTCACATTGAGGGCCACATGCAACAAGGCTTCGTCCCAAGGCAGGTCGGTGGTGTTGGCGTACCAGATGGTCATCACCAGCCAGGTCACCAGCAACAGGCCGATCAGCCCCTGAACCTGTTCGTCCCTGAACAGCGCGGTGCGATGGCCGCGCATGGTCGCCACGTACAGGGTAAAGGGCAGGCTGCCGAGGATCATCACCACGATGGCGACCCAGTGCACGGCCGGTTGTTTCCACTTTGCCAGCGACAGGTCGGAGGTGGAGAAACCGCCGGTGGAGATCGCCGACATCGCGTGGTTGATGGCGTCGAACGCGCTCATGCCAGCCAGCCAGAATGCCAGGCTGCCCAGGGCGGTGAAGCCGACATAGGCCAGCACGATGAACTTGGCCACCATGTGCGAGCGGGGCATGACCTTTTCCGAACGGTCCGAGGATTCGGTCTGGAAGAGCCGCATGCCACCGATGCGCAGCAGCGGCAGAATCGCGACCGCCATGCCGATGAAACCGATGCCGCCGAGCCAGTGCAGCATCGAGCGCCAGATCAGGATGCCCGGCGACGCGCTGTCCAGATTGCTCAGCACGGTAGAGCCGGTAGCGGTAATGCCTGACATGCTTTCGAAGAACGAGTCGGTATAACTGATGTGCTGGGTCAGCAGGAACGGCATGGCGGCGAAGATGCAGACGATGATCCAGCTCGACACGGTGAGCATGTACATGTCCCGCGGACGCAGATGAACCTGCGCCGGACGACCCGGGGCCAGCAACGCCAGGCCTGCGACACAGGTGATGGCGCTGGCCCAGATGAATGAGCGCAGGTCTTCATGACGGTCGTAGATGATCAGGGTTGCCATGGGGACGACCATGGCGACGGCCAGCGTGATCAGGAAGATGCCGATGATGAATCCGATGATGCGCAGGGTCGGCAACGCCATGAAATGCTCTGACTCGAAGGTGGAAAGGCGGCCATTTTACCTGTGCCGGATAGCAAGTAAACCGAACTGCTTATCGGCACCTTCGATAAGCCTGAATTCGCGCACGTCGGGTTCGTCATTGCACAGAGGAGGCGGTGCGACTCGCGCCGGATGGCCGACACCCCTAGAATGCCCCATTTACTTTTTCAAGGAGACAGTCCATGGAAGCGCTCGACGTATTGCTCAATCGGGTATCGGTACCGCGATTGATCGACCCGGCCCCGGATGCCGCGCAGCGGGAAATCCTGCTGGGCGCGGCGCTGCGTTCGCCCGACCATGGCCAGTTGCGCCCGTGGCGTTTCATCACCGTGGAAGGTACGGCGCGCGAGCGCATGGGCGAGCTGCTGGTGCAGGCCCTGGAGCAGGGCGGCGGCGAGGTGACTCAACAGGCGCTGGACAAGGCGCGGCTGGGACCGTTGCGCGCGCCGCTGATCATGGTAGTGGTTGCCCGGCTGCAGGATCACTACAAAGTGCCGCGCAAGGAACAGTTGATCACCGCCGGCTGTGCGGCCCATGGCGTGCTGCTCGCGGCCTATGCCATGGAGCTGGGCGCGGTCTGGCGCACCGGAGAGCTGTGCTACTCGCCGGTGGTCGCCAAGGGATTCGGCCTGGCGCCGGACGAGGAGGTTATTGCCTTCCTGTACCTGGGCACGCCGCAGAACCCGCCACGCGAAGCCCAGAAAGTCGACGCGAGCGGGCTGGTTTCGGCCTGGCAGGGCTGATCAGTTCGTCGTCACGATCGGCTCGGGCGGCAGATCCAGCACGGCGATGAAGCCGCCGTCCGGATGATTGCCCAGGGTCAGACTGCCGCCGTGACGTTCCGCGGCGCGTCGGGCAATGGCCAGCCCCAGACCGTGACCCGGAGCGCTTTGGCCCGGCGCTCTGTAGAAAGGTTCGCCCAGTTGCGCCAGATGCTCCGGTGCCGCACCCGGGCCGTGATCCCGGACGCTGATCTGCATGCGTCCTTCGATCATTCGGGCCTTCACTTCGACAGCCGCGCCAGGCGGGCTGAAGCGCAGCGCATTGCGCAGGAGATTATCCACCGCGCGTTCGATCATGTCCGGCCAGCCTTGCAGGCTCAGGTCACTGGTCGCATCGACCTCGATGGTCTGCGACGAGGCATCCAGTTGGGCATCGTGCTTGAGACGTTGCAACAGCTCCTTGACTCGCACCGGCTCAGGGCTGCCAAAGTCAGCGTCGAGCCTCGCCAGAGCCAGAATTTCGCTGATCAGTGCTTCCAGTCGATCGCATTCGCGTCCTAGCCGAGGCCACAGCTTTTCCCGTTCGGCCGGCTCCGCGCGCTCGGCCAGCGCCAGGGCGATACGCAGCCGCGCCAGTGGCGAGCGCAGTTCATGTGAGACGTCACGCAGCAGCTGGCGCTGGCTGCCGATCAGGCTTTGCAGACGAGCGCCCATGCGGTTGAAATCGGTCGCCAGCACACCGAACTCGTCCCGGCGATTGGCGAGCTGGCCCAGGCTGTGCTGCTGATAACTGGTCTGTCCCAGATCATGCACGGCACCACGCAGGCGACTGAGCGGCCGGGTGATGGAAAGGGTCACCAGCAGGCTGAACAGGGTCAGGACCACCAGGGCGATGCCCAGCGCACTGAGCGGCCACATCAGACTCTGGCGATGCCAGTCTTCCAGTTCGGGATGGGGGATGCGGAATATCAGCAGGTAGGTGTCGCCGCTGCGTTCGCTGGTGTATTCAGTGGTCAGACGGCGCCATGGCAATTGTCTGGGGTCGCCATCCTGCTGGCGCGCTTCGAAGGCCGCCGCGCGAGGCGGAAAAGTGCCGCGGACCACCGATTCGCCGCTGTCGTTGAGCACCTGGACGTCGATTCGATGCCGGCGCTTTATGTTCTGAAGATAATCCTGCGCGCTGTCGGCGCCTTGTTCTTCGTAGATCCGCGTCCATTCATGCGGTACTTGATTGAGAACCGGATGCCGATTGAGGATCCAGGCATCCTGGTTGAGCATATGACTGAGCAGGATCGACAGGCCTGCCACCAGGGCTATAGCCAGCCAGAAACTGGCCAGAATTCGCCAGAACAATGAGCGCACGGAGTTTCCTCAATGGAGAAACCCGACATGCAGGGCATGCCGGGTTCGGGTGGACGATTTGACGATTATTGCGCCTTCTTGGCCTTTTCCGCTTTCCAGGCCTTGAACTCTGCCCATTCAGCGCGGCGCTCGTCCTGCTTCTTCTTCATGTCATCGAACTGCTTTTGCTGCTCAGGCTTGAGAACCGCGCGGATATCGCTGTCGGTCTTGGCCTTCTTGGCGGCGATTTCGTCTTTCATGGCTTTCTGGTCAGCCGCCGGCAGCTTGTCCAGGTAGCGCTTGGTGATCTCGCGACGCTCGTGCATCTGCTCGCCCATCAGCTTGCCGATCTGCGCACGCTGCTCGCGGCTCAGGTCCAGCTCGCCCAGGGGGCCTGGACCGCGGTGCATGCCAGGGCCGCGATGGTCGCGATCCATGTGCATGCCCGGTGCATCGAAATCGGGGCCAGGACCACCGGCGGGCGCGGCCATGGCGACGGTTGGCAGTGCAGCGGCGAACATCATAGCGATCAGGGTCTTGCGCATGGTGAATCTCCTTGTCTCTGGTCCGGCTCGTTTGCCGTTGGAGCCCAGTTTAGGGAGATCAAGGTCAAGCGCGGTCAGGGGAGGGTAAAGGCTTTGTAAAGCTGGTGTCGCTTTGATCGCCAGCAAGCTGGCTCCTACAGCCTCCGCGTAGGAGCCAGCTTGCTGGCGATGGGGGTTTCCCCGAAATCAAAGGCAGTAATAATATCCGCGGCTGCGCAACGCCACGATCCGCGGGCGGCCGTCGGGGTGCGGGCCGATCTTCTTGCGCAGGTTGCTGACGTGCATGTCCAGGCTGCGGTCATAGAGCGTCAGCTTGCGCCCCAGCGCCAGTTGCGCCAGTTCCTGCTTGTCCAGCGGTTCGCCGGGTTGACGCAAGAGGGCTTCGAGCAGGCGGCTTTCGGAAACGGTCAGCGTCAGTTCTTTCTCGTCGATACTGACCACGCCACGCACCGGACTGAAGCTCAGGTCGCCCAGCTCCAGCTGGGTAGGCGATGCGACCGGATGGCTGCGCCGCAGCACGGCCCGCAGACGGGCAGTGAGTTCACGCGGGTCGCAGGGTTTGGCAAGGTAATCGTCGGCGCCCAGCTCCAGACCCAGGATGCGATCCAGCGGTTCGCCTCGTGCCGACAGCATCACCACCGGCAGATCCGGGTGTTCACTGCGCAACTGCTTGAGCAGCTCTAGGCCACTGCCATCAGGCAGCATCACATCGAGAACCACCGCGGCCGGCGCCATTTGCGCCAGGGCGCTGCGGGCACTGTTGCCGTCGTGACATGCCCGCACCTGGAAACCTTCCTGACCCAGCCAACTGACCAGCAGCTCACACAGCTCCTGGTCATCATCAATAAGTAACAGCTCGCTCATGACTCACTCAATTTAGCCATTGCCGGCGTTGCCTACGCCAACCGCTGGCAAATATACCGCACAACAGGGCAATCATCGCAACGCCGCCAGTGGTCACGGGCGGCGGTGGCTGATCGGGCGGCAAAGGTCGAGGAGCCGGGCCTCGCTGTTCTGAAGCAGGCGGTCAGGGGGCGACTATGGCAGGACTTGCTTGAACGGCTTGACCACGACGTTGGCATAGACGCCGGCCGCCACGAACGGATCGGCCTTGGCCCAGGTTTCGGCGGCGGTCAACGAATCGAACTCGGCCACGATCAGGCTGCCGCTGAAACCGGCGGCACCCGGGTCATTGCTGTCAACGGCCGGGTGCGGACCGGCCAGCACCAGGCGACCGGCGTCCTTGAGGGTATTGAGACGTTCCAGATGAGCAGGGCGCACGCTCAGGCGCTTGTCCAGGGAATCGGCGACGTCGGTGGCGATAATGGCGTAGAGCATGTCAGTCCTCGGTTTTGGTCGTGGAAGAGGGTGCGGCGTCATGCATTTGGCGGGTCAGGTAGATGCCCTGGCCCACCAGGAACAATAGCGTCATGCCCAGGCTGCCGAAGACTTTGAAGTCGACCCAGAAGTCCTGATAAGTGAAAGCGACGTAGAGGTTGGCTGCGCCGCAGAACACGAAGAACAGAATCCAGGCCACGTTCAGGCGGACCCAGACCGGCTGCGGCAAGGTCAGCGCGTGGCCCATGACACGCTGGATCAACGGTCGGTCACCGATGAAGTGACTGCCGGCGAACGCCAGGGCGAACAGCCAGTTGACCACCGGCGCTTTCCACTTCAGGAAGGTTTCGCTGTGGAAAGCCAGCGTCAGGCTGCCGAATACCAGGCAGGCGACCAGCGTCAGCCACTGGCTCTTTTCCAGCTTGCGCTGTTTGACGTACAAGATGCCGTAGACCACCACCGAGCTCAGGATCAACACTGCGGTAGCGCTGAAGATCCCGCCCAGCATGTAGCTGTGCCCCAGAATGTCGACGGCGCGAGGTTCGGTCTTGTAGACGATGAAAAACAGGAGCAGCGGGATGAAATCGATGAATTGTTTCACAATGGCAGCCAGAAGCAGGATGTGGCGGCATAATAACAAACATCAATGACCGCGAAAGCACCACTATGAATGTTGATCTGCACTGCCACAGCACCGCATCCGACGGCACGCTCGCGCCCGCCGCACTGGTTGCCCGTGCTCACGAACATGGCGTGCGCGTCCTGGCCCTGACCGACCACGATACCCTCGAAGGTCTTCCCGAAGCCCGGGAAGCCGCTGTCGCGCTGGGCATGCAACTGATCGACGGCGTCGAATTGTCGTGCACCTGGGGCGGGGCGACCATTCATGTGCTGGGCTATGCGTTCGATCCGAAGGCACCGGCGCTGAACGAGGCGATTGCCCAACTGCACGAAGGTCGCTGGCTGCGTGCCGAGGAAATCGATCGCAAACTGGCGGCCAAAGGCATGCCCGGCGCGCTGGACGGGGCTCGCGCCATCCAGCAGGAACTGGGCGACAGCGGCAATGCGCCGGCCCGCCCGCATTTCGCCGAGTTTCTGGTGCGCGGCGGATACGTCAAGGATCGCGCCGAAGCGTTTCGCAAATGGCTGGGCGCCGGCAAGCTGGGCGACGTCAAGCAGCACTGGCCGACGCTTGCGCAGACCGTCGCCACGCTGCGGGCCTCCGGCGCCTGGGTGAGCCTGGCGCATCCGTCGCACTATGACTTTACGCGCAGCAAACGGCGTAAACTGGTCGCCGATTTCCTCGAGGCGGGCGGACATGCCATCGAGGTGGTCAACGGCATGCAGCCGGCCGAGCAGGTCGGCACCTTATCCATCCTGGCGCGCGAGTTCGGCCTGCTGGTGAGCGCCGGCAGTGATTTCCACGGCCCTGGCGCCTGGTCGGAAATCGGCATATACCGCCCCGTACCTGAAGATTTGCCGCCCTTGTGGTGCAGATTCAAACATGAACCGTCTACTGCCGCCGTCTGAACAGGAACGTATCGTGAGTCAATTTTTCCAGGTCCACCCGGAGAACCCGCAACCGCGCCTGATCAAACAGGCGGCGGAGATCATCAAGGCCGGCGGGCTGGTGGTGTATCCCACGGATTCCTCCTACGCACTGGGTTGCCAGATCGGCGACAAGAGCGCCATCGAGCGAATACGGCGCCTGCGTCAGCTCGACGACAAGCACAATTTCACATTGTTGTGCTGCGACCTGTCCCAGCTGGGGCTGTTCGCCAAGGTCGATACCGGCGCATTCCGCGCGCTCAAGGCCCATACGCCGGGGCCTTACACCTTCATTCTCAACGCCACCCGTGAAGTGCCACGGCTGATCCTGCACCCCAAGCGTCGTACCATCGGCCTGCGCGTGCCCAGCCATCCCATCGCCCAGGCGCTGCTGGAAGAACTGGGCGAGCCGCTGATGAGCGTCAGTCTGATCATGCCCGGCGACAGCGTGCCATTGAGCGATCCCTATGAAATGCGCGAACTGCTCGAACATCAGGTCGACCTGATCATCGACGGCGGCATGGGCGGGATCGCCGCTTCCACCGTGGTCAGCCTGGCCGAGGGTGATCCGAAGGTGATTCGCGTCGGCTGCGGCGATCCGACGCCATTCGGTGGCGAGGCGTAATGACCGTCGTCGAGACGCTCGACCCTCAGGCTGACGCCCAGCAGGAACTGCCGTTCGCGCTGGTCTACGGCCAGGCGGTCACGCAGATGCCGCTGGATCTCTACATCCCGCCGGATGCGCTGGAGGTCTTTCTCGAAGCCTTCGAAGGGCCGCTGGACCTGTTGCTGTACCTGATCCGCAAACAGAACATCGATATCCTCGACATTCCGGTGGCGGAGATCACCCGACAGTACATGGGTTACGTCGAGTTGATGAAGACCGTACGCCTGGAACTGGCCGCCGAGTATCTGGTGATGGCCGCCATGCTGGCCGAGATCAAGTCGCGCATGCTGCTGCCACGCTCCGCGGAGGTCGAGGAAGAAGAGGGCGACCCGCGTGCCGAGCTGATCCGCCGTCTGCAGGAATACGAGCGTTTCAAGGCCGCCGCCGAAGGCATCGACGCCCTGCAGCGGGTCGGTCGCGACGTGCTGGTGCCCCGCCTGGACGCCCCCGAGGCGCGGGCGCGCAAGCTGCTGCCCGACGTCAGCCTGGAGGAAGTGCTGATGTCCATGGCCGAGGTCCTGCGCCGTGGCGACATGTTCGAAAGTCATCAGGTCAGTCGTGAAGCGCTGTCGACCCGTGAGCGCATGAGCGACGTGCTCGAACGGCTCAAGGGCGCGGGCTTCGTGCCCTTCGCCGAGTTGTTCAGCGCCGAGGAAGGACGGCTGGGCGTGGTGGTGACCTTCATGGCCGTGCTGGAACTGGTCAAGGAGTCGCTGGTGGAACTGGTGCAAAATGAGCCGTTCGCGGCGATCCATGTCCGGGCGCGAGCCGAGTAGAGCAGTGACCGAATGAACCTGAACGAACCCCGCGATCTGGCCCCGTTGCTCGAAGCCTTCCTGCTGGCGTCTGGAAAACCCCAGACGCTGGAGCGCTTGTACGAGTTGTTCGAAGAAGCCGAGCGGCCCGACCCAAAGGTGTTCAAGAAGGCGCTGGACGTATTGCGCAAGTCTTGCGAAGGGCGTGCCTTCGAACTCAAGGAAGTCGCTTCGGGCTATCGCTTGCAGATCCGCGAGCGTTTTTCGCCCTGGGTCGGGCGTCTGTGGGAAGAGCGACCACAGCGCTATTCGCGAGCGATGCTGGAAACCCTCGCCCTGGTTGCTTACCGCCAGCCGATCACCCGCGGCGAAATCGAAGACGTGCGCGGTGTGGCGGTCAACAGCAACATCGTCAAGACCTTGCTGGAGCGCGAATGGATCAGGGTCGTGGGCTACCGCGACGTGCCGGGCAGGCCGGCGATGTTCGCCACCACCAAGGGTTTCCTGGACCATTTCAACCTCAAGAGTCTCGACGAGATGCCACCGCTGGCCGAACTGCGCGAGATGGAAACCGAGCCTGCGCTGGATTTCGAAGACGCCCCGGTGCCCGCGCACATTCAGGCCCTGGCCGATGCGTCCCTGGAAGACGAAGAAGAACCCGAAGCGCCGAAGGACGAAACCAGCTTTCGCAGCCTGCTGGCGGAACTCGACAGCATGGAACAGGGCCTCAAGACAGACTTCGACGATTTGTTGCGCGATGAACCAGAGGATGAGGCGCCGTAGGGGCGCTGCGTACATCGCCAGCAAGCTGGCTCCTACGGTCGGTATGCGTCTGTAGGAGCCACCGGGGCGGCGTTCCGCCTTGCTGGCGATGACCGACCACGAGAACCGCTATCCATGAGCTCCACCAAAAACCCCTGCATCAGCCTCTGCAAATTCGATGACGATGTCTGCCTGGGCTGCGGGCGGACCAAGCGGGAGATCAAGGCGTGGAAAAAACTCGACAAGGATGACAAGCGCGAAGTGCTGGCCGAGTCAGCCGTGCGGCTCAAGCGGCTCAAGACCACCGGTCGCAAAAAGAAGAAGTGACTCGGCAATTTTCGACTAGCCTTTGATGCGCGTTGCGCAACATGAGCGTATGATTCGCGACCCCCCGGCAAACCTGCGCCGCGGGCTTCCACAGTATTCCGCCCTGCGGCATCGCGCATCCCCGCGCGGCACGCGGGCAACAGGCCTGGCCACGCTTGTGCCCGGCCTGATTCGACACACCGGGAGGTGCCCAGATGAGTGAACAAGACATACCTGACAGCCAGGACAGCAAACCGGCCGGCGAAAAGCTGCAAAAGGTGCTGGCGCGTATCGGCGTCGGCTCGCGCCGTGACGTCGAGGCCTGGATCGGCCAGGGCCGCATCAAGGTCAACGGCAAGGATGCGACCCTCGGTCAGCGCGTCGACATGCACGACGCCATCAGCGTCGACGGTCGCCTGATCAAGCGCGAAGAAGCGGCCGAAACCGTGCGCCGCGTCATCATGTACAACAAGCCGGACGGCGAAATCTGCACCCGCGACGACCCTGAAGGCCGTCCGACCGTGTTCGACCGCCTGCCGCGTCCCAAGGAAGGCCGCTGGATCAACATTGGTCGCCTGGACATCAACACCACAGGTCTTCTGATGTTCACCACCGACGGTGAGCTGGCGAACCGCCTGATGCATCCTTCCTACGAGATGGACCGTGAATATGCGGTGCGTGTGCGTGGGGAAGTCGATGACGAGATGATCGAACGCCTCAAGAGCGGCGTGGAACTGGAAGACGGTCCGGCGCGCTTTACCGACATCCAGCAGGCTCCGGGTGGCGAAGGCTTCAACCACTGGTATCACTGCGTGGTGATGGAAGGTCGCAACCGCGAAGTCCGTCGTCTGTGGGAGTCCCAGGGGCTGGTGGTCAGCCGCCTCAAGCGCGTTCGTTACGGGCCGGTGTTCCTCAACTCCGACCTGCCGATGGGCCGCTGGCGTGAAATGAGTCAGTACGAGGTCGACATTCTGTCCGCCGAAGTAGGCCTGACGCCTGTGGCCCAGCCGCAGATGAACGCCAAGACCAAGGAAAAACTGGAGCGCCTGCAGCGTCAGTCGTCGCGTCCTCTGGGCAAGGGCGAGCGCGTGCGCACCCTGCGTCCGGCCAACGGCGCCTCCGCGCCTGCCGAGCGCGCGCCGCGTCAGCCACAAGTGCCGGGCAGCGATCGTGATCGTCCGCGCGGCGATTCGAGCCAGCGTCCATCGCCGCGCAAGGACTCCGGGAAACCGGGCTCGCGTTCGCGCCCGGCCGAAGGTGGTCGCGGCACGCCTGTGGCGGAACGTCCGAGCGAGATGAACAAGCGCCCGGCCAAGCCAGCACCGAAGCGTCCGGGCATCAAGCTGGTCGATGACGATGCGCCTTCAGGCAAGCGCCGTGGGCCGCCCGCAGGTTCCGGTCAGCGTCCGGGCTTCGGACGTCGCAAGCCGCAGTGATCGCAGGCCTGTAGTCGACGCTGCAGTCGCGAGCAAGCTCCCTCCCACGGATCACGCGGATCACGTGTGAGGGAGCTTGCTCGCGACGAGCCTCGGCGAAGAAGTTTGCGGCAGGAGGACGACAAAAACGCCAGTCGGAAGACTGGCGTTTTTGTTTCCCGCAGAAGCTGTCGACTTTGCGTTAAGCCCGCCATCGCCCGCAGGGTGTACAATGCCCGGCTTTTTCGCGATCCCGCTTCAAACCGCTCCCGGCCGTCGCTGGCCGTTGCGCAGCAGTCCGCTCCCGCCAGAGGGGCGAGAATAACCAGGTGGTCATGTCCATGAGTGAAAAAATCTCGCCCTCGGGTGAGTTGAAACGCGGCCTGAAAAACCGTCATATCCAGTTGATCGCCCTGGGCGGCGCCATCGGCACCGGCCTGTTCCTGGGATCGGCCGGGGTTCTCAAGTCGGCAGGCCCGTCGATGATCCTCGGCTACGCGATCTGCGGGTTCATCGCTTTCATGATCATGCGCCAGCTTGGCGAGATGATCGTCGAAGAACCGGTCGCCGGCTCGTTCAGTCACTTTGCCCACAACTACTGGGGCGGGTTCGCCGGCTTTCTTTCCGGCTGGAACTGCTGGCTGCTGTATATCCTGGTCGGCATGTCCGAACTCACGGCGGTGGGCAAATACATTCATTACTGGCTGCCCGATATTCCGGGCTGGGTGTCGGCGGCGGTCTTCTTCGTGCTGATCAACGCCATCAACCTGACCAACGTCAAGGTGTTCGGCGAGACCGAATTCTGGTTCGCCATTATCAAGGTGGTGGCGATCATCGGCATGATCGCTCTGGGCAGTTACATGCTGGTCAGCGGCACCGGCGGTCCCCAGGCGTCGGTCAGCAATCTCTGGGAGCATGGCGGGTTCTTCCCCAATGGCGTGAGCGGGCTGGTGATGGCGCTGGCGATCATCATGTTCTCGTTCGGTGGCCTGGAAATGCTCGGCTTCACCGCGGCCGAAGCGGAGCAACCCAAGACCGTCATTCCCAAGGCGATCAATCAGGTCATCTACCGCATCCTCATTTTCTACATCGGCGCGCTGGTGGTGCTCTTGTCGTTGACGCCCTGGGACACGCTGCTCGGTACGCTCAATGCTTCGGGCGACAGCTACAGCGGCAGCCCCTTCGTGCAGGTTTTCTCCCTGCTGGGCAGCGATACTGCGGCGCACATTCTCAACTTCGTGGTGCTGACCGCCGCCTTGTCCGTCTATAACAGCGGAACCTACTGCAACAGCCGGATGCTGGTCGGCATGGCCGAGCAGGGCGACGCGCCCAAGGCGTTCGCGCAGGTGGACAAGCGCGGCGTTCCGGTACGGGGCATACTGGCGTCCGCCGTGGTCACGCTGGTGGCGGTGCTTCTAAACTACTTCATGCCGCACCAGGCACTGGAACTGCTGATGTCGCTGGTGGTGGCGACCCTGGTCATCAACTGGGCGATGATCAGCTATTCGCACCTCAAGTTTCGTCAGCATCTGAACCGCACGCGGCAGGTCCCGACCTTCAAGGCGCTGTGGTACCCCTACGGCAACTACCTGTGTCTGGCGTTCGTGGTCTTCATCCTCGGCATCATGCTGATGATTCCCGGGATTCAGGTATCGGTGTACGCGATTCCGGTCTGGCTGGTCGTCATGTGGCTGTGCTACCGGTTGAAGGTCAAGCGCGGCGCGGCGGCGGTGGCGTAGCGGCATTCGAGCGAGGAGAGATCTCCATGCTGGTGATTTCCAACAACGTCCATCTGCCTGACGCTGAAATCGAACTGACGGCCATCCGCGCCCAGGGCGCGGGTGGGCAGAACGTCAACAAGGTGTCCAGCGCCGTGCACCTGCGCTTCGACATTCAGGCTTCGTCGCTGCCGCCGTTCTACAAGGAGCGGTTGCTGGCGCTGCGCGACAGCCGGATCACCGGCGAGGGCGTGATCGTCATCAAGGCCCAGCAGTACCGGACCCAGGAGCAGAACCGCGCCGATGCCTTGTTGCGGCTGACCGAGCTGATCCTCAGTGCCGGCAAGGTCGAGAAAAAACGCCGCCCCACCAAGCCGACACTAGGCTCGAAAACCCGCCGTCTGGAAGCCAAGAGCAAGCGTGGCTCGATCAAGGCCGGGCGGGGCAAGGTGGATTTCTAAGGCTGTTCAGCATTGACTTGCGCATGACGACTGTAGGAGCCAGCGGGCGGCGATCCGTCTTGCTGGCGATGCTGACGGCGCGGTTTATCTGACGGACCGCGTTGCCTGGGTCGCGATCAAGGTCCCTCCCACATCGATCCGTGCCAAGCTGTCCTGGCTCTCTCAGTGGCGCGCCGCCTGCGCCTGTTTGTAGAGATAAACACTCAGCCCCAACCCGCACAGCGAGGCCAGTGCGGCGAACAGGAATATCGACACAAATCCGAAACCTGCCGCAATGGCGCCTGCCAGCGGGCCGGTGATGCCCAATGACATGTCGATGAACAGCGAATAGGCGCCGACCGCCGCGCCGCGGCTGGATGCCGGCACCAGATTCACCGCTTCGACGCCTAGTGCCGGAAACACCAGCGAAAAGCCGAACCCAGTCAGGGCGGCGCCCGCCAGCGCCAGGGTGGGGGTCGGTGCCAGCCACAGCAGTAGAAGCCCGAGGGTTTCCACCGACAGGCAGACGATCGCCACGCGAAACCCGCCCAGACGGTTGATGAAATTGCCGAACAGCAAACGGGCGAGGATGAAACAGCCGCCGAACAGGCTCAGGCACAAGGCCGCATCCGGCCAGTGGTTGCTTGCGTAGTAGAGCGTGATGAAGGTGGCGATGGTGCCGAACCCGATGCCGCCCAGCGCCAGACCCATGCCGTGGGGGAAAACCTTCCCCAGCACATGCAGGAACGGCAGCCGCTCGCCATGCACGATGGGCGCGCCGGGTTTGTGCCAGGTCAGCGCCAGACCGATGGCACACAACAGCATGATGCTGACGCCCATGGTCCAGAGCCCGAAAGACTTCACCAGCCAGACGCCCAGCGGCGCGCCTATCGCCAGGGCGCCATAGCTGGCGATGCCATTCCACGAAATGACCTTGGCGGTGTTCTGCGCACCGACGCGCCCGATGCCCCAGCCGATGGAGCCGGAGCCCACCAGGCTCTCGGCGCTACCGAGGATCACCCGGCCGATGAACAGGATGGTCAGGCTCACGACCGGCCAGTCCCCCAGCCAGACCGGGACCAGCATGAACACGCCGCTGACGCCACACCCTGCCAGTCCGATCTGCACCGCCTTCTTGCTGCCCAGATTGTCGATGATGCGACTGGCCCAGGGACGACTGATCAGGGTCGCCAGGTATTGCACGCTGATCACCAGACCGGCGACTACCGCGCCGAAGCCCAGGTCGGTGTGCACGAAGCCGGGCAACACGGCGAGCGGAATGCCGATGTTCAGGTAGCCGATGAAGGTGAAAAGGACAATGGAAACGACCAGCAGCGTTACCCCCATCGGGGTCTGCGGGACGGAAACTTCAGGTTCGGACATGAGGAGACGACCAGTTGGGCAGTGGAGCGGGCAAAGTCAGTCGAACGCAGGCAGGCGAAAAACCTTAGCAAGCTTTCGAAGTTGCCATGATAACGGGGGGCGGGCTGCTACAGGAAAAAACAGCAGAAAAAAGACCAGGGCAGAACGCGCGGCGGCGAGCAGAAACCTATCGGTCTTCCGCGTTCACCAGCTGGGTCGTTATGAGCGCGGCCAGAGCGTTTTCCTGGGTGCCGAAACGGGCCAACAGGGCAGCCTGTTTTTCCAGGCTGAGACGGTTCCAGATATCGATCATCTTCTCGGCGGCGTCGATCAGCGAAGTGGCTTGGGAATCATCGAAATCGGTCATGGCGGTGTCTTCACGGTAGGCATTCCAGGCGTATGAAGCCGGTCTGGCCGGGTTCGATACACCTGAAAACGATGGCGTTTAGTCAAGCCTCAAGGCTTGGAAGCGGGCTCTTGCTTGGCTGGCGCAGTGGCTTGCAGGCCGTCTGTCTGCCCCATTTCCTGTTGAGCCAGGGGTGATTGCTGCGGTTCCTGTTGGCCTGGTGGGAAGTTTGGAATTTCGTGCATCGTCATCGCTCCTCGCAAGGGGTTTCAGAGGGAATGAACGCCCTCTCAGGGTAAACCGTGCTTAAAAAGCCCGCGCAGGATACCCCAGTGAAAATGACAATCCGGATTTTTTTTGCTCCGTTGGTCATTTCCCGCCAAACGGAATCCGGTTTCCGTTGTCGTTTCGCGAAGGCCGGAAGCCGGGCGACAGCGGGTGCCCCCCGGCTTCCAGACGGCTTACCGCCCGCAGACCGCCGCGATGGCGCTGGCGAGTCGGTCGATGCGCGCGGCATCGATGCCTGCAATGTTGGCCCGGCCGGCGCTGACCATGTACACACTATGCTCCTGGCGCAGGCGCGCGACCTGATCGTCATTGATGCCGGTGTAGGAAAACATCCCACGCTGCTGCGCGATGTGCGCGAAGCGCTCGCCCAGACCCAGCGGGGTCAGGGCTTCCACCAGCCCGACGCGCAGTTGCGCAATACGCTGGCGCATCTCTTCCACTTCCGAAGCCCAGAGGCTTTTCAGCTCGGGATCGCCAAGGATTTCCGCCACCACGGCCGCCCCGTGATCCGGCGGGTTGGACCAGAGGTTGCGAGCGATGTTGGCCAGCTGGCTACGCACGTCGAGCAGTTTGTCGGCGTCGCCGGCGGTGACGATGAGTGCCCCGGTGCGTTCCCGGTACAGACCGAAATTCTTTGAACAGGAACTGGTGATCAGCAGTTCCGGCAGCTCGGCGGCGAACAGGCGCACCGCCCAGGCATCTTCTTCCAGACCGTCGCCAAAGCCCTGGTAGGCGAAGTCGATCAGCGGCAGCAGGTTGCGGCTGCGCACGATGTCCAGCACTTGTCGCCATTGGTCCTGGGACAGATCGAAGCCGGTCGGGTTGTGGCAGCAGGCATGTAACAGGACAACATCCCCTTGCGGCACTTCGCGCAGGGTCTGGAGCATGCCTTCGAAATTCAGACGGTTGTCGGCACCCACATAAGGGTAATGACTGACCTTCAAGCCGACCTTATTGAAAATCGACTCATGGATCGGCCAGGTCGGATCGCTCAGCCAGATGCCTTTCCCGGGCAGGCACTGGGCGATGAATTCGCCGGCCAGGCGCAGCGCGCCGGTGCCGCCCGGCGACTGGGTAGCGCCCGCGCGTCGGGCTGTGAGCAACGGGGAATCGGCACCCAGTACCAGTTCGTTGAGCAGCGCGCCGAAGCGTGGCTCGCCATGTCCGCCGATGTAGGATTTGGTCAGTTGCGATTCCGCCAGGCGCAGTTCGGCCAGTTTCACGGCGCGAGGAATGGTGGTCAGGCCTTGTGCATCCTTGTAGACGCCCACCCCCAGGTCGAACTTGTCGGGGTTGCGGTCATTGGCGTACGCCTCGATCAGACCCAGGATCGGGTCACCCGGCACACGCTGGATATCCTTGAAATGCATTACTTGCGGCCCTCGGCGCTCTTGGCCACCTCGTCGGTGCGAGCGGCCATGATGAAATCGTTGCGGTGCAGCCCCTTGATCGAGTGACTCCACCAGGTCACGGTCACCTTGCCCCATTCGGTCAGAAGACCGGGGTGATGACCTTCGGCTTCGGCAATTTCGCCGACCGCGTTGGTAAACGCCAGCGCAAATTTGAAATTCTTGAACAGGAAGCGCTTTTCCAGCTGCATCACCCCGTCGCGTACTTCGATGTTCCAGTCGGGAATCTGGCGCAGCAGCTCCGGCAGCTCCGCTTCACTGACCTGCGGGGCATCGGCGCGGCAGGCTTCGCAGCTGGCTTGATTGAGTGGCGTCATGTAAAGCTCCTGGGTCTGTGGGTTCAGGCGCTTGCCCTGGTGGGGCGAGGCGCGAATTTCGGGGCGTGCAGGCCCAGCCGCATGCCCTGCTGGACAAGGTCCATGATGTCCTGATGGGCAAGCTCGAACAGGCGCTTGAGCTCGGGCAGCACGAAATAGACAGGTTGCAGGATATCGATGCGGTACGGCGTGCGCATCGCTTCCAGCGGATCGAACGGCTGGTGCTCGGGCACATCGGAAAGGCTGTACACCGCCTCTTTCGGCGAAGAAAGGATGCCGCCACCATAGATGCGCCGCCCCTGAGGCGTGTCGACCAGTCCGAATTCGATGGTCATCCAGTACAGTCGCGCCAGGTACACGCGCTGTTCCTTGCTGGCGCTCAGGCCCAGCTTGCCGTAGGTATGGGTGAATTCGGCGAACCACGGGTTGGTCAGCAGCGGGCAGTGGCCGAAGATCTCGTGAAAGATGTCCGGCTCCTGCAAGTAGTCGAGTTCCTGTTCGGTGCGGATGAAGGTGGCGACCGGAAAGCGCTTGCTGGCCAGCAGTTCGAAAAAGGTCTGGAAAGGAATGAGCGCGGGCACGCGTTGCACTTGCCAGCCCGTGGTCGCGCCCAGTACCCGATTGATGTCGCCCAGTTGCGGAATGTGGTCGCGCGGCAGATTCAACTGCTCCACGCCGTCGAGATATTCCTGGCAGGCCCGGTTTTCGATCACCTTCAGTTGCCGGGAGATCAGCGTCTGCCATACCGCATGGTCGGCTTGCGGCCAAGCAATGAAGCCGTTGGCATCGGGCTCTCGCGCCACGTAAGAGGTGCAGGTCATGTCATTCTCCTGGAGCGGAGTTATTGTCCTGCAAGCGTAGTTCAGGAATGAGGAGGGCGTGTCAGGAATTTTCTGACTGTCGAGGGAGGATAATAAATGACAGGCGCCGTATAACTTCGCTCGACGGAACGATATAAATAAGCGACTAACTTGCGAAGAGTTTGAAGCTGTTCGGAAAGTATCAGACGGTTTGAAAACCGCCCCGTCGGTGAGAAGACGGGGCGCTGGTTTCATTGCCGAAATCAGATCAGCCGTTGCTGCAGCCGTTGCCCATCACCTGGTAGCTCATGATGTGGCGCTGACCCTGGTGGTCTTCGTAAGTCATGCGCGCCGGTACGACTTCGCAAACGTTGGGGATAGGGCTGATGGAGAGCACGCGGGCGATGTCCGGATGCGAGTCGTAGGTGTACTGCTCGACCCGGGCTTTCTGCGCGGCGACCTTGGTTTCCGATTCTTCGGCCATGGCCAGAGTGCTGAAACCGCAAAGGGCGATAACCAACAGGGAGATTCTCACGATGTATTAACCTTCTTTCAGGCGAGTGGGTGCGTAACCCGTCGAGGATTATGCATGTTTGATTCTTTGGATTCTTTTTCAAGCCTTCGTGGGGGCTGCCAAGTGTTGCCAAGTTGGCGAGGACAATTCTAAGAGTCTTGCGCACGGATAGAAATTAAAACTTTCGATAATGCTTATTGGCAAATCTGTAACAATCGTTGCGCCGGGGCCGCGGCGGGCGGGGAGAGCGGTCGGCCCGGTAAGACCAACGTCGAATGGCCCGGCATCAGGCAGCGGGATACAACAGAGGAACCTACAAAAACAACTATCCACCGAGGTAACCAAGATGAGTGCAGCTCCCCTGTACCCCGTCCGCCCAGAGGTCGCAGCGACTACGCTGACGGATGAGGCCACCTACAAGGCGATGTACCAGCAGTCGGTAGTCAATCCCGATGGTTTCTGGCGTGAGCAGGCTCAGCGCCTCGACTGGATCAAACCCTTCACCCGCGTCAAGCAGACGTCCTTCGACGATCACCGTGTCGACATCAAATGGTTTGCCGACGGTACGCTCAACGTGGCGTACAACTGCCTTGACCGTCACCTCGAAGAGCGCGCTGACAGCATCGCGATCATCTGGGAGGGCGACGACCCTTCCGAGCATCGCGAAATCACTTATCGCGAGCTGCACGCCGAAGTCTGCAAATTCGCCAACGCACTGCGCGGCCAGGACGTTCATCGCGGCGATGTGGTGACCATCTATATGCCGATGATCCCCGAAGCCGTGGTCGCCATGCTGGCCTGCGCGCGTATCGGCGCAATCCATTCGGTGGTTTTCGGCGGCTTCTCGCCGGAAGCGCTGGCGGGCCGCATCATCGATTGCAGCTCCAAAGTGGTGATTACCGCCGACGAAGGCATCCGTGGCGGCAAGAAGACCGCCCTCAAGGCCAACGTCGACCGTGCGCTGACCAACCCGGAAACCAGCAGCGTGCAGAAGGTCATCGTCTGCAAGCGCACCGGTGGCGAAATCGAGTGGAACCGTCACCGCGACATCTGGTACCACGCGCTGCTGGAAGTCGCATCGAGCACTTGTGCGCCGAAGGAAATGGGCGCCGAAGAATCGCTGTTCATCCTTTACACCTCCGGCTCCACCGGCAAGCCCAAGGGCGTGCTGCACACCAGCGCCGGTTATCTGCTTTACGCCGCGCTGACCCATGAGCGAGTGTTCGATTACAAGCCAGGCGAGGTCTACTGGTGCACGGCCGACGTGGGCTGGGTCACCGGCCATAGTTACATCGTCTATGGTCCGCTCGCCAACGGGGCGACAACCTTGCTGTTCGAAGGTGTGCCTAACTATCCGGACATCACCCGTGTGTCGAAGATCATCGACAAGCACAAGGTCAACATTCTCTACACCGCGCCGACCGCCATCCGCGCCATGATGGCCGAAGGCACCAAGTCCGTGGAAGGCGCCGACGGTTCCAGCCTGCGTCTGCTGGGATCGGTGGGCGAGCCGATCAATCCCGAGGCCTGGGGCTGGTACTACGACACGGTGGGCAAGCAGCAGTGCCCGATCGTCGACACCTGGTGGCAGACCGAAACTGGCGGCATCCTGATCAGCCCACTGCCGGGCGCCACGGCCTTGAAGCCCGGTTCGGCAACCCGTCCGTTCTTCGGCGTGATCCCCGCACTGGTGGATAACCTGGGCAACCTGATCGAAGGTGCGGCGGAAGGCAATCTGGTGATCCTGGATTCCTGGCCGGGCCAATCGCGCTCGTTGTACGGCGACCATGACCGCTTCGTCGACACCTACTTCAAGACCTTCCGGGGTATGTACTTCACCGGCGACGGCGCGCGCCGCGACGAAGACGGCTACTACTGGATCACCGGTCGCGTCGACGATGTGCTCAACGTATCCGGTCACCGCATGGGTACCGCCGAGATCGAGAGCGCAATGGTCGCGCATCCGAAAGTCGCCGAGGCCGCGGTGGTCGGCGTGCCTCACGACCTCAAGGGGCAGGGCATCTACGTGTACGTCACGCTCAATGCCGGAGAAGTCGCCGACGAAGCGCTGCGCATCGAGTTGCGCAACTGGGTGCGCAAGGAGATCGGACCAATCGCCTCGCCGGACTTCATTCAGTGGGCGCCAGGCCTGCCCAAGACCCGCTCGGGCAAGATCATGCGCCGCATTCTGCGCAAGATCGCCACGGCCGAGTACGATTCGCTGGGTGATATCTCGACTCTCGCCGATCCGGGCGTAGTGCAGCACCTGATCGATACCCACAAGACCATGAACGTCGCCTGATCCTTGCCTGACGTGAAGACGCCCCGCTGGCCGTACGGCCGCGGGGCGTTTTCGTTGGCCGGGAGTGTCGGCGAATCCGCACGTCGGGCTTGCCTGATCGGGAGGGTACGCGAATAATGGGCGGGTTTTTTGCCACGCTATTTTTTCGCATGATTTCCACGATCACGAACATCCCGGTTTGTCAATAGACTGAAGCGGGTATGCTGGTGTATTCGTAACTATTTGTCGCATTGAAGAAATATCGACAATGATCGTGCCGCTAAAATGCTTCTCTATCAGCCACGGGCTTGTCCGTAGAGCCTGGCATTGTCTTTGGTGTCCCTCGCATATTGGGCTTTCGCTCACTCTGCCTTAGTCGTGCTTCACCGATGGAGTCCTAAATGAAAAAGCTCATGCTTATTGGCGCGCTCGCGCTGTCCGTGCTCGCGCAGCCAACCTTCGCGGACGAGAAACCCCTGAAAATCGGGATCGAAGCGGCCTATCCTCCGTTCGCCTCCAAGGCGCCGGACGGCAGCATCGTGGGCTTCGACTACGACATCGGCAACGCGCTGTGCGAAGAGATGAAAGCCAAGTGCACCTGGGTCGAGCAGGAATTCGACGGCCTGATCCCGGCGCTCAAGGTTCGCAAGATCGACGCTATCCTGTCTTCGATGTCCATCACCGAAGACCGCAAGAAATCCGTCGACTTCACTGGCAAGTACTACAATTCCCCGGCGCGTCTGGTCATGAAGGAAGGCACGGTGGTGAGCGACAGCCTCGCCGAGCTCAAGGACAAGAAGATCGGTGTGCAGCGCGGCTCGATCCACGAGCGTTTCGCCCGTGACGTACTGGCGCCGCTGGGCGCGGTCGTGACGCCGTACGGCTCGCAGAACGAGATCTATCTGGATATCGGCGCCGGCCGCCTCGACGGCACCGTTGCCGACGCGACCCTGTTGCAGGACGGCTTCATCAAGACTGACGCTGGCAAGGGCTACGCTTTCGTGGGGCCGGCATTCTCCGATCCGAAGTACTTCGGCGACGGCATCGGTATCGCCGTGCGCAAGGGCGACAGGGCCAATCTGGATCGCATCAATGCGGCCATCGCGGCGATTCGCGCCAACGGCAAGTACAAAGCCATTCAGGACAAGTATTTCGACTTTGACATCTACGGCGAATAACCGTCGGTAACATTCAGATGGCGCAAACAGGGCAGCCTGGTTTGCGCCATTTTTATTACACGCTTGAGGACCGCAAAACATGTTGAAAGGCTACGGGGCTGTGATCCTCGAAGGGGCCTGGCTGACCTTGCAGCTGGCTCTGTCTTCGATGGCCCTGGCAATCGTTCTTGGTCTGATCGGCGTTGCGTTGCGCCTGTCGCCGGTCCGCTGGCTGGCCTGGCTCGGCGACCTGTATTCCACCGTGATTCGCGGCATTCCCGATCTGGTTCTGATCCTGCTGATTTTCTACGGCGGTCAGGATCTGCTCAATCGCGTCGCGCCGATGCTGGGTTTCGAAGACTACATCGATCTCGATCCCATGGCGGCGGGCATCGCGACGCTGGGTTTCATCTTCGGCGCTTATCTCTCGGAAACCTTTCGCGGGGCGTTCATGGCGATCCCCAAGGGGCAAGCCGAGGCCGGACTTGCATACGGCATGAGCGGCTTCAAGGTGTTCTTCCGGATTCTGGTACCGCAAATGATCCGGCTCGCGATCCCTGGCTTCACCAACAACTGGCTGGTACTGACCAAGGCGACGGCGCTGATTTCCGTAGTCGGCCTGCAGGACATGATGTTCAAGGCCAAGCAGGCGGCCGATGCCACGCGTGAACCCTTCACCTTCTTCCTGGCGGTCGCGGCCTTGTACCTGGTCATTACCAGTGTCTCGCTGCTCGCCCTGAAATACCTGGAAAAGCGCTACTCTGTGGGCGTGAGGGCTGCCGACCTATGATCTTCGACTACAACGTCGTCTGGGACAGCCTGCCGCTGTACTTCAGCGGGATGCTCGTCACCCTCAAGCTGCTGGCGATTTCCCTGGCGATCGGGCTGGCCGCCGCGCTGCCGCTGGGTCTGATGCGCGTCTCGAAGCGCCGCTGGGTCAATCTTCCGGCCTGGACGTATACCTACGTGATTCGCGGCACGCCGATGCTGGTCCAGCTGTTCCTGATCTACTACGGTCTGGCGCAGTTCGAGGCGGTACGGGAGAGCTTCCTGTGGCCCTGGTTGTCCAGCGCGACGTTCTGCGCGTGTCTGGCGTTCGCCATCAACACCAGCGCCTACACTGCGGAGATCATCGCCGGCAGTCTCAAGGCGACCCCCGCTGGCGAGATCGAAGCGGCACGGGCCGTCGGCATGTCGCCGATGAAGATGTACCGGCGTATTCTGCTGCCCTCGGCGCTGCGCCGCGCGCTGCCGCAGTACAGCAATGAAGTGATCATGATGCTGCAGACCACCAGTCTGGCTTCCATCGTGACCCTGATCGACATCACGGGCGCGGCGCGAACGGTCAACGCCCAGTATTACCTGCCCTTCGAGGCCTATATCACCGCAGGTGTCTTTTATCTGTGCCTGACGTTCATTCTCGTGCGGCTGTTCCGGATCGCCGAACGCCGCTGGCTGGGTTACCTGGCCCCACGGAAGGTCTGACATGCAAAGAATCGATCACCCGCTGCCCTGGAGCACCCTGGGTACCCAGCGTCAGCTGAGTGTGTTCAGTTTCGGCTGTGGCGAGCGCAAGGCCTACATTCAGGCCAGCCTCCACGCCGATGAGCTGCCGGGCATGCGCACCGCCTGGGAACTGAAGAAACGCCTGCGCGAACTCGAAGCCCAGGGCCTGCTCAAGGGTGTCATCGAGCTGGTGCCGGTCGCCAATCCGCTGGGTCTGGGCCAGCTGCTGCAAGGCGCGCATCAGGGGCGTTTCGAGTTCGGCAGCGGCAAGAACTTCAACCGTGACTTCACCGAGCTGAGCGAGCCGGTCGCCGAACTGCTCGAAGGGCAGTTGGGCGATGATCCGCGCGCCAATACCCGGCTGATACGGCAGGCGATGAGCGAAGCGCTGGGCAGGCTGCCCGCCGCGCAGAGCGAACTGCAGGGGCTGCAACGACTGCTGATCGGTCATGCCTGCACCGCCGACGTGGTGCTGGACCTGCATTGCGACGCCGACGCTGCATTGCACATGTACGCCTTGCCCCAGCACTGGCCGCAGTGGCGTTCGCTGGCGGCGCATCTCGATGTCCGGGTCGCATTGCTGGCCGAGGATTCGGGCGGCAGTTCCTTCGACGAAGCCTGTTCGCTGCCCTGGTTGCGGCTGTCGCGGATCTTTCCCGATGCCGAGATTCCGCTCGCCTGTCTGGCGACCACTATCGAACTGGGCGGGCAGGCCGACACCGGCAAGCTCGACGCACAGGCCCATGCCGAAGGCATCCTGGCGTTCCTGGCCGAGCAGGGTTTCATCGGCGGCGAGCGGCCGCGGGCAGCGCATGAAGCCTGCGAAGGCATGCCGTTCGAAGGCACCGAGCTGCTGTACGCGCCGCATCCGGGCGTCGTGACCTTTTTGCGTGCTGCGGGCGATGTGGTCGAGGTCGGCGATCCGCTGTTCGAAGTCATCGACCCGCTGTCCGATCAGGTCAGCACCATCTGCGCGGGCACCGCCGGCGTCCTGTTCGCCATCGAGCGGCTGCGATACGCCCAACCGGGATTCTGGCTCGCCAAAGTGGCGGGTCGTACTGCGCTGCGCCAAGGGCGCCTGCTCAGTGATTGATCGATTTATGAGAACCGAAAGCATGAACAAACTGGAAGTCCGGGACCTGCACAAGCGTTATGGCAGTCATGAAGTCATCAAGGGTGTTTCCCTGACAGCCAAGGCAGGCGATGTGATCAGCATCATCGGCTCCAGCGGCTCGGGCAAGAGCACGTTCCTGCGCTGCATCAACCTGCTCGAACAGCCTCATGCCGGCAAGATCCTGCTCAACGACGAAGAGCTCAAGCTGGTGCCGAACAAGGACGGCGGCCTGAAGGCGGGCGATCCCAAACAGCTGCAGCGCATGCGTTCGCGGCTGTCGATGGTATTCCAGCATTTCAACCTGTGGTCGCACATGACCGCCTTGCAGAACGTGATCGAGGCTCCGGTGCACGTGCTGGGCGTATCGAAGAAGGAAGCGCTGGAAAAAGCCGAGCATTATCTGGCCAAGGTCGGCGTCGGCCATCGCAAGGACGCTTACCCAGGCCATATGTCCGGTGGCGAACAGCAGCGCGTGGCGATTGCCCGCGCACTGGCGATGGAACCTGAAGTCATGCTGTTCGACGAGCCGACCTCGGCGCTCGACCCGGAACTGGTCGGTGACGTCCTCAAGGTGATGCAGGGGCTGGCGCAGGAAGGTCGGACCATGGTGGTCGTGACCCACGAAATGGGTTTTGCCCGTGAAGTGTCCAACCAGCTGGTGTTTCTGCATCAAGGCGTGGTGCTGGAGCGCGGCGATCCGCGCGAAGTGTTGCGCAATCCGCAGACCGAGCGTCTGCAACAGTTCCTCTCGGGCAGCCTGAAGTGACGGTCGGCGGCGTGTGGCCGGTGTCTTTTGCGGCAGAACAAGGCATGCTGCGCAGCGCGCCAGCTGTCCTGGCTGTTTCGAACCGGTCCTGTTGAGGGCCGGTCTTGCGCGGTGATAAGTATTCGGATGACTCAATGACTGCCCATCGAATAGGTTTCCTGGTATGGCCCGGCACCAAGGCGCTGACCCTGGCGCTGGCCGAGGAAGCCTTGCGCGTTGCCCAGAGCGTTCATCCCGAGGTCGTCTACGAGCTGACCTTTCTGCAGGCCGACACTGAAATCGCGGGCACCGAGGCGCAGGGCAGCGCATGGCGACTGCCGGGCGAGCCGTGGTCGGGGCGGCTGGAGGGTCTCCAGAAGCTGTTCCTGCTGGCCGACGAGCCGCCGGCCACAGTCAGTCCGGCGCTGGTTACAGCCTTGAAACAGGTGGTCAGAGCCGGCTGCGTGATCGGTGGATTGTCAGCCGGTGTCTATCCGCTGGCGCACCTGGGACTGCTGGACGGCTACCGGGCGGCGGTCCACTGGCGCTGGCAGGATGATTTCAACGAGCGCTTCCCCAAAGTGATTGCTACCAGTCATCTGTTCGACTGGGACCGTGACCGGCTGACTGCCTGCGGCGGCCTGTCCGTGCTGGACCTGCTGCTCGCGGTGCTTTCGCGCGATCATGGCGCGGAGCTGGCCGGCGCAGTGTCCGAAGAGCTGGTGGTGGAGCGTATTCGCGAAGGCGGCGAGCGCCAGCGTATCCCGCTGCAGAACCGCCTGGGTTCCAGCCATCCCAAGCTGACCCAGGCCGTACTCTTGATGGAAGCCAATATCGAGGAGCCACTCACCACTGACGAAATCGCCCAGCATGTGTGCGTTTCGCGTCGTCAGCTGGAGCGGATCTTCAAGCAGTACCTCAACCGGGTGCCGAGCCAGTACTACCTTGAACTGCGCCTCAACAAGGCCCGGCAGATGCTGATGCAGACCAGCAAGTCGATCATCCAGATCGGACTGTCCTGCGGCTTTTCCTCCGGCCCGCATTTCTCCAGCGCCTACCGCAATTTCTTCGGCGCCACCCCTCGTGAAGACCGCAACCAGCGACGCAGCAACAGCCCGTTTGAATTGTCGTCGGTGCCTGCCGAGCGCGGGTGATATTGCGCGGTTTGATGATGCTGCCGCTTCGCGCCAGATCGCGGATGAATCCGCTCCTACGGCCCGTACGAACCGTAGGAGCCAACTGTCTTTCGACTCTCTCCGATGAGCGGGCGCAGCCCGCCTCATCCGGGCGTCGTCATACCGGCTGATCCCTCCACGGGGTTCCATCCCGCGCCATGGCGTTCAGGCGTATCAACA